>CAZUAH010000386.1:0-13185 GCA_964617665.1 uncultured Pirellulaceae bacterium
TGGAGTCCCTCAAAATGATCCCCAATCGTGAAGAGAATCTGGGCCGCCGGATGGGACTTGGCTACCTACCCCAGTGTTAACTGCGTCGAATTGAGCGGAGACATGAAGAAAGCATACGTCAGTTTCTCGATGTTCAATCTTCTGGGGTGGACCGTGATGCAACGCGAGTCCGGTGAATGGGGCATCAAGGAATCTGACATCATGGGCATTGAGTGATCGCACAACCACCACTGATTGTTGGATGCATTGGATATGAGAAGAAGAACTTCCATCGCAATTCTCTGCCTGCTTGCCCTGTATGCCGGCTGCGGAGGCCACACCAGTGTCAGGAACCTGTCAGAGTCATCTGTCGTCGTCGCATTTGGTGACAGCCTGACATCCGGAACTGGCGCTGGCAAAACGGAGAACTACCCATCGGTGCTCTCGGAATCGATCGGATGTCGAGTTGTCAATGCAGGAGTTCCAGGGGAGGTGACTTCGTCGGGCCGTCGAAGGCTCCGCACGGTCATGGAGACGGAGAAGGCGGATCTCGTCATAATCTGCCACGGTGGAAATGATATGCTACAGAAGCTGGACGAGAGCACTACTACACGGAATCTCGATGCGATGATTTCGACCGCACGAGACGCCGGAGCAGACGTCATCCTGATCGGTGTGCCGAAGCCCGTGCTGCCGCTTGAGGTACCCCTATTCTACCAGGAGCTTGCCGACAAGCACGGCATACCGCTCGATTCAGACTCTATCCCAGAGATCCTCTCCACGCCCTCCCTCAAAAGCGACGATATGCATCCGAATGCTGCGGGATATAGGAATATGGCCCAAGCCATTGCACATCTAATCCGAGAAAGCCAAACGGACTAGCAGCACTATCGGGCCGCTCCGTGGATTTGTAGTTGGAGCCAAGACGCATGCATGTGTTCGGTCTTCAAACAACGCGAGCGGTTTTCGTCGCACTTTGCTGTTTGGTCGCCGGACTCGATACCGCTGTCGCCGGTCAACCGCCAGCTAAACAACTCTCGCCAGAAGAGAAGAGAGAATACGACCGAATTCGAAAACGGTTCCGCAACCACGAAGGGCTGCTGTCGAGCGCTGGTTGGGCGCTTATTCACTGTGCAGACGAAGAGGAAGTCAAGAACTTGGAGAAGACGTTGCAGCCCCTCCGGGCATTTGACGGCAGCGACCAAATCCCGAAACTCGTCGAAGCCGGCGGTGTCAAGGCAGTCAAGCGCGAGGTGGCCAAACTTCTAAAGAACAAGGACCCAGTCGTTCGCGGTTTCGGAGCCATCTTGCTGGCTGTCATCGGAGACGCGGGGTGCAAAAACGACATCGCCAGACTTCTGGAGGATAAACGCGGCTCACCTCCCGCGGAGGATAGGTTCCTCTACAACTATGACCGATGCGGAGCCGCAGTGGCATTGGGCCTTATGGGGGCAGAAGAATATGCTCCAAGGCTGGCTGTGCTACTCGAAAGCTCCGACGATGACGACCGGAAAGGAGCCGCCGCGGGGCTCGGATACATGGGCGCGAAGGAGTACGTCAACGACATCGCCAAACTGCTATCCGATGATAGTCATCACGTTCAGGTTGCGGCGATGAACGCGTTGGGCGAACTCGGTGCAGCGGAATACGCCAAGGAAATTGCCAAGCTGCTCAGGTCGGGCCCTGATGTCGGTGAGACAGCCTGTTACACGCTTGCTAGGCTCAATGCAAGGGAGCAGGTCAAGGAGTTGGGAACTCTTCTCAGCGACCGATTTCGGAAAGGAGATGCGGCAAAAGCGTTGGCCTTGCTCGGAGCCAAAGAATACACAGAAACCATCGCTCAACTGGTCGAAGACAGCGAGTCTCTTGTCCGTTGTGATGCGATGATCGCTCTTGGCATCCTCGGCGCAAAACAACATGTGAAGAAGGTGGCAGCACATCTTCAGGACGAGGATACCTTTGTCCGTGCGTTCGCGGCAACTGCCCTATTGTTGATGGGAGACCAAACGAACTCGAAGCAGGTAGTGGATGTTGTGCGAACCGAATGGGAGTCTCCGGAGCTCGCCTCCGATCGCTCGCATGGCCTTATCGTCCCGCAATACTTCTCAGGTCGCATCCGTTTGCATCCCGTGGTCGCAGAAAGGCAAAACCAACTGACCACGCAGGCCGTACGGGCTTGGAAGCGTTTGAGTCAGACGAAGGAATAGGCTCCAACCGCTCGCTGCAACGCGACGCCCCGCTGCCCCCTGTTCCGCAGCCAGCAACGGGTCGCGGCTGAGTGCAAAAAGTCCAGAGCATCCGTTGGCCTTGCTGAAACTGGCTTCTGGTGTGACATTTCCGTTCGTGGATTTGATTTTTCACAAACCGATTGCTATACGGTTCTTGCCTTTCTCGATTCGCACTTCGGGCAAGGTGATTAGGCCCAGCTTGTCGACGACGGCTTGGCCGGTTTGAATCTCACGGCCCGTGTCAACCGACTTGTTGGTCCAGTGAACCTTCGCACCCGCTTTCGGCTTGAATTGTTGGACGCGTCGCGGTGTGATGTTCACGGTGCAGCTGTCCTGTGGAGCCTTCTCGACCAATCCGACGGTCATTTGCCACGACTCCTTTGTGTCGACTAAATCGTCAGTTTCCCAGAACAGATACAGGTTGCTCTGTCCTTCCGGATCGCCATCTTTGGGATCGCCGTTGCCGGGATCGTCGTCCAGGCTGCAATCGGTGAAGGCTGGCTGGCTTTGATCGGTGCGCAGGTCCATTGGCATGTAACGGTCCGATAGCGATACGGGCAAGCGGGCCCGCTGGCCGTGCCCGGATTGTCCCCAGACGAAAATATGCGGTCGGCGCGTCTCCTGAAGCGTCCGGTAGAATTCGGCCGCCTGCTCCCAGCCGATACCGCCGTCGTTCTTGCCATTGGAAAAGCAGATCAGGCCAATCTCCTTCTTCGGATACCGCTTCAGATACCATGTGTCGTCGAAGTAGTCCCAAACCGGTGTGCCATCCTCGAACCCGATATTCCATTCAGGCTGGCCGTAGACGTTGGCGTACGAGTTCTTGAAATTCGGCGTCTTTATCGGGATGTGGACGCCCACCCAGCCCGTTGCCCAGGCGATTCGGTCCGAATGGCGAATGGCGAACATCGGAGCGCCTGATCCGCCCATCGAATTGCCGGCCACGTGCGTTCGTGTCAGGTCCACGTCCCACTGGGTCGCCACCCATTCCAAGAACGAAAGCGTTCGTCGCTGGGAATAGGGATGCACGACGCCTTGTTGCCACTGTTGTTGGTCAGGGCGACCGTCCCAATAGCGCTCGTGATAACCCGTCCACCAGTCGTACGGAACCTGGTTCGAGGCGATCAGAATGTGGCCCCGCTCGGCCTGATACCACCAACCGTAACCGCCGTTCAGCGATCCACCCCAGCAATGCAGATGGATGCCGACTGGTGCCGGCTTGGCCAGATTTGGCGGGATGCCCACCAAGTAGTCGATCGGTTTGCCTTGGACCGAGCAGTTAGGCGGCGACTCCCAACGAACGTAGTAATGCAGTGTGGGATTGGCAACATACGAAAACCGTTCGGGCGTGACGGTGCGTTGCAAGACCGGCACCCCCTGCCCAACCGTTTCCTCGATCGGTGCGGCCAGCGAGTTTCCGGGACCGATGTCGGTGTTTTCCTTGCCGTCGATTATCGTTGTCACGGCATAATATGCCTTGCCGGCTTGCGGCGGATTGTAGACGCATATGCCCGTACCCGGCGCAACCGGATCCTTGCCGTCCTGGACGACGTATCGCAACGCCATGTGTTCGGGGCGGATAGAACCGAAGTAGTCGATGTTCCAACATGTCAACGGCGGCAATTCGGCGATCGGCGTCAGTCCTTCGACCGATTTGATCGGTTTGTCGCTGCGGTAAACGCGATATCGGAGCTTGCGGTCTTTGTCCAGTGTTCGACGTAGGTTTCGGAGTTCTTGGGCAGGAATCGAATCCTCTGTCACGGGCGGATCCACTTCGACATACGTCAGCAGCGTTTGCCCGGCCTTGTGACGAGCCTGCAATTGTCCGGCTTGTTTGTCTGCGGCGCCAGCCACTGCGGTCAGCAATGCGGCGGCCAGAAGCAAGAACCACAACAGAGTTCGTTCGAGCAGCGAGCGAGTCATCGTCAACTCCTTCACGGTAGGCAATTCGATCGAAGTGTTGAGGAAAACGCTAGGCACGATTATAGGGAGTTTCACACGTCCACGTCATACCGTGGTATACTCGACGGCAAATATCTCGAACTCTGTGGCGATACCAGTGGCGAGAGGGCGTGAGAACACAACCAAGGAGATAGACAATCGTGATTCCCGAAACGATGAAGTGTTATCTGGTCAGAAAGGCAGGCAAGGACCAGATCGAAGCCGGCGTGGAAAGTCGACCCACGCACGAGTTGCCCGCGGGCGATGTGCTGATCCGGGTTGCGTATTCGTCGATGAACTACAAGGATGCCTTGGCCGCCACCGGTCATCCAGGTGTTGCCCGATCGTTTCCTCACGTTCCGGGAATCGACGTGGTCGGCGAGGTGGTGGAAAGCTCGTCCGCAGACGTGCGGCCCGGCGATCAGGTCTTGGTGACGAGCTACGAACTGGGCGTCGAGCGATGGGGTGGTTGGGCCGAATACGTTCGCGTTCAAGCCGAGTGGATCACACCACTTCCCGCAGAGTTGTCGGCACACGAAAGCATGATCCTGGGCACAGCCGGACTGACCGCGGGCCTGTGTATCCGGGCACTTCAGCACCACGAAGTCACGCCCGAGTCGGGCGAGATCGTGGTGACCGGGGCAACCGGCGGAGTTGGGATTATGGCTGTTAAGCTGCTCTCGAAACTCGGCTACAAGGTGGCGGCCGTTTCCGGCAAATCGGACAAACACGAGTGGCTTCGCCAGCATGGTGCCACGCGCGTCGTGGGACGCGACGAAGTGTTGGACGACAGCAAGAAGCCGCTGTTGTCCGCACGCTGGGCCGGTGCCGTCGATACGGTGGGCGGGGAAATGCTGGCGTGTCTACTGCGTGCTATGCGATACAAAGGTTGCGTGGCCTGTTGCGGGCTGGTTGGTGGAGCCGAGCTTCCCACAACCGTCTATCCCTTCATCCTCCGCGGCGTAACGCTGGCGGGTATCGACTCGGCCTGGTGTCCGCTACCGCGCCGCAAAGAGATCTGGAACCTGCTGGCCGGTGAGTGGAAAGTCGAAGATCTCAATTCGATCGCAACGACCATACCACTCGATCAACTCGCCGACAGCATCTCCCAGATGCTCACCGGACAACTGTCCGGTCGAACGGTGGTTGCGTTCGTCTGAAATCGTATACTCGCAATTCAATAATGGGTAGAATCAGGGAAGGCAGAACTCCTGCTCAACCAATTCGGCAAGGATCTCACAGCCTGGATGGAGCCTTACGCTCACGATTAGCCAGTGAAGACAGTACCGATGACCGAGATTCGTCCAGAAGGATCGCCCGGCCCCAGTCCGCCCATTCGGTTTCAGTTCGGTCTGAAGACATTGCTGGGCGTGGTCCTGTTGACATGTATTGTTGCTGGGCTCTGCTCGCAGTTCGGCCTTGCCGGTATGGCGTACTCCTGGTTCGTGCTGCTGGGGGCGGCTTTTGTTCTCGCAACGTGGAGGCGGGACTGGTGGATACTGCCGGCTCTATTTGTGATGTTCCTCCTCTCATGTTTGCTGCTGGCGCCGTTTCTTGCCGGCCCGCTGCGAAATAGTGGACATTGTCCGTGCAACGATAACCTGAAGAATATCTCCCTGGCGCTACAGAATTACCACGACAAACATGGCCGATTGCCGCCGCCCTACATCGCCGGGGAAGACGGCGAGCAGATGCACAGTTGGCGAGTCCTGATACTGCCCTTTATGGACGCCTACGAACGCGATCTGTACAAGCAGTATCGCTTCGATGAACCGTGGTACGGCCCCAGCAACCGAAAACTGATCGAGAAGATGCCTTCGGTCTATCGCTGTCCGAGTAGGGAGAGAAAGCCGGGCGATTTCATAACCGACTACGTAGCGGTGACGGGACCGAACACCGTGTGGCCCGTCGATCAGACAGTGACGCTAAACGATATCCCCGACGGCACAAGCAACACGTTAATCGTAGTCGAATCGCCCAATTGCGGAATCTGCTGGCTGGAGCCGCTGGATCTAGATGTGGACAGCATTCCCATGACCATCAATCCAAAATCCAAACGAGGAATCTCCAGCCCTCATCGCGGCGGCGCGCTCGGCGCGTGCGTGGATGGTTCAGTCCAATTTCTGCCCGACTCGCTGCCCTCGAACACGGTGAGGGCATTGTTGATTCGCGACGACGGACAAGAGGTCGACTTGTCAGACTACTAACGCAAGTACGATCGCTCCGGGGACGTCAGTTTCCGACCCCGCCGTCTGCTCGTTGTTCCCGAGAGCCGTCATGCCGCTGCCGTGAACGCTGTGCAATCTGAAAGCCAATCAACGTGGCCAGCATCACGACGATGATGCCGGGCATGGTCTTCAGCATTCCACGGAAATCCGCGGACCAATTCAAATCGACAAGGTCGTCGTTGTGTTCAAGTTGTCGCGACCACGCCGTCTTGCGTATTCTTGATCCCGTGGTGACAGACTCGAAAACGGCTTCGTCCACCTGCAATACTCTCTGGGGATCCAAGTACAGCAAGTGGACGTCGTCGACGCCTCGATGCTTTTCCATCAGCCGTCGCTTCGACTGGACTTCGGCGTCGAGCTGCAACGGGATCGTCGACCTTGCAGCCGCAAACCGGATATTGGCGGCTGCAAGCAGGCAGGCCATCATGAGCAGAGCAACGATCGTCAATAACCTAGGCCACCGCAAAACACGCTCCGACTGAAAGGAAGATGATGCCCACTATGATGCCGGTGCTAAGAGTTTTGTCGTCTGGTTGTGTGTGTCCCACGAAGGCCAGCGCGGCTATGGCTGCCAGCACGGCACCGATACTTTGATTGCAGAAGTCGATTTCGTCGAACTTGGCGACACGGAACGCCGTTGCTTCGGCGATACCACCAAGCAGGATGCAGCCCAAGCACATCGGCACGACTGACCACGTGCCCAAACGGGCAAATCGGTCCTTGGGTAGCATCCCAAACACCAGCATCATGGCTGCGAGAGTCCCTCCGTAACCGGCGGCAAAGTGACCGACATAGTCATGCCGGTGCCCGAGGTATAGTTCAAATAGCACTCCCGCGACCGCTGCAGGTACGGTCGTGACCAGAACGGTGTGTGCGGTTGTGCGAGGCTCTGACATACTGCTGCTGCCGTACCAAGAAAAACGCGTCGAAATACTGGGATATTCTACCACATGACGTGTTTCCGTTGTCCGATCATGGGCAGCGACCTACAATTAAGTATAGGCACGCCAGGGGCTTGGCAGACACTTTTGCGACGGTTTCTCACAGAAGGAGCCACAGCCATGTCCACCTGGTTCACAACAC
The DNA here is from genome assembly GCA_964617665.1 of uncultured Pirellulaceae bacterium. GTDB lineage: Bacteria > Planctomycetota > Planctomycetia > Pirellulales > Pirellulaceae > JADHUC01. The sequence goes on from CAZUAH010000386.1 coordinate 7,460, forward strand.
GTCCGTTCTTGACGTTGCTCATCGGCCTGACGACGGGATTGCTTATCGGCATCGGCACTCCCGTCACGACATCTCGCCCGAGACCGGCCGCACCGCAAATGCCGGAGACTCTATTGCACGCCACGGCTTCGCACAGCGGCGATACCTTGGTGATGGCAACCGGCTGGATGGACGCCAAAATCGAAGGGCTCTTCACGTTGGATTGTCTGACAGGCGATCTGCAGTGCTTCGTCATCAATCCGCAGTTGGGAGGTATTGGTGCCGCGTTTCATCACAACATCATCGGAGACCTGGGAGTTGTTCAAGGAAAGAAACCGAACTACGTGATGGTGACGGGGCAAGCCAGCATTGCGAAAGGGGCTGGCTTGGCTACACCAGCGCGCTGTGTTGTCTACGTGGCCGACGCGAACACAGGGAGATTCGCCGCGTACTCACTGGTGTGGAATCGGGCCATGTTTCTGGCAAACGCGCCTCCGCCCGGCGGTTTCACGCTTCTGGGAACCGGCACGGCGAGAAACGTGCGCATCCGACCGTGAGTGGAATTGCGATAGCTTCGGTTGAAGTGCCTCGTGATTGCGTCTACGGCTTGGGAGCAGGGCGGAAGTACTGGTCAATCAAATAGAATTCGTATCCATCGGCGACTGGCCGCACGCCAAAGACCGTCTTCACGAAAGACCTCGGATCCGTATGGCCACAGTCGCGAGCTGCTTGGGCCTCCAAATGCGACAACAGTTCTTCAGTTCCCTTGGGATAGAATTGAAGAATCAAGCGACGTTGCGTTTCGATCCCAGTTCGTTTCAACAATTGACGGTCGAAGGCTGACATCGGACCGTCTTTCTGCCAGCACATGTACAATCGCTTCTCGTCATCCGGCTTGCCTGATCGCCGGTCCGGCTTCGATTTGGTGACATTGCAGGCATAGTCGACTTTGTTCGAGCCGCCGCCAACTGCTCCGATTTCGATCTTGAAGAAGTCGAGTTGCCGTGCATAGGTCTCGATTCCTTTGGTCGAGAATCGAATTTCCCAACGTTCGTATCGCGGAATGACATCGGGATCTAGCGGTTTCCAGACATCCCCTGGCGGACGCTTGTCACCCCAGCCGTCGCCACGAGAACTGATATCAGCGGCGTTCTCAATCGCGTCGAAGACGGCAAGCCGGTTTGTCACCACGTCCGCGAAGGTTGGCAATGCATCTTCGATTTGAGGCTCCTTCAACTCCTCCATTTCCTCCATGCCCGGTTCTTCCGCATCCAACGCGAATCCCGGCGCATGATCGCCGCGGCCTTTGTCGTCCAGCCTTTCGATGGGGGGGGGCTCCTTGGCTATCCGTACGTGCCCCGTCAACCAGATGCCTAGCAGCAGGAGCACGAAGAAGCTGACTACGATCAGCAGCGCGATCAGCAGGCTGGCTACCTTGTCGTACGGCGACACCTTCAACTCTGCATCAGCTACAACATTTTCATGCGAATCGAATTTCGTGGCCATCGGAAAGGCTCCTTGGTGGGTCTGAGAATACGGGTTTGCCTCTTGGTGCAGTTATCATGCTCCGTCGTGACGTCAGTCAATCACAGCGGAGCCGAGACGCAGTGATGTCGGCAACCAGAGTGAAGTTGCCCTTTATTGTCCGGTCGCCGTTCACAACGATTGTATCGCACTGATTGAGCGGGTGGAATGACGTTTTGGGGGAGAGAGAAAGCGATTAATGTGTGGCGGGCAGGAGAGAAGGAGGTGGGAGGCCTTGCCAGTGGCGCGCTGGAATCGAACCGTTTGACCAGCAGGCTGAAATGGGGCGGCACTTGATCAACGACCTCGAAGCCGTGTTTCAGTAGAATGCCCTCGTCTGCGAGCCAAACGCCCGAACTAGTCACCATTGCCACGCCGCGCATGCCCGCGCGCCGAGCGTCTTGAATGCACTGGTCCAGCAGATAGCCGCCGTGTCCTTGACGCTGGTTCTTCTTGCCCACGATCCACAGGCAGTGGATCATCATGTAGCCTTTGGCCTTGTTCACCGCGCGCCATGCATACTCGCCCGGGATGTACTCGATGATACCTCGACCGCCCCGCCGGATGATCTTGATTCGCATCCCTTCGGCCAGTCGTTGCTTGACCCACGCGAGTTTGCGTTGGTACCCCTCGGACTTGCGCTTGCTCATGTAACAGAAGAAACTGTAGAATCGCCACTGGGTGACGGAAATCAGATTCTTGTTGGTCCGCGAGTGCACGGCCTGCTCGTCAACCGTGCAAGGTCGGGGCAGCCACGATCACTCTCTTCAGATTGCCAGCGCAATGCGCTCGGCGAGGATCATGTGATGTCCGACAACGCGCAGCATGATGACGAACAAGCCGACATAGCCCAGGGCGGCTCGCAGTTTCACACAACGCGTTGGTCCGTTGTGATGGCCGCTGGCAAGGCATCGGCAGCCGACCGTCGTGAAGCGCTGTCGAAACTCTGCGAAACGTACTGGTACCCGCTGTACGTGTTCGTAAGACGTCAAGGAAACAATGCAAACGACGCGCAAGATCTTACCCAGGCGTTCTTCGCCAAGTTGCTGGAAAGAGACGATCTCGCGGGGTTGAAGCCCGAACGTGGCAAATTCCGAGCATTCCTGCTGACCGCGATGCGGAACTTTCTGGCTAACGACTGGGATCGCACTCATGCGCAGAAGCGAGGCGGCGATCGCTGTCACTTCTCGATCGACTTCCAGCAAGGCGAAGGGCGATATGCTGTCGAGCCAGCGGATCGCCACACTCCGGAGACCCTGTTCGAACGGCAATGGGCTCTGACGCTGTTGGATCTCGTGCGGTCGAAGTTGCGTCAGCAGTACGAAGACGCCGGACAGCTTGCTCTGTACCAGGAACTGCAAGGCTGTCTAGCGGGCACGACGAGTGCGGATTCGTACAAGGAAATCGCAAGTCGCTGTGACATGACCGAAGGAGCCGTGCGCGTTGCCGTCCATCGTCTGCGCCGTCGATTCGGTGCGCTGTTGCGCGAGGAGATCTTCGATACACTGGAAAGCGATGACCAGACGGAAGACGAGCTGCGGTATCTGTTCACGGTGCTGAGAAGCTGAGCGGCACCGACACAGGCTTGAAGAAGCGAGAAGCAGTTTCAAGACTCTGCACAACGCTGACCGTCATTCTGAGCGAAGTGAAGAATCTCTGGGATTGCGAAAGATAGGTCGTTCGCGTTGCTCAGGATGACGACGACATCAGGTCTTGAAACCGCCTTGAGACAGATTCCCTCTCGACCCCTCTTGTGGGAAAAGCAGAGAAATATCGAGATTTCGCTGTAACAATTCTGCTGATTAGCTTCTTCTATCGGTAGAGCCGATTCATATCCAGAACAACATCCTTATATGAGGCTTTGTCATGCTCGCCATGCAGAAATGCGGCGAATGCGGTGCCGAATTCGCTGCACACGGTACCGCCGCGGCTTGTCCCGCTTGCCTGATGGAATTGGGGCTGCACCGAGGAGAATTGCCCGATGAAGCGGGTCCCGTTGAATCCGCCGAGACTCAGGAGGCTCGGAGGTTTCAGCCTCCAAAGCCGGGAGAATTGGCATCTCGGTTTCCGCAACTGGAGATTCTGGACCTGATCGGTCACGGAGGCATGGGTGCTGTCTACAAAGCTCGCCAGGTTCGGCTGGATCGGCTTGTTGCCCTCAAGGTCATCATACCTGGTGCGGTGGACGAGCCGGGTTTCGCGCATCGGTTCGAGCGAGAAGCAAGAGCGCTCGCGAAACTGAATCATCCGAACGTGGTAACCGTATATGACTTCGGAATCGTTGACGGCGTTTACTTTCTGATCATGGAATACGTGAGCGGAACGAACCTGAGACAGTTGATCCATTCCAAAGAGTTGGCCCCCGAATCCGCCTTGCCGATGGTTGCCGAGATCTGCGACGCGCTGCAATACGCCCATGATCAAGGTATCGTGCATCGCGATATCAAACCGGAGAACATCCTGGTTAGCGCCCAGGGTCACGTGAAAATCGCCGATTTCGGACTCGCCAAACTCCTGGGAAACGCAATGCAGCAAAGCGCGCTGACAAAAACCGGACAGGTGATCGGCACACCACACTACATGGCGCCCGAGCAGTTGGAGCGTCCTTTGGAGGTGGATCATCGCGCCGACATCTACTCGTTGGGCGTTGTCTTCTACGAGATGCTCACTGGCGAGTTGCCCCTGGGGCGGTTCAATCGCCCGTCGAAGCGAGTCCAAGTGAACGTGAAACTCGACGAGGTCGTGCTACGCGCCTTGGAAAAAGAACCGGAGCGACGATATCAACACGTAAGTGAAATCGGAGGTGCGTTGAAGTCCCTGGATCCGGGCGGCCGCGTTCCACAGATGCTGGACGAGCCCTCCGTGTATGAAGGCGTGCTGGTGAATCTCGTTATTCTGGTCGGGACAATCCCGTTGGTCTTGTTTGCCCTGTGGTGGACGGGCTCTTACTGGGTACTTGCGGGCTTTTGCCTCCCCTGGCTTGCGCTGGGCGCAAGCATTACCGACAGACCAACGCTGCCCGTTTGGATCGAAGCAGGTGTGTGTTTCCTTTTCATGACCGGTGCGATCGCGTACTCGGTCTGGAACTCGAAGGACGGCTCGCCTCTGTACGTGTTGATAACAGCACTTGTCGCGTGGTGCTTCGGCTGCGGTATCGGCGAGGCCGAGAAGAACAAACGCATCGAGCAGCAGCGCGAGCAGGAGGGCGCTGCCAAGGAATGACCGGACGCGAGGGCACATACATGTCGCACGGTGATTCCGGCCTTATGGGACGCGCGATTCATCGCTCCCTGCTTCTATCGGTTCACGTGCTCTTCCTTCATGATCCGTGCCATATCGGCGACGATATCGGCGTGTTCTGACGCGATGTTTTTCTGCTCGGATAGGTCCGCCGTAATATCGTAGAGTTCAATCGGACCATCCGGATTCTTGATGGTATTAAGGCGGATACCCTTCCACTTGCCCTTCAGCACGGCCTTCTTGCCGCCGCCCTCGTAGAACTCCCAGAATAGATGCTCGTGTTTCTCCTGTTCGCCCTTGCCCAGTAACGTTGGGGCCATGGATACACCATCCGTCTTCGGGCAGTCCACACCCGCGAGTTCGGCGAACGTGGGCAACATGTCTTGGAACGCCGAGACGTGATCGCTTTCACTGCCCGGCTCGATGACACCCGGCCAGTGGGCGATGGTGGGAACGCGAACACCGCCTTCGTAGAGATCTCGTTTCTTGCCGCGGAGTTCTCCGTTGGAATCGAAGTACTCCATAACGTGCCCGCCTTCCTGGTGCGGACCGTTGTCGCTGGTAAACATCACCAGCGTATTCTTGTCCAGCCCGGTCTCCTTCAGTTTGTCGAATATCTCTTTGACATACCCGTCGATATGGATGATCATGGCGGCGAACCCTTTTTCCGGTTCCGGCCAGTCTTTGTCGGCAAACTCGCCGAACGATGGCACCTCCATGCCGTCGCGGCCACCTTCGTTATTCGCGTGCGGTATGTTCAGGGCGTAGTAGAGGAAGAACGGCTTGTCCTTGTTTTTGTCGATGAACTGGATGACTTCCTTCTGGCAGAGGTGCGGGACGAAGTCGACTTTCTTTTCCGCGACGCCTGCACCTTCGTAGATCTTTCTTTCTCTCCATTTCTCCTGCAGGACGTTTCCGAGCGAAACCTTCTCGCCATTTCGGATGATGAATTCGGGGTAGCAGTTGTGGGCATGGTTCATGCA
>CAZUAH010000387.1:0-13150 GCA_964617665.1 uncultured Pirellulaceae bacterium
GTTCACCTTTTTCTTCTCGTTATCGGTCGCGTTTTTCTTCTCCTTCTTCTTCGCCCTTTCCTTCGCCTTTACCTTCGCCCTTACCTTCGCCCTTACCTTCGCCCTTGCCCTTGCCTTCACCCGCGTTCTTAGGCTCGTCTGTCGGCTTGCCCTCGGCACCCTCGGCACCGCCTTCTTCGTTCTCCTGGATCCTCTTGGCCAGTTGGCCGGTGCGGTCAGCGATCTTGCCTTGGTCTTTTGCCAGTTCGCCCATCGGTGCGCCGCCTTCTGTGCGCCCCTGGTTGGCCTTCTGCAGCCGGATAAGGCGTTCCACTTCCTTGATGTACTCACGGATCCGTTCTTGTTCTCGCTTCAAGCGGTCCGAGCGACTTTCACTGAGTAGCAATTGCAGCAGCGCCATCATGTCCTTATGGGCGTCCTGCTGGTTCTCCAATGCCAAAGCCAGTTTGTCCTGGTTCAGTTGCTTGACGATCGCGTTCAGTTTGACGGCCGTCAGATTTTCCTTGGACTGTTTCAGCGCTTGCATCAGCAGCGAGGCTCGACGAGGATTCGAGACCTGTTCGATCCTGGCCATGTCGTACAGCAGCTTTTCCAGCCTGGCGTACTTGTCCGCAACGACACTTTGCTCGACGGCAAGCTGGTCGGCGGCTGGAGTTTCGGCATCGTCTTGCGCCGGTAGACAACTTGGCGTAACAAACAGACTGGTCAGAACGATGACCATCGCAATCGGGAGATGTGCCTTGGCAAACATAACAAACGCCCCAAATTAGTCGGATCTCAACAAAAGAGACACGGTTTTCCTCGTACCCTGTGAAACGGACTTCCAAGTCCGTCCCGGACGAATCTGGAAACACAGATTGTGAGGCATTATTCCAAGGTGTCGAGGCACGATGGGATCGTGCCCCACGTTTGGCCCCCGCACGCTAGTTCTCCAAATCCCTCAGCAGGTTCTTCTTTCCCTTTTTCTCTTCTTCCGTAGTGTCCTCTATCAAACCCTCTTGATCCTTGGCTATTGCGCGGACGATGTCGAGCAGTTCATTATATGTCTCCAAATCCAGCATCTGCTGCAGGATTTCCTGCATTTCAGCCAAGATGTCGTCGGCCTGCTCGACCGCTTTCCTGGACTCTTCCCCCCCTGATTCTACATCGTAACGCTTCGCATTCAGATCGTCCAACAGCACCTTTTCTAGACGATCTGCGCGACTTTCCAGTTCCGGGAACATTACTTCGCCCACCATTTGCATGGGGTCGGCGATCAGATCCTTCAGCCTGTTCTTGCGGTCTTCCGTATCCACCCGGTTGTTGATCAATTCTTCGCGAATGTCGTGGAATGAGGCCGCCACGCCCAGTAACTCTTGACCGGACTTGCGAGTCTGCTGTAGTGCCTGTTGCGTACTAAGCAACCGAAGCGATTGCGCACGTTGGGCAGCCTTCAGTTCGTCCACCTTTTCGTCATCAGGTTCGTCGCCTGCGGCCGCTGCGTCTTCGGGCTCCGCGCCGCGTCCGCCGGTCGGCGATTCGACGCGTTTCAGGAAGTCGCGGGCCTGCGTCATCTCCTCGACGATTTGTTCGAACCGGCGCCGCAGGCCAATCTCGCGAGACTCCAGCATGGCCAGCAGCGTGTCGGAATCAACAATGTCCAATTGACGACGATCGCCGCTGCCCTCATTTGGGCCGTCACCAAGGTCGTACTTGTCGGCCGCTTTGATCGTCAGCACAAGCTTGTCTTTGGGCTTCAACTCCAAGCCATCCTCTTGTGATCGCAGGAAGCGAAAATCGAGCGAAGCATCCACTTTGCCTGCGTCGCCCAACGAGAACTCGTGCATCTCGTTGGAAGTCTTCGGCGCACCGTCGGCGGTGCTGGCGCGCTCTAATTCGACGGCGAACCACGCTTTTGCCACGGCGTAATCGTCGCTGATCTGGCCTTCGATCGGGACGATCACATCTGGCGTGACGGCTGTACCGATGCCTCGCAAGTTCACGTCCACCTTGGGCTCTTCATCGGGAATCGCGGCAATGAAGATCCGATAGGGACGCTCGGTAATTACGTTATCCACGTCGTACAACGTAACATCCAATGTCAAGTTCGCATCCAGGCTGGCTGTCCGGTATTCGAAACGCCGGCGCTGGTCGTCGTCGCCCTCGATCGTCAACGTTGTCGTCTCTTTTGTGTCGGGGTTATAAAGGTCAACGCGCTGGAGTGACTTGTTTGCGCTTGCTCGTATGGTCACGTCGGTCCCGACCGGCAACTGGGTTGCGTTCGTCAGATCGACGGTTCGCGGCAGCCACGACGACAACGCTTCGTCGACCATGTAGTCGGGGAATTTGCAGTCCAACTCGACACCGGTCACCGCCGGACTGTCGACCACTTCGATCGTGTAATCCCGTACGCGGTAGTCGTAACCCACGACGTCGAAATTCACGGTGGACAGAATCCCTCGCAACGGCTTGCCGGAGAACGAGTAGTCCTGATACCGGCCTTGCGCCTTGGTGCGATCCATGGTGACGCGTCCGCGTTCGCCGTCCTCGGTACTATAGCGGATTGTGCAGACCTTGGGCACGACTTCGGCGCCCAAGTCCGAGTGTACTTTCAGCCGCACATTAGATCCCTTGGCCACTTTCACGTGTCGGTTCGTGAAGGGAATCATGGGCAGGTCGCTGAGACGTTCCGCCGACTCTTCGTCTCCCAACAATTCGATCCCGACGACTTCGATCAATGCGTTGCGTGGCCAGGGTTCGTCTTTCAGCAGGTAGATACGGCGTGCCCAAGTCGCCAAAGCTTCGTTGTTGATGAAGTAGAAAGCGACGATCGTCACCAGCAGAACCGCGGCACCGAACACGCTGCGCGCCAGTGGCGCGTAACTGAACACCCGACGCAAACGTACATCACCGGTGCCCGAAAGCGCCTCGTCGGTCGTGTGATCGAGCATATCGGGACTGAACGTCTCGGCGTGGTCCGGATGTTCTGTCAATTCGACGGACGTCACGAGACTATCCTGAAATCCCGCGAACCGCCTCTCCAACAACACGGCCATGCTGCGGTCTGCCATCCGGACGATAATGCGGCGAAGCACCCAGCGGTAGAGGATAAACGCCAGAACCAAGCTGATGATGATCAGCACCACGAAGCGTGCTGCACGCGGCATTTCACTGGCACCGGCTAGCACGGGCAAATAGTCAAGCGCGAGCCCAGCCCAGAACGTCAGCCCCAGCCAGATTATGCCGAGGCAAATTCCTTCGAGGCAGACGTACGCCCGAATTCGCCATCGCAGACCCGCAAGCAGCGTGTGAATTTGGGGATCGAGGTGCTTCTCGGTAGCAGACATTCGTTTCTTTCGCAGCTTAGTGGGCCGTTTCAAAACTGTAGCTGCACTCGCCAGGGTGCAGTCGGTTGCTGGAAAAAACCGCGTTCTGGCGAACGCAGCCGGCTCTGATTTGGGTCTCGAATAGCCCTCTCGTTATGCACAGTTCTTATGCTAGGCGACTGAGCCGTCGGAGCAACCATTCGAAGGCCAACAGACCACAAATCAGCCCCATCAGCCAAGCCATCAGCCGTCGCTCGAAATCTCTATCTGGTGTACCGGGTAAAAAGGTCTCTCGGTCCCGTGACCGCAGCACATGTGTCAACGGCGGCTGCCCTCCGGCTTGGCCGACTGCGGCGTCGATTCCACCGTAGTACTCTCCGGCGGTCGCCAACGCAATATCCGACAACAACGGCCGGTTGAGTTCGGGTCTTTCGATTTCCACTTCGGGTGCGCGAACGCGAACCTCTCGAACCAATAACTCGTCCAATTCGGCGTGGGGCGGCCGCAACTCCAGGCGATAATCATTCTGTTGAATGGCCGTGAACTGCCCCGCATAGGTACCGTCACGGGCACCGCCCTTGACGGCTCGTAATGTTAGTGCCGTTCGGTTGCCGTCAGGTTGAATCAAACTGGCTGTCACTTCCGGATCGGTGAGCGGTTCGTTTTGCGCATCCGTCAAAATCGCCTGCACTATGATGGTATCGCCTAGCAGGCACCGGTCTTTGTCGACCAGCAAGACGCCGTGTACCGAATCCCTCAGCAACCGCCCTTGAGCAACCCAGCGGAGCAGTTTCGTGTAGTATCGCTCGAAGTAGGTTTCGTCCATGGCCCGAATGCGCCACATCTCGCCGCTAGCCTGGAAGAACACTCGACCTGCACCGTAGAAATGCCCGGCCAGATAGATCGGCAGTTCTTCGTCGATCGCCGTGCTTGGATCCGAGAAACGGGCGAAAATGCGAGCTCCGGGCTTGGGATCCTTGACGGCGTAGTAGCCGTAGATCCCTTCGAACGACGCCCACGTGGCCTCGCTATTCACCGGGTCGTCTTCGAGCCAGAGAAACTCGGACTCCAACCCTTCGCGCGTGAAGTCCAACGGCCATGCATCCTTGCCGCCAAATCGGCCCAAGCCCAGTGTCGCCGATCCGCTGCTGTACAGCACGACCGGATAAAGCGAGCGTATGGTATCGAAACGAGTATCGGTCCGCCGCACGTCGCCCCATTGAGGCGTGTGGACCGGACCGGCCACAACGATCAAACCGCCTGCCTTTTCCGCGACCCATTTCTCCAGGTCTTGGATGTGCAGGAAGTCAAGCTCGGTCCAATCGGGATCAAACGCCACGATGCAGTCATACTCGAACAGCTCTTCCGCACTTTCCGGGAAATCGAACAGCAGGTTGTCCGCTTCCTGGGATATGCCCGGCTTGCCGGTTTGCAGCCAAACGTCAACTGTGGTGTCTCGATCTCGATAGAGCAGGTTCCTAAGAAAGCGAAATTCCCGTGACGGTCCACCGGCCATGATAAAGACACGCGTTTTCCGTTCGACAACCTCGACGTTTGCCGTTTTGAAGTTGTCCATCGGATTGGAATCGCGTGAGGGCGGTTTCACTGTCAATTTGTAGGTACGTCGACCGCTTTCCTTAGGCGTCACCTCGAACTTGACGGACACGATCTTGCCATCTTCGTCCAGTTGCACTCGGTCTTCTTGCTCGATCGTTTCTACCTTCTCGCCTTCGGCAGCGCCCGTTGGTGCCGAACTCAATTGCACCTCGACCGAACGGCTCGTCACACCCGTGGCTTGGATGTGTCCGGTAACCGTGAATCGGTCACCGGGATAGACTCGTTCGGGAGCGTCCAAGTCGACGACTGCAACATTCAGTGGACGGTTCTCGCTGCCCATACCAATCGTATAGATCGGGATCTCTGCCAGCTTGGCCATGTTCGTCGCCACCAAGCACTCGGCCCCAGCGTTCCGTTGACCGTCGGTGAACACCGCGATGCCGGATATCGGACCGCCGCGTTCCTTATTGACCAAGTAGCGTAACGCTTCGCCCAAACGGGTCTTCAGACCGTGTGCGGCCAACGCCTCGGTCCAGTCAATATCTATCGGCTCCAGCGAATCTTCTTCCGGCTGGGGATCGGGCGATGGTCCATTGTCGTCCTCGGTAAACTGACCGTCACTCAGCCCGATCATTGCCAGGAATTCGATGTCCGGATTACGCAGGTTCGCGACAGCCAGGAGGACCACGGCGACAATAAGCGAAAACAGACAGACCAACAGCGCCCACGCAGTCTTCTCAGGTCCCGAGGCCTTGCGCCCCGTGAGCAAATGGATGAACCCGAAGAGAATGCTCATCAATAGAACACCGCCGGCAATCATTGCCATCGTGCGTGCTTCGCTCAGTTGGTTCCCGTGCTCTTCTTCGGCCGACAACGTCGGTCCGCCTTCTTCGGCCGATGCCAGTTTGGCCAGCGATGCGACCTCGGCAGGTTTAGACTCTTGATCGAAGCGGTAAACGACTACGTCGTGTTTGGCACGAAGATCTTCCAGAAGTGGACCTGTGGACAACTCGTGAACCACGCGCTGTATCCGAGTCGTGGCGTTTTCCGTATTGGCCGACTCGGAATTCGGTAGCCCCATACTCTGGCTTGTATCGACCAGCAACAATACGCGCGAGTTCTTTACCAGTTTGCGTTCAGTGCGTTTTTCGAGGTTCAGGAAGTAGAACAGGACAGCGACAAATGCCAGCAGACGAAGCCCTACCAGAAGCCAGCTCAATCCACGCGACAATTCGACCGCGTCTTTGCGGTACATCACGACCACGTAGACCAGCACGACGAGGCACACCGCCAGCAGCACCAGCCAATGCCACCATTCGGACATGGCCTGCACGCGGGCAAACTGATAAAACTCGCCGGCCGCATCGGCGGCCAACAGGTACATCCTAGCCATCAGGTCACGGAACCTTTCGCTGGGTGGTAACTGGCGGAGTATCCCATAATCTGCTCCGAGAGCAACAGACAGATAAGCAGACACATGAGCAACAGACTTCGATCGTTGCCTGCCAAACCCGGCATCTCGTCGCTGACGTCGTCCGCGTGGCGGAATTCGACCTTTATCGGATCTAGATTTTCGATCAGCGACTTCGAGTCAATCGTCGCTAAATCGCCCTCGTTCGGTTCGACGTTCAAGGCATAGCGTCGTGCGTCCGCCTCGCCGGCCGTCGTCACCGGCCATGCTTCGTAGATGCCGCTGCGATCCGTTTCGCCTTCCTCGGCCAGCGACGACCGGCCAATGGCCGCGGACATCACAAGCGAATTCGTCGGCGACTTGGCAGCCACGCGGTCGATCACCAGGCGAGCTTCCGGAGTCTCGCCTGGGATAATGAACTGCATGTCCTGGCGATACTTGTCGGCTTCCAATTGAATCGCGACCGGGGCACCCACCGGCTGCGATTCGACAGTACGCTGGGCCGATGCCAGATACGACTGCAGTTTCAACGCCACGACGACAAAGCTGGGATCGTTGCCCCAGTTGTTCCAGTCCGGCGCCAGCGTGGTCAACATTGCCATGACCCGGCCTTCTCCGAACTTGCGCTCTACGGCCAGCGGCATCCTATTTCGTAGAAACGCGGCGACTTGGACGGTGGAATCGGGGTCGGGTCTCCAGTTCTGCTGGGCTCGAAGGTACTGGTCGACCGTGACCAGGCGAATAAAGGGATTCCGCTCGCCCAGGAACACACCGAACACCGGGTGGTCTATGACTTCGATATCCGGTGTGTTTTCCATGGTCTCAGGAGGCAGGAAGTCGTCGCGAGCAAGTGGCAACGGGAACAGTCCTTCGCCGCCACGATGAAGCCGATTGGTGTAAAAGGAGAGATTGACGTTGGGTCCCACAAAAAAGCACAGACCGCCGCCGGCCTCGACATAAGCCTCCAGATTCTGGATCGCCCGGTCGTCCAAGCGAGGTACGTCCAGCAGGTAAATGGCTCGATAACCTGCCAGCACCTCGGGCGTGGTGTCTCGCAGAAACGCCGCCGTGTTGATCTCCGGGCGGATACCCGTATTCGCGCGTCCCCCCGGACTGAACACCGACTCGAGAAAGTATGCGTGATGCTGTTCGGTCGAACCGTCGACGATCAAGACCGGTTCGTCCTCAGGGAAATCGACAACGCACCAGCGGAAGTTGTCCGCACCCACCGGGTCATCTTCTGGCAGGGACGCTTCGATCACATGCCGGCCGGGCTCGGGGAAGTAGGCTTGGCTGCGTCGCGTGACCGTCTGGCCGGCCTCGATTTCTTCGATCAAGATCGTGGGCAATTCGTCGACTCTGGCGGTCAGGTTCTCGGGCGCGACCGTTTGCTGCGCTTCCGGATCGTAGAACTTTGTGCGGACTTTCAGTTGGACGTTGCGGGCCACCTCGCGGCTGAAGTTCTTCACCATGACGTTCACAAACAGCGGAACGCCGGCCGCCTGAGTCTCGTTGGCCGGTCGGATGTCGATGATGCCTATATTCTGCCGCGTGCTCTTTACGCAGCCCACCAACTGGATCTCTGCAGGCGACCGCTCGATCTGCCGCAACGTCTCGCGGATCTCGGCCGGATTCTCCCACTGGCCCATACGGAAATCGGACACCACGTAAACCCGTCGATTCTCTTCGCCGGACTGCTTGACCAGTTGGGCAAGCGCCGCCAATGCGGGCTGCGGACCAACGGACAACTCCGTCACGTAAAACGTGTTCCGTTTTTCCTCCAACGTGACATCGAAGTCCGGGGAAACGACTTCGGCATTGAAGTCGGCGATCTGATTGTAATCGGTTTCCCCGCCGCCGTTGGCCGATGCGCGAGCCGCGCGCGAGAAACGTATGAGCGTGAATTTCTGGGCGGTGTCTTGAGAAGCGGCCTGAGCACCAATTCGCTGAACCGCGGCCAGGCCGGTCTCGTACGCGCTGGTTCCGCCATACCGGTCGGACATGGAATAGCTGTCGTCCAACACCACGTAGTGATGCGTCGGCTTGCCGCCGAAGATGTCAAGCCACTGTCCGCGCGTGACCCACTGGGCCAGCATAGCCACAATCAATGCGAACGCGGCCATACGCATCAGCAACAAGATTAGCTGCTTCAGCCAGATCCACTTCCGGTGTTTTTTGTAGGCCTGCAGAAGGAATTCCATCGCCGCCCACTTCACGCGCCGGTGCCGCATCATGTTGATCAAATGAATCAACAACGGAACCAAAACGAGGAGGAATCCCCAAGTGAGTGCTTGATGGACAAATTGCACGGGCTAGTTCCTGTGGTGCATCCCTAGGCGGTTACTCAAATAGGTCGCTAACGCTGCATCCAATGGCTGACTGGTGCGAATCAGTGCATAGTCGATGGTGTTGCGAACGCAACGACGCCGGATCTCTTCCAGAAAAGCGTTCAACGCTTCCAGATAGCCTTCGCGCAACGCCCGCGGATTGCAGTTCAAGTGGTCCAGCGTTTCAAGGCCCTCGAATCGCGTTGGCCCGGCAAACGGGAAATCCAACTCGTCATCGTCCATGACGTGAAAGACCAGGACATCGTGGCCGCGCTGCCGGAGCAGTTTCAAACCCTTGATCGTTCCTTCCACGTCGACCAGCAAATCCGAAACCAACACGATCATCCCGCGCCGCGGCAGGTTTTCGGCCGCGGCCCGCAGGGTCGAGTACATCTCGGTCTTGTCTTTCGGTTCCGTGACGTTCAACGATTCGATGATCGAATGGATGTGGTTCCGCTTGCTGCGAGTGGGAACGCGAGTGCGTACCGTTTCGTCAAACGCCAGACAGCCCACGGCGTCTTGCTGCTTTAGAAGCAGGTACGCCAGGCTGCCGGCGATCGAGCAGGCGTATTCGTACTTGTTCAGCGCGCCCCGGCCGTACGACATGCTGTTGGAGACATCCACCAGCATCGTACATCGCAGGTTAGTGTCCTCTTCGTACTGCTTCACATACAGCCGATCCTGCTTGGCCCAGACCTTCCAGTCTACATGGCGCAGGTCGTCACCCGCCACATACTCGCGATGTTGCAGAAACTCGACGGACTGTCCAAAGTAGGGACTGCGGTGCATGCCCGAAAGAAAACCTTCGACGATGTGCCGCGCCCGCAGGTCCAGCCGCGCTATGCGCTTGATCGCCTCAGGATGCAAAAATCTTTTGGAATCGGGCATCGCTTGTCAGTTCGTCTTCCTTGGTGGGTGTGATCGCAACCAGTCGTTCAATCAGGCTGTCCGGCGTAACGCCTTCGCTCTCGGCAGCGAAATTCACCACGATGCGGTGCCGGAACACCGGCTTGGCCAAAGCCTGAATGTCCTCGGTGGAAACGTGTGTCCGACCGTGCAACAGGGCTCTGGCCTTGCCGCCCAGGATCAGGAACTGGACGGCTCGAGGTCCGGCTCCCCAGGCAATCATCTCCTCGACGAAATCCGGAGCGCCCGGATAACCGATACGCGTCTGGCGAACCAGCGACAACGCGTACCGAATCACGTGGTCGGTAACCGGTACTTCTCGCACCATACGCTGCAGCGTCAGGATATCGTCGCCCTCCAATACAGGCTTGATATCGTCCGTCTGGATCGTGGTAGTACGCCGAGCCACCTCGAACTCCTCATCGAAGCTCGGATAATTCACAAAGACCTTGAACATGAAGCGGTCTTGCTGGGCCTCGGGCAGCGGATACGTGCCTTCCTGCTCGATCGGGTTCTGCGTGGCCAGCACGAAGAACGGATCCATCATCTCGTGCCGCACGCGGCCGACCGTCGTTTGACGCTCCTGCATGGCCTCCAACAAAGCGGCCTGCGTCTTTGGCGGTGTCCGGTTGATCTCGTCCGCCAGGATAACGTGCGAGAAGATCGGACCTTCCAGAAAGCGTCGTTCACGAGCGCCGGTGGTACGATTCTCTTCGATGATCTCCGTGCCCGTGATATCCGCTGGCATCAAGTCCGGCGTGAACTGAATCCGGCTGAACGACAGATTCAACGTGCGAGACAGGGTGCTGATCATCAGCGTCTTGGCCAGCCCCGGCACGCCTTCCAGCAGGCAATGGCCGCGACTGAACAACGAGATCAACAATTCCTCGATCACGTCCACTTGCCCCACGATCACCTGGGACAACTGCTCCATGATCTTCTCACGCGCCTCTTGCAGGCGTTCAAACGCCTCGGATTCCCCCGCTGAATAGGATGGGCCGCTGGCCCCTTCGGTTGACATTCGGTTTTGCCTTTCGTTGAGGTATATACAACTCCGAACAACGAGCGGTTTGCGAAACGCCCAACTAAGATTAGTGCCGTAGAGCCAAGCTGATGTTCAACGGCGAGCACACTTAAAACGGCTCATTAAGGTGGGTTTGGGAGCGAACTGCGGCCGTTTTGTGAGTGAACATTAATAATAATGTCAGAGTCGCTACTGCCCAGTCGCCCGCTCCGCCCTCGGACCTTCTATTCTAGGATACTCCGAGAAACCTATTGTTCTAGTGTTTTGTTTCGCGAAGAAGACGCAGGGAACATCCAGACGACTGGCTGCAACAACTGGCAAGAATCCGTGTCAGAACCGGGAGGGCGAGGCTCCGGCCGAGCCGAAACCGAAGAAAGACGCGGCTCAGCGGGGCCTTCGCCCTCCCGAAAACCCGTTCTGAAACGACATCAAGTCGCAGTTGATGGCAGCGGCGCCAATCAAGCAACGAGCAGCGCCCTCTTGCACAATTCCGACAGTGCGCCGTCCAGCGCCTGCGATACAGCTTGGCTTTCGCCTTCGGTTTTCAATTCGCCAGCAGCGACGGATTGCCCAAGTTCCTCCAGCAGGGCGTTGCGATCTCGGCGACCGTCCAAGCGGCTGGCCAAGAAATTCTGAACCTCGTCAAGCACAACGTTCTCGTGCACCTGATTCACCAGATCGCTCCCCTGCCGGGCCAGGATGCGAGACAGCGGCGTTACCTGTGGTAAATCGCTCACCGCGGTGCACAACTCTGGCGGATGCAGATAGATCTTCAATAACCCCGCGACAAGTGCGCCCAACATGGCGCCGGCCAATGTGTTGCGACCGGCGTCACCCTCGCAAGACGCCGTTCGCACGGTCGCGGGTAATTCGCTCAGAGCAGCAGTGTGCAACTCGTCGATCCGCGCCGCCTTCGGCCAAATGTCCATCAGATGCCTGATAGCCGCTTTCCCCAACGGGTCACTCGTAGTGAGCTTGCCCGGCGTGAACTGCAGCCCGACTGGGGCGTGGCTGCCGATGTCAAAGTCGCCAGGCGTAGGCTTCTCGGCCAGCGCGACGTGGAACCGCATCATGCTTTCGGGCTTCCACTGCCGGTCCATATCAACCTCGTGGTGGCACAGCAATGTCCTGTGGAACGCTTCGTTGCGCAGGAAATCCAGCAGTTGGCATCGCTGAACCACCGGCGTGCGAGCCAGCACCTCTTGCAGCTTGCGCGCCAAGAACGTGCCGCTCATCCCGGCAAAGCTGGCGTCGCTCACGAACTGCAGATTGTGATCCTCGGCCCGCTGGACGAACTCGTGAAAATAAAGCGGACGATTCTCTTCGACCAAATAGTCGTGATACAGGTAGTAGTCTTGCGTCGTACGCAGTAAGTCGCGCTCGCTCCGAAATACCTTCCCTTGCACGGTCTCGGCAGCGACTCGATCCGCAACAAGCTCCACAACCGAACGCGCCTCGGAAATCTGGCGAGTTGGTTCGGCAAACGCAGTCGCATGATAGCGCATCAGATCGCGTACCAGCTTTTTGGAATACCAGCCCGGGTACACGTTGTACGAGACGACTGCCACACCCTGCGGCGACAGATTCTCCTTGCAGATCGTCAGTATCTTCTCCTGGATCTCCTGTGCGACCCAGGAAAAAACACCAGGACACAAAATGTAATCGAACTGCCCCCACGACTCGTCAATCTCGGTGAAGCTAGCGTGCTTCAGGTCGACGTTGACCAGTCCAAGCTCATCGACGATCGACTGGGCGCCCGCAACCTGATCGGCGGCAAAGTCGACACCAACAAAGCGGCTGCCGGAAAACTCGCACGCCTGCGGGATCAGATTCCGCCCCGACGCACACCCCAACTCCAACACGCGACACTGCGTTGTATCTGCAGGCCCGACCCCAAACAGCGAGCCAAGACCTTCCAGACATCGTACATGCGCACCCGGATCAGCAACGCCGAGATACGAGATCTCGGCGTAAGGACTCTGTGCATGTTCGTCTTGAGCAGTCATGGTCCGCGAGATTCAATCGCCGGTGCGGGAAGTCCTATCCTGACGATCGGTAGCTTAGACCATCAGCAATGCCGGAACCAGTACTGCGCGTCTCGAGTCTTTGTAGGTTGGCCCTCCGAGGCCGACCATTTCCCGACGGGCTCGGAGGCCCATCGTACTGACGAATCCGAATGACGAACGGAGCTACTACCGCGCTGCACCAGCGTTTTTCAGCAGGATGGCCCCACAAAGCCGCTCTCCCGCCATCGGTCTTCGAGCGCGTTGTTGACTCGAAGAACCAACTCGCGAGGCTCGTCCTCGTGTCCCCTCTCCCGCGCGCGGGAGAGGGCTAGCCCGGATTATTCGCGAGTCTGGCCGCGATTGACGCGACATCACAGTCTGCAATGAGTTGCAGTCATGTTGCCCAAAACACCGCGCAGATGAGCCGGCACGCGATAGCGTCCGGTTTCTTCGGAAGCGGTAGAAACCGTGGCTATCGCCAATCGGCTCACGAATAATCCGGGCTAGCGCCGTGCGACCCTGAAAGGCTCTGCCGGTCCGGCGAGATTTCGGAGACGCATAATTCGACTGTTTGACTTCGGCCCCTGTTGGCTTGCCCGACAGGTGAACCAGTT
>CAZUAH010000388.1:0-13115 GCA_964617665.1 uncultured Pirellulaceae bacterium
GTTCGGTCACTCCGAACGACGCTGAGACGGGAGGGCTAATTGACGCCTTACACCCCAGGAGCCTTGCGATGTCGGGTTGGGCCACTACGGTGCCAAGCACCAACGGGCTTCGGATCAATTCGATCTGGGTCTCGGCGAAGCTCCGCGAGTGATCCCGCGACTGAACCACGACAAACGGTGTGCTCTCCTTGATGCGCAACCAGGCCGACGCCTCGTACGTAGGTTTGTACGTAACGAATAGCAACGTCCCCATCACGGCGGCGAGGGTGAGTCCCAGCGGAACGGTCAACTTCCACCATTTGCGCAGAGTATTAAGCACGAATGCGGGTTTAAGAGAACTGGTCGAATCGTCGCCGGATGGCCGGGTACTTCGTGGATACGAAGAACGACCGTTTGAATGAGGAGCGCCAAAGGCGTCATTCGGATGTTGGGGGGTAATTGTGGTCTCGGACATGCATTGCTCTTTCTGCTCTTGCGTAGACCTGCCGCGCATGGAAACAGACGTTTTGCATCGCTATCTGAGCACAATCTGTACCGGAACGTTGGAGGCTTTGCCTGAGGCAAAGAATGGCTACGGATATTCATGAGAACCGGTACGGCCGAACCATTACGTCCGCGTTGTCTGAAACGACATGCTGCCTGTAGGCAACGCACGTTGCCAAAAAGCCGCACCTGTTTGCCCATCAGAAACCTGCCACGACGTCTCGCCTCACCTATGCCCCAGGCGTGCTATATTCTTAAGGAGGAGGACGTAAATCCCAATTTCGCCAGAATGGCCGTAGTCACCCCGGAGGAGTTGATGTCATTGCTCAAGTTGCTGAAGCCGGTTAGCTCATTGGTGTCCTACATCCAGTACAAGACGGATCGTCTGCGTCTGGCCCGATTGATTTCGCGCGGACTGAAGGTCGGGAAGAATGTCTACATCATGGACAGAGTCAAGTTCGACTGGGGATATCCTTTCCTGATCGAAATCGGTGACAACTGCCGCATCTCGAGAGACGTGCGGATTCTGGCCCACGATGCAACGCTTTTTCGCGACCTCGGTGTAAATCGAATTGCGCCCGTCAAGATCCTGGAAGGAAGCTTCATCGGGGCCTCTGCGACCATCCTGCCGGGCGTGACAATCGGACCGAGGGCCTTGGTTGCGGCCGGCTCGTTCGTGAACCGCGATATTGGCGAAAACGCAGTAGCGGCCGGGAACCCCGCGAGGCCTTATGGCAAGTTTTCAGACATGCTGGAGAAGTACGCCGACATCGTAGAGGATAGTACGGTGTTCGATTTGGCTGAAATCGAGCAAGGTGTCATCAGCCCGACGGAAATGCGTGCGGCGGCGGAGAGGAAAGGGGTCGCATTCATTAGGGGGGTCCCGGGAAAAGATCCCTACTACGTCAACGCAGACTATTCGCAGATGCGTGCCAACGCGATTGATGCTTATCAGAAGGTGAGGTCCCGGTCTGCGCCGGCGGAGGCAAGTGCGGTTTGAAGCGAAAGACGCCGAACTGCGAACACGCTCCCACGGTACGCGAGACCATGACCGAACCACTTCCTACATCGCTGCGAAAGTCCCTTCGCCTGCTGTTCATCCATCATTCTTGTGGTGGGCAGTGGCTGGCGCCCGCGGGACCCGATTGCCATACGGATTGCATCTACAAGACCGCGGAAAACGGCGGCGGTCTGCGCGATCGTCTGACGGCCGAAGGCTACGACGTGCACGAGGCGTCGTATAACAGCCGAGTGGGCGGCAAAACGGACATTTTCGATTGGCCCGCCAAGTTCTGCAATCACATGGAGGAAGTGCTCGCATGCGACCATCAGGACGCGTTCTACGCGGATGCGCAACGGAACGATATCGTTGTGTTCAAATCGTGCTTTCCCAACAATGCGTTTGTCGGGCGGGGACAACCTCCCGGTAATCCCAATGGGCCTGAGTTGACCGTCGAAAACGCAAAGGCTGCCTACCTGTGTCTGCTGAACCAGTTCCGCGGGTTCCCGAACGTCTTGTTTATCGCGGTCACCGCGCCGCCGCTTGCGCTGCCACGGCGTCCTTGGTACAAACGAATCGCCAGACGCATCCTGGGAAAACGCGACATACGATCCTCGGGGCCTCTCGCCCGCGAATTCAACAGTTGGCTCGCAGACTCCGATAACGGGTGGTTGAGTTCTTACGCCCACAAGAATGTGGCCGTATTTGACTTGTATGACGCCCTCACCGACCGCGGCGAGTCCGATTTCTGCAAGTATCCAACAGGACGCCGAGGGGACGATAGCCACCCGAGTGCCAGGGGAAACAGCAAGGCTACCCAAGCATTCCTTACATTTCTAAGACAGACTATCGAGCGCGCACATTCTGCAGATGGCCCGTAATTCTCGGATGCAATCTGGTACGCGGACGAATGAGGTAGTCTCTTTCCGGCCCCGACAGCTCGACGAAGCTTGACCAGAAATGCCGTATTCGAGTCGATCTCGAAGCGAATAGACGGGTCAAGTACTCAGCTGCTTGCCATATCGAGTTGTCGCCCTAGCGAACTCGTGCTTCATCTGGAAATCCAATAGGGCAAAGACAAAGAATGAGAAGGCTGCATAGAATTCGAACACCTCGTCATCCATTTGCGTGTAGTAGCCCCAAAGACTGAACGGATGGAATCCCAACGTGCCGAAACGGATTCCTAGGATAAGCCAGACCGTCAAGACTATCACGAAGGTAACGGTGGCGTAGAAGGTGACCACGGGCAGATCGTTCGCGCAGACAGAGTCTCTCAAACCCTTGCGGTTGCTCAGCAAAGCGGGATAGAAAAGGAAGAACGCGATGGTGATCAGAAGGAATGTATTTGCGAAGACACTAATGCTGCCGATATTGTGAAGAGTTGTTTCACCTTGCTTATTGATACTTGTTATGACCTCAGGTCCTTCAAAGCCGAGCAGCCGTTGTCCCCAGCTGATTTCTTCTCCGCAGCAGACAACAAAGAAGGCGATCAGAAGCAGATAGGCCATCTTTGAGCGAGTTGACTTCGGTCTCGTGAGGATCAGAGTCGCTAATGCAGCAATGGCAGCTAACAGCCAAAACATAGCCGATGCGTATTCCAAGAGCCCATCCTCGTCTATCAGCCCGTGAAAGTAGAATTCGGGGCTGTACGACGCTGCCACGAACACTATGCCCGTGCCGAGGGTGAAGAGAACCAAAGGTATGCCGAGGCTCTTTTTTCCAGAAGAATGCGGATCCTTTCTACTGGCCCAAATACCGCTGAATCCTGACCTTATCATTCTGATTACGTTCATCTACTTCCCCGATCAGATAGAGGGTACGGTTCTCTCTTCAGCCGTCGACCGAAATCGTGCCACGGGTGCTGCCGAATTGCCGCGATCAAGGGATTGTGCACGATCCATGCCACAACTGATCCGTATCGCACTGCTTTCCAGATTGACATGCAACTTCGGAAGAACCGATACATTCAGCCCCTACAGGCAAGCGGCTATCGATGGCTGTGCTGCTTTTGCACGACGTGTGTTGCAGAAAATCTACGCGCGGCGCCTCCAGTACGTGTCGGCAGAGCAGGACGCGGCGCTTTCGCCCACAGTGCCCCGTACGATGGGCAGATACCTGCAACGTCCGCTCTCGACGAGCTTGGGACGACAGGTCATTCCCTGGAAAGGCTGGGCACGCCCAGCTAGAACGTCGATCGCGGGTTCCCACCACCGCGCAGTACCGGACCCGATAGTCGGGTCGCCGTGCCGGTGCCCAACAGCAGGAATCCCATCACGCGTTCCAGGGGTGCCGTCAGTTTGGCGATGGTCGTGTCGAATGCCACCATCTTGTCTTCGGCCACGAAGACGCGATCGCCCGGTAGGATCTGGTAGTTCGTGTCGTGCGAGCCTTGAGCGGTGATCGCTTCCCAGGACACGGGGAGTGTATGGGTTCTTCCGGGCTCGTGCGTTGGACGAGCAATCCAGATCTTTTTCGACGAGACTTCTTCTAGGCCGTTGATGTGGGAAATGGCATCTAATACGGTCTCGTTGCCAGTAACGGGCAGACGGTAGACGCCGTCGCCCAGGCCTGCGCCTTGCATGATGATGTAGT
This sequence comes from uncultured Pirellulaceae bacterium, assembly GCA_964617665.1. Classification (GTDB taxonomy): domain Bacteria; phylum Planctomycetota; class Planctomycetia; order Pirellulales; family Pirellulaceae; genus JADHUC01. Next base: position 4,076 of record CAZUAH010000388.1, read on the forward strand.
ACACCTTGCTGTTGTACGCAAACACATCGACCGAGACTTCCGGGTCTTCGAGGAATTGCGACAGGTGCATTTCGATCGCCCGCTTCGCATCGGCGACTGTCTGCCCCACGACGGATACATTGCCATAGCTTCCCAGCGTCACGGTGCCATCGGGGCCCACAAGGTGCTCGCCCGATATTTGTTCTCTTCCGGCGACGGCGGCTAGGCTGACCGACACGACCGGATCGCGCAGGTATTGCCGAAGGTGGTCTCGGATGGCCAATTCAGCATCGCTAACCGACTTCCCAGTGACTTTGACCGCCCCGTAACGCAGCCCTAGATCAATCAGGCCACCCGGTTGCACCAAGAATACACCGGCAATCGGAGCGTCGGGCAAGGTTCCCCACGCCTGAATGTGAATCGAATCCAGTGTTCGCAAATGGTACGGTGGCCGCGGCACCACGTGGATCGCGTCGATCCGGAGTATATCGGGCGGTTCGATCACGTATTCCGGCAAAGTGGTCTTACACATCTCACGTGGCATGCCGCCATACTGCATCTCCACTGGCATGGGGCCAGGCTGCTTGGGAAAACTGTGGCAGCCGCTGGCGGTCAGGATCAAGCCCAATACCACGAGGCTCAGCAGAGTACTTGATGTGAAACGAAGGCAGTTCATTGATGATGCCGCCATTCCTCTTGAGCGATCTCAGAGCAGGTAGATACCGTACATGCCTCAATATCGGCTCGACTGTTCTCATCACTTCCACCAGAACGTGCCATACGACTCATACCGCACACGAGAAAGCGGAACGATCGCGACAACCGATACGACCGGTACAAACTGAGCTGATTGATACGCACGCAATTCGTTTGAGTGCGTCATGTCGATTGGGAGTTCTTCAAACGAGATTTCGCTATCTTGGCCAACCCGAAAGGTCGCCCCCATTTAGTTGCAGGCTATGTTCCAATACCGGGGCGTTTGCGCGCAGAGCCCCAACCTCACATACCCGCAGCATAGCGAAGCCAACACGAATGTGCGGTATAGCCGGATTCCTTAATCCCGAAGCCGAACCTGCCAGCAAAACGTTGCTGGAACGCATGATTGCGCCCCTTCGGCACCGCGGACCTGACGCCAATGGCGTCTTCGTCGACGGGCCGGCGGGCCTCGCTCATGCCCGGCTGAGCATCATCGACCTGGACGGCGGCCGCCAGCCCATGCCGAACGAGGATCATTCGATTTGGGTAACATTCAACGGCGAGATCTTCAACTATCTGGAACTTCGAGAAACGCTCCAGCAGAAAGGCCATCGTTTCGCTACCCGGTCCGACACCGAAGTGATCGTGCATGCGTACGAGGAATTCGGCGACCGATGCGTCGAGCACTTCAACGGACAATGGTCGCTGGCCATTTGGGACCGTCCGCGTCGTCGCATGTTTCTGTCACGCGATCGACTGGGCATTCGGCCACTTTACTACACGTTCGCTGGAGGGAGATTTCTTTTCGCGTCGGAGGTCAAGTCGCTTTTTGTGGATCCCGACGTTCCGCGAAGTATCGACCCGCGGGGACTGAATCAACTGTTTACGTTTTGGTCGCCCCTGCCGCCTACAACTGTGTTTGAAGGCATATCCGAACTCCCGCCCGCTCACAACCTGATCGTCGAAGACGGCCGGTTGCATGTCGAACGATATTGGCAACTCGAATACGATCCAACACCGATAGACGAACGGCAGTGTGCCGAGCAACTGCTCGAACTGCTCTTCAACGCCACACGACTCCGACTCCGCTCGGACGTACCCGTGGGCGCGTATCTCAGCGGCGGGTTGGATTCCACCGTGACCACGGCGTTGGTGAAACAAGCCACCGACGCTCATCTGCGAACGTTCTCGATCACGTTCGAAGATGACGAGTTCGACGAAAGCGAACATCAACAAGAGGCCGTCAAGACGCTCGGCACGGATCATCAGTCGATCCGCTGCACCTCTGCAGACATCGGGCGCGTGTTCCCCGACGTGATCTGGCATACCGAACGACCTGTGCTGCGCACAGCACCAGCGCCGCTGTACCTGCTGTCCGGCTTGGTCCACGACGAAGGCTACAAGGTCGTGGTGACGGGCGAAGGCGCGGATGAAATGCTGGGCGGCTACGACATTTTCAAAGAAGCCAAGGTCCGACGATTCTGGGCGGCTCAACCAGATTCGGCCTTCCGCGCGCAACTACTGGAGAAGTTGTATCCGTACATGCCCAACCTTCGGGCACAGTCGCTTGCTTATCGCAAAGCGTTCTTCCACGTGCGCCCCGAGGACTTGGCTAACCCGTTTTTCTCGCACCTGCCGCGTTGGGAACTGACATCATGGTTGAAGCGTTTCTTCTCGGACGATTTGAAATCGCAACTTGCCGACCACGATCCCTACACCGAGTTTCTGAAGCGATTGCCGGACGCCTATGGTGACTGGCACCCGTTCTGTCAGGCCCAGTATCTAGAAACGACGACGCTGCTGCCGGGCTACATCCTCTCGTCGCAGGGCGATCGTGTCGCCATGGCAGGTTCGGTGGAAGGCCGCTTTCCATTCTTGGATCACCGTCTAGCGGAGATGGCCGCGAGAATGCCAGTGCGATGGAAGATGAAAGGGCTGAACGAAAAGTACATCCTAAAGCAAGCGGCAGGGCACATGATCCCTGATTCGATTGTCGCTCGCAACAAGCAGCCCTATCGTGCCCCGGACGCAAAGAGCTTCTTTGCCAGCGGCAACGGGGCGCCGCAGCACGAGTTCGTGGACGCGCTGTTGTGCCCCGATCGAATCAGAGATGATGGCGTTTTTGATCCTAAAGCCGTCGAGCGACTTGTCGCCAAAGCCCGAAAAGGTCGCGTCATTGGGATCAAAGACAATATGACCCTGGTCGGGATTCTATCGACGCAACTGGTTATCGAGCAGTTCATCAGGAGCTCTGACGCTAGACCTGCCGATACGGCGGCAGCTTCGGCCACCGGCCAATTGCCGTCGCCACAAGAGCTTGGCGACGCCGACTATACCTTTCCCGTCTATCAACCTTCTGAGGAGTAGAACACGGTGAACGACATTACTCAGACATTACGCGAATTCGTTCAGGAAAACTTCCTGTTTGGGGAAGACGCCACTTTCGCCAACGACGAGTCCTTCCTTGAGCAAGGGATTATCGACTCGACAGGCGTATTGGAGTTGGTGACGTTTCTGGAGGAGCAGTTCGAGATCGCCGTGGACGACGACGAGTTGGTGCCGGAAAACCTGGATTCGGTCGACAACCTCGTCCGGTTCATCACGTCCAAACGAGAATTGTCCGAGGTAGCCGGTTAGACGACTTGCCAACGGCCTCGTTGAATTTGGAGTAGAAGCATGCAACTGGAATCGTTCCTGGAAAACAGCGCGGCGCAATTCCCCGACAAGACTGCATTGGTCTGTGGCAAACAACGATTGACCTATGCCGAGTTGGATCAACTGTGCAATCGCTTGGCGCACGGACTTCTGGCCGAAGGAATCCAGCGCGGCGACCGTGTGGCCGTGTACCTGGACAACTCGGTCGAAGCGGTCGTTTCTGTGTTTGCCATCTTGAAGGCAGGGGCCGTCTTCATGATGGTCAATCCGACCACTAAGGCCGATAAGCTTACCTACATCCTGACCAACTCGCGAGCCGCGGCTCTGATCATACCGACGCGCGCGATCAGGACACTCCAGAAATCGCTCGCCGAAGTGCCTGACCTTCGCCGAGTCGTCATCGTTGGCGATGCCATACCGGATGATCCAGTATCCGGCAAGACCAGTGTGGGCTTCAACGATCTGCTCAAGCGTCACGAAACCGACATCTTGCCTCCGCCCAAACAAGCGATCGACGTCGACTTGGCGGCGTTGATCTACACGTCGGGATCGACGGGCAACCCAAAGGGCGTGATGGTCACGCATTTGAACATGGTCAGCGCCGCCACGTCGATCACCACCTACCTGCGCAACGTGCCGGAAGAAATCATCCTGAATGTGCTTCCCATGTCGTTCGACTACGGCCTGTATCAGGTTCTGATGTCGGCCAAGATCGGTGGTACCATCGTTCTGGAACGATCGTTTACCTATCCGCATGCCGTGCTGAAGAAACTGGTTGAGGAGAAGGCAACCGGATTCCCGCTCGTTCCCACTATCTCCGCGATTCTCCTGCAGATGGATCTCGGGAAATACGACCTGTCACATCTTCGTTACGTGTCCAATACCGGCGCGGCATTGCCGAGCGAACACATTTTTCAGCTTCGTGAGTTGTTTCCGCACGTCCAAGTCTACTCGATGTACGGCCTGACGGAATGCAAGCGAGTTTCGTACTTGCCACCAGAAGACATCGACGAACGGCCCACGTCCGTCGGGCGAGGTATGCCAAATGAAGAGGTTTACATCGTCGACGAAAACGACCAGCGAGTTGGCCCTGGCGTAGTGGGCGAACTGGTCGTACGTGGCTCGAACGTGATGAAGGGATACTGGGAGAAACCGGAACAGACCGACCGGATGCTGCGGCCCGGGCCGCTGCCGAACGAAAAGGTACTGTATACCGGCGACCTGTTTCGAATGGATGAAGATGGCTACTTGTACTTCGTCGGACGCAAGGACGACATCATCAAGAGCCGAGGCGAGAAGGTCAGTCCTAAAGAAGTCGAAAACGTGTTGTACGGGCATCCACAAGTGGCCGAAGCCGCCGTGGTCGGCGTACCGGACGAGATCCTGGGCCAGGCGATCAAGGCGGTGATCGCGCCAAAGGATGGCCACGAATTGAACGACAAAGAAATTATGCGCTATTGTGCAAGCCGCCTGGAAGATTTCATGGTTCCCAAGTGGGTCGAGGTGCGACCGGCGTTGCCGAAAACCGGCAACGGAAAGATCAACAAACGCGAATTGTCCGGAGTTCCCGCATGATCGCCAGTTCTCAAACCACCGCCTTCTCCAAAGACGTTCTGCGGATCGACCCGCAGGCGGAAGTACAGCGAATTTTGGACGCAATAAAGGACCAGGTTCTCCGCCAGTTGCGGCGTAAGGGCGTTGTGCTGGGCTTGTCGGGCGGCGTCGACAGCAGTGTGGCCGCAGCCCTATGCGTCCGGGCCCTCGGGCCGCAACGTGTGTTTGGGTTGTTCATGCCCGAATGTGATTCATCTGGCGATAGCCTCATGCTCGGTGAAATGCTCGCCGAGCATCTCGGCATCAAGGCAATGGTTGAGGACGTTGGCCCCGTCCTACACGCCGCGGGCTGCTATCGGCGGCGTGACGAAGCCATTCGCAGTGTGTTTCCTGACTATGGGCCAGGGCACAAATCGAAACTCGTGTTGCCCGACCTTTCAGACGACAATCCCTATCGCCTTTTCTCTATCGTCGTCCATTCGCCGGATGGCGAAGTCGAACGTAAACGGCTGCCGTTGGCGGCCTATCAAGAAATCGTAGCCGCCACAAACTTCAAACAGCGCGCGCGCAAGATGATGGAGTACTATCACGCCGATCGCCTGCGATACGCGGTGGTGGGTACGCCCAACTGGCTGGAATACGATCAGGGCTTCTTCGTCAAGAACGGCGACGGGGCTTCCGATCTGAAGCCGATCGCCCATCTGTACAAGACACAGGTGTATCAACTGGCCGAGTACCTTGGAGTTCCGGAAGAGATCCGCACGCGTCCACCGACGACCGACACGTACTCGATGGAACAGTCGCAAGAGGAGTTTTTTTTCTCTGTCCCGTATCACGTCCTGGACCTCTGTCTGTACGCCCGTGATCACGAAGTGCCTGCGAACGATGTCGCCAGTGCCGCCGGACTCGCGCCCGAGCAGATCGAGCGAGTCTACCGCGACATCGACGCCAAGCGCAAAGCAGCCCACTATCTGCACGAACGACCGCTGCTTGTGGAAAAGGCGTAAGCTCTACGGCTGCTCGCGTCGGCGAATACCGTTCTTGTTGCGTATTTGCACCTAGCACCAACCCCAGGTGACGGATGCGACAACTGGCCCGTCCGTCTCTCTTTCCACGCGAACACCGGACGCGAGCTACTGCCCATAGCAGTAGTGCCACCGTGTCTGATACGATAGGACCGATGCAAGAATCGTCGGCGATGAGAGATGGGCGAGTCTATGCATATCAGCGGGCAGTGCCCGCGACACAAGTACTTGGCAAAGTTGGACGAATGACTTCTGCGAGGAGATTGAATTGATGCAACATTGCGTCTATACGCATCGGCTGCGCATTTTGGTGAAACGATTACTTGCCGTGGCGATTCTCATTGTTCTGGCAAACATTGCTTCCCTGACGCAAGGAGTCCTGGCTCAAGAGACGGAGCCGAAACCTACCTCGGCGAAAAACATCATTGTGATGATCAGCGACGGATGCGGCTACAACCACGTGGATGCGGCGAGTCTGTTCGAACATGGCAAGACTGGAGTGCAGGTCTACGAGAGCTTTCCCTTCCGTGCCGGCATGAGTACCTACTCCTATAACAAGGGTGCTTCTGGCCAATTGACGCTGGGCGAATACGATCCGTCGAAAGCGTGGAGTGATCCACTGTACGTGAAGCGGGGTTATACCGATTCGGCTGCGGCATCTACGACGATGTCGACAGGCCAAAAGACCTATGGCGGAGCGATCGGAATGGACACGAATCGTGAGCCTTTGCTGCACGCATGGGAAAAGGCAGAACGCGCTGGCAAGATGACCGGTGTGGTTTCCAGCGTCCAATGGAGCCACGCAACGCCCGCCGCTTTCGTCGCACACAACGAAAGTCGCAGCAAGTACACCGACATCGCGCGAGAGATGATTCTAGAGAGCTCCACCGACGTAATCATGGGCTGCGGCCATCCCTGGTTCGATGCGAACGGACAGGCCAAAACCAAACCGAACAAGTTTGACTACGTGGGCGGCCAGAATACATGGGACGCGCTGGTCAGTGGTCAGGCAGGCGGCGATGCGGACGGCGATGGCAAAGCGGATCCCTGGAAGCTAGTCCAAACACGTGAAGAATTCCGGGCACTGATGTCAGGCCCTGTTCCTCAACGCGTATGCGGCGTCGCTCAGGTGAGCAAAACGCTGCAATATGGTCGAGCCGGGGACGCCAAGGCCACTCCTTTCCAAGTGCCCTTGATCGAGACAGTGCCGACCCTGGCGGAAATGACCCGGGTGGCTATGAACGTGCTGGACGACGATCCGGACGGCTTCTGCCTAATGGTCGAAGGCGGTGCCGTCGATTGGGCTGGCCACGACAACCATACCAGCCGGACGATCGAGGAGCAGATCGACTTCAATCGAGCCGTCGAAGCAGTAGTCCAGTGGGTCGAACAGAACAGCACCTGGGACGACACGCTGTTGATCGTGACGTCCGACCACGAATGCGGCTATCTGACAGCGCCTCTACCCAAAGCAGAAGGATCGACGGATCGGCCGGTACCCGATGCTTCCGTTCGGCTGACGAACGGTGGAAAAGGCACTCCGCCGGCCGCGCAGTGGAACAGCGGCTCTCACACGAACAGCTTGGTCCCGGTGTACGCCAAAGGCGCCGCCGCCCGTCTTCTGACCAAGTCGGCAGACCAGCAGGATCCGAAACGCGGTGCCTACATCGACAACGCGGAAATCGGCGAGGTACTTCACGCCGTGATTCCGGGTGACCGGTAGCCAAGAGGCGGATCAGGCCCAAGGTAGACGGGACGTAGTAGGTAGCCAATCGGCCAAGCTACGTGAACTTGTACTTTCCGGGCATGGCTACCGGCGGGATTGGGTACGGACCGAACTTGTATTCTTCCGGGCCCAGACGCATTGTGGATTTCATGGCTTTGTCCCATTCGACCGGTTGGCCGCTGTAGACGGCCTCGCGGCCCATGATGCCAGTCATCGTGCTCTCGGCCACGGCCTGGGCTTCGTTGATTGGGTTGCCTGCGCGAATGCTGGCGATCAGGTCCTCGTGTTCCTTCTTGTAAGGACTCGATCCTCGTTCGCGGAAACGCCAGCGTTCGCCGTCGTTCGGTTCGATGCGGTCCTTGCAATTGCTGGTGCCTTCGGAACCAACAACGGCTTCTTCAACCTTACCTCGGCAGCCGTTGATCTGCCGGGACTGGCTGAACATGGATATGCCACCCGGATACTCGAACTCGACAGCAAAGTGATCGAAAATGTGTCCGTGGCGTTCACCGACTCGCACCTGGCGGCCGCCCAATCCGGAGACGGCTCGAACGGGATGCGTACCCAGGACCCAATTCATAATGTCCAGGTTATGAACGTGCTGTTCGACAATGTGGTCGCCCGACAGCCAGGTGAAATAGTTCCAGTTGCGTAGCTGCCACTCCATGTCGCTCCAGCCTTCTCTCCGGTCGATCACCCAGATCTGGCCACCGTTCCAGTAGCACTTGGCGTACACGATCTCGCCGATGGCCCCGTCCTGGATGCGTTTGATCGTTTCTTGGTAACTCTTCATGTGGCGCCGCTGCGTGCCGGCGGCGATTCCCACTTTCTTCTGTTTGGCCAGTTCGCCTGCCTCCATCACCATGCGCACCCCCGGTACGTCAACGGCTCCCGGCTTCTCCATGAATACGTGCTTGCCCGCTTCGACGGCAGCTTTGAGTTGCATCGGACGAAAATGTGGTGGTGTGGCCAGGATCACGTAGTTGACCTCCGGCACGGCGAGCAGTTTCTTGTAGGCATCGAAGCCCGTGAAACAGGTCTTCTTGGGAGCGCTAATCCCCAGCCTTGCCAACTGCTGGTTGCAGCGCTCGAGACGATCCTCGAACAAGTCGGCCAGTGCGACCACTTTGATGTTCTTCTTTTCAATCTTGGCGCCGTCCGCCACGTCTTCGGTGTGGTATCCGGATTGGGGATAGATCACCTTGGTCGCAGCGCCCACGGCATCAAGCGTCGCGCCGGTCCCGCGGCCACCGCAACCGATCAAGCCGATCTTGACCTCGATGTCCGTCGCCGGCTCGGCGGCATGGACGAAAGGCAACTCGGCTGCCGCCGCGGCCCCTACGAGTCCCAGCGATGTGTGTTTGAGGAATCGCCGGCGTGAGGAGTCGATATTCGTTTTGCTTTC
>CAZUAH010000389.1:0-13067 GCA_964617665.1 uncultured Pirellulaceae bacterium
CGCCCCTATTCTAGTACCTGCCCCCGCCGCCGCCTTATTTATGCGTGAGCTGTATTGTCTGGTGGTCCAAGCTGCAAAGAATGTGTCCGCAAAATTGGAGCCTGAAGTGCCCCCCATCAGCGTACCCCTACTTCAGCAGCGTTATGGATTTCGAATCCCGGGCGGATACAATGAGCACCAACGATTTGGCAGGTTGCGGCTGAAATGCACAATTGCAGGAATCGGCGGACCGGAACACGAGGTCCGAAAACGGGTACGGACGGGATTCTTTTTGGGAAGTGAATTTGCTGAAAAAGGTGATTCCATGAGTGACACGGCCATACGGTTCCTGTATCTATCGCAAGAGGACTTGCTGAAGGCGGGCTGCCTGGACTTCAACATGGCGATATCGGCCGCAGAGAAGGGGTTGGTGGAGTTCAGTCGCGACGAGATCATGTTCCCGGAGAAGATCGTGCAGATCTTCAACCAAGAGACGCAGGAACGCATCAATTGTCTTCCGGCGACTTTACTGAATGACCAAGTCTGCGGCGTGAAGTGGGTCTCGGTCTTTCCCCCGAATCCTGTCCGTTTTGGCCTGCAGAATCTCTCGGGCGTGATCGTGTTGTCGGAGATCGAAAAGGGCTTCCCGATCGCAGTTATGGACGGCACATTATGCTCGAACCTACGCGTCGGCGCCATGGGCGGTCTCGCGGCGAAGTATCTGGCGAGACAAGACTCGAAAGTGATCGGCTTCATTGGCTCCGGCGAACAGGCCAAGATGCACTTGATCGCAATGAAAACGGTGGTTCCGGGCCTGGAGGAATGCCGCGTGTCTGCCAAGACCGAGCCGGAAGAGGTTCAATTCATTGAGGAAATGAGTGCCTTGTTGCCAGGCATGACTTTCGTCTCGGCCAAAACCGATGGACAGGTCGCCATGGACGGAGCCGATATTCTCGTGACCGCGACGAGCGCTCAGGCACCGCTGCTGAAAGCCGCGTGGATGAAACCCGGTGCGTTCTACAGTCACATCGGCGGCTGGGAGGACGAATATGCCGTGGCGAAACAATGCGAGAAGATCGTCTGCGACGATTGGGAAACCGTGAAACATCGCACTCAAACATTGAGCCGCATGTACAAAGACGGCGAACTGACCGACGACGACGTCCACGCGAACCTCCTGGACTTGGTCACAGGCGCGAAGTCGGGGCGGGAATCGCCTGAAGAACGCGCGTATTTCAATGCTGTTGGGCTTTCATACGTCGACGTGTCCATCGCCTTTGCCATGTATCAGCGGGCTGTCGCCGAAGGTGTCGGCCAAGAACTGCCACTCCAGGAGTGCATGATTTTCGAGCACCCGCAGTTGAAAGAGTGGATCCGGTAGGGCGGCCCAGACGGCAACCGGGGCAGCAACCAGCATCTGGCGTTTTCTGCCGCGGCCACGGTGGTCGTACCGCTACCGGTGAGGAACGGCGCGTTCGCTCGTTTAACGAGTCACTTCTGACCAGCAGTGGTTTGCGGCCCTTTTCGTGTCAGCGTCGATCTCGCTGGTTCTGAAGCGTCAATTCACGAATCTGCCGCTGGAATTGACGACGCTCTTCCTTCCACTGCTCTTGGCCGTCGAACTGTGTCCAGCGTTGCTGTTCGAACTGCTGCTCGCGTGCAGCTAAAGCGATCGCTTGTTCTTCGAGTTCGCTTTGGCGACGGCTGACCCACTGCTGCAGTTCTTTGCGCTGTGCCGCTAGTTGCTCCTGGTGCATCTTTAGTCTGCCGGCCAAGTTTCGCGTCTCGTTATGCTTTTGCTCTATTGCCTCTTGCATCAAACGATAATGGTCGGCCAACCGCTCCCGGAGTTCGCCGAGTGACTCAGTCAGTTCCGAAGGCGTGGCTTTGCCGGACAGTTTGGCCCAGAGTTGTTCCGTCAGCAGCCGCATCTCGAGCGTCTCGCCGTGGATCCGAGTCACCTCGGCTCGTAACTGTTCCAAAGCTGCTTGTCGCTGGTTGAGTTGCTCGGTCCGTTGTCGAATTTGCTGCTTGGCCTGGCGCACGTCATCATCATCTGTCTTCTCCCGCGCCAACCTCGCTCGCTGCAGCTCCTCGTTCAGTCTTTCAAGCCGGACGCGTTCACTCTTCAGTTGACGAAGGTCTTCTTTCAGTTGCTGCAAATGGTCCGCCAGCGTCGATTCCGTCTTGTCCAGTTGCTCTTCCCGACCTTGCAGTTCGCGCTGCGTACGGGCCACATTCTCCTTGCCTGTTGTGACTTCCTGCCGAACAGCACGCAACTGGTCCTCGGCCGCGCGCAGAGCGGCCTCCTTGCCGGCGAGTTGTTCCTGTTGTTTGCTTAATGCCTGTTCTCGATCGTTTATGATCCTCTCTTTTCGTGTCGCCAGATCACTTTTCTTTTCGGCCTCTATCCGCAATCGGTCTAACTTCGCTTGGCTCTGTCCAAGCCGCTTCTCGCGTTTTTCCAACTCGCGACTCTTGCGTTCTGTCTCACTCCGCAGATGGTCCAGCATCTTAGTCGCAGCATCCGTATCGTTCTTGAACTTCTGTCGTTCGATGCGCAGTCGCTCTTCCCCGGCCTGCTTCTTCTGCTGGAACTTCCGATCGGCCGTCTCTATGGCATCTTCTTTGACGACAAGCTGATTCTCCCGGTTGGCTTGGGCGACCTCTCGCTTGTGCAGGTCCCGTTCTCGTCGTGCAGTCTCTTTGCTCAGCTTCTGCCAGTTGTCTTTCAGCGCGTCCTCGGCCGCCGACAGTTCTGCCGCACGCGTTTCCAATTCGGAGGTTTTTTCGCACAGCTCGGCGTCGCGAGTCTCGTAGTCCGCGCGACGTTCGGAGACCCACAGTTGCGATTTCCGCACTTCGTTCTCCAGTTCGGCCGCACGCGTATTCAGCAGGGCTTCGCGACGATCCAATTCGAGTTGCCTGGAACGCAACTCCTCCCGGAGTTCGATCGCTTGGTCCTGCAACTGTGTCAGCGCACGTTCGCGGCTTTTGCCCGCAGCCGCCAGAATCTGATCCCGGCCGGTCGTCGACGGTGTTTCCTGTGGATCGCCGTTGCGCATCCGGTGGGGCGGATCAATCCGCAGATTGGCACTCCGCGACTTGTCACGGTCCTGGTCGGGGGCAGATGGCTGTTCTACGCATGTGGAACTGCTCATGGCACTGTCTTCACTGGTAAGACCCTAAAAAGCCGGCGTAACCGGCAAAACTTATCCATATTCCCTTATCGGCAAAACCGGATTCATTGTTTAGGCACAGCAGCGAGGATCCAGTGCTCACAGGCGAAACTGCGGTTGGAGCACATTTTCAAGTGCCAAGCCGCAGCTAGCAGCGCCAACCCGTTCAGATTTGGCCGCAAACGTCACAGTTCGCAAGAAGGGTGCATCCCGACCATATTTAGGGTCACCAACGGCCTTTGGCGGGAGCACGGCCTTGTGTGCAGGACATCTCCGTGCAAGAATCAACTCTTTGGTGCAGGCCAGTTCTGGGTCTGTCTCGCTCTGTTGGGGCGAGATGCAACAACATCCACTGGAGTCGAGGCAATGAAAGTAGTGCCTTTGGGCGACAAAGTAGCCGTGAAGCGGTTGGAGGCGGAGGAGACAACGGCGGGCGGAATCGTCCTGCCGGATTCGGCGCAGGAGAAGCCGCAACAAGGACGCGTCCTGTCAGTCGGCGACGGACGTTTGCTGTCCGATGGCACCAGGGCGGCGCATCAAGTTGCCGAGGGGGACCGAGTTCTGTTTTCCCTCTACTCCGGCACTGAGGTGATCGTGGACGACGAAGAGATCCTGATCATGGCCGAAGGTGAAATCCTGGCTGTACTGGACTAGTGAGAGCTTCAAGCATGCGCCATTTCCGAATTCTCTTTCTGCTTTGTCTGGCAACAAGTGCGTTCGCCTTTTTCGTATCTTCCACGGCTCATGCCGGGGAGCAGCCGAAAGGCAGTGTTCGTGAATACGAACAGATGGTCTCGAAAGCCATCAACTACTTGACGGCGAAAGGCCAAGCCGAGGACGGTTCTTTCAGCAGCTTCGCCGGACCGGGAGTCACCGCGCTGGTAACCACGGCGATCTTACGTAACGGCCGCACACCGGACGATCCCCTGGTCAAGAGGAGTCTGGCCTATCTCAAACAGTTTGTTCGTCCCGATGGCGGTATCCACCAGGAAGGCACTCTGTACGGCAACTACGAAACGTGTCTGGCGATTCTCTGTTTCACGGCAGCGAACGCCGACGGTCGTTACGACCAATTGCTGCGGAAAGCCGACGCGTTTGTCAAAGGCGCTCAGTGGGACGAAACGGAAGACACAGATTCGTCGAGTACGTTCTACGGCGGTGCCGGATATGGCAAACACAAACGCCCCGATCTGTCGAATACGAACTTCCTGATCGAGGCACTCAAAGCCACGGGCAACGATGAAAACGACGAAGCCGTCAAACGGGCGTTGATTTTTGTTTCCCGTTGCCAGAACCTGGAAACGGAACATAACACCACGCCTTTCAGTGCCAAGAATCCGGACGGCGGCTTCTACTATACGCCTGCCGCAGGTGGAACGAGTCAGGCGGGTGAAACGCCCCAGGGTGGTTTGCGAAGCTACGGCTCCATGACTTACGCCGGTCTGAAGAGCATGATTTACGCCGGCGTCGGTCCCGACGATCCGCGCGTCAAAGCAGCCGAGAAATGGATCAGCAAGCACTACGACCTGACGTCGAATCCGGGCATGGGAAGCGCGGGCCTGTATTATTACTACCACACGTTCGCTAAGGCGCTTGATGCAATCAAGTATGATGAGTTCGTTGACGACGCGGGCGTCAAGCACGACTGGCGTGCCGAACTACGGGCGGAACTGGCGAGCAAACAGCAACCTGACGGTTCCTGGGTCAACGAAAACGAACGTTGGCTGGAAGGCGATCCCAATCTTGTCACGGGTTATGCTCTGCTGACCCTTTCCTATTGCAGGCCAAAGCACGCGGACCGGCAGTGACGGTCTGAAGTCGAATATGATCGTCACAATCGACGGACCCGCCGGGGCGGGAAAAAGCACCGTTGCACGAGCGCTTGCCAAGCGGCTGGACTTTCGGTTTCTTGACACCGGCGCCATGTATCGAGTGGTCGCGCTGGCCGCGGTCAAACGTGAGCTCGATGGCAGCGACCCCGACAAGCTGGCCGACTTGGCCGAGGAAATCACGATCGAGTTCGATCGGAACCGTGTCTTGCTGGACGGCGAGGACGTGACCGACGCGATTCGATCCAGTGAGATTACGGCACTCGTTCGGAATGTAGCCGACAACGTGCGCATCCGTGAGCACCTGGTGGACTTGCAGCAGCAAATCGGTCGTAGCAGCGATACTGTGACCGAAGGACGCGATCAGGGCACGGTGGCCTTTCCCGACGCAGAGTGCAAGATCTTCCTGACGGCCAGCCCCGAAGAACGGGCGCGCCGTCGCGTTCGGGACCTGCAGGCTCGGGGCGAAACGCGTTCATTGGAAGAAGTTTTGGCCCAGCAGACGAAACGCGATCACGAAGATATCGCGCGACCTGTTGGCGGATTGATCAAGGCAGAGAACGCCGTGGAAGTATTGACCGATGGTTTGAGTTTCGAAGAAGTCGTCGATCGACTGGAGGAGATCGTCCGAGAACATATCAACGAGTCGCCCGGCAATGAAGCCGCGATTTGATTGCAGTTATCCTATTCGTGCCTGATGTCCCAACGTTCACTCTTCAAGCGCTCCGGCTACTCGTTTCTGCGCGTGCTGTCGCGGCTGTCGGTCGTGCTGGCGTTTCGTATCCGCTGCCACAAGCGCGAGCGGGTTCCGACGGAGGGAGGGGCGTTGGTATGCTCGAATCACCAGAGCTTCTTCGATCCGGTGCTGGTGGGAGTTGGGTTCAACCGTCGCTTGAACTACATAGCGCGCAAGACGCTATTCCGTTTTGGTCCATTTCGCTGGGCGATCGAATTTCTGGATGCGATTCCGATCGACCGCGACGGATTCGGTTTGGCAGGCATCAAAGAGACGCTCAGACGACTGAAACGGGGCGAGATGGTGCTGATCTTCCCCGAGGGGACTCGAACCAACGATGGCGAGGTCTCTCGGTTGAAACCCGGATTCGTAGCACTGGCGCGACGCGGCAAAGTGCCCCTGTTGCCGGTCGGCATGGACGGGGCCTATGACGCATGGCCGCGCAAGTTGCTGCTACCGCGGTTGGCGAAGATCCACGTATGGATCGGCGAACCGATAACGCCGGAGATGATTACTGACCTGTCGGACGAGGAACTTGTCCAGGAACTGGAACGTCGGATACGAGAATGTCACTCCCTCGCCCGTTCGGCAAGGCTCCGGTAGGGGATTCCGGGGTAATTCCACTCGCCCGATTTCGCCCGTGCTGCTACCATTCCACTAGACGGTTGTCAGAGGATACTTTCGGACATAACCAGCTAGCATCCAATCCGTTTGTGCCATGTCATTTCGCGTAGATCTCGACATATTCCGCGGCCCACTGGACTTGTTGCTCTACTTGGTGCGCAAGCACGAGTTGGACATCACAGACATCCCCATGGCGATGGTCACGGAACAGTTCCTCCAGCACATAGATGTGCTCAAGGAACTGGATGTCGACGCCGTAGGTGACTTCATCGAAATGGCCAGCACGCTAATCGAGATTAAGTCGCGCTTGGTGCTGCCGCGAGGCGGCGAGGACGTGGAACAATTGGACGATCCACGGGACGAACTGGTCGAACGACTGCTGGAGTACAAGAAATACAAAGACGCCGCCAGTATTCTGGAAGAACAGAGCCAAACATGGCAGCAGCGTTTGCCGCGAGCCGCTGACGACCTGCCGCCACGGCGTATCGACCCGGCGGGCCAGCCGATTCAGGAAATCGAACTGTGGGACCTGGTCAGCGCGTTCGGCCGCATTGTCCGCGATAGCCGTGTGGTCCAACCGTCGAATATCGTCTACGACGACACGCCGATTCACGTCCATGTCGAGCACATTTGTCAAAGGCTCCAAAGCAACCAACGCGTGGCATTCTCGGAGTTGTTCAAGCCCGGCATGCACAAATCCGCGGTGATCGGAATGTTCCTGGCGATCCTCGAACTGGTTCGGCATCACAGCGTATCCACCGAGCAAAGTGATCTGCACGGCGAAATCTGGATTCTACCGGGCGAGAGCTTCCACGAGGGCATCAACTTGGCCGAGTTGGACGTGGACGACTACGGGCGGCCTGAAGAGAACGAAGACCAACCTGCAGCTAAACCGAAGTAGCACGTTGCCCAAAGGCCCTACCTCGCGCCTTTCTGTGTGCCAGCCAAGATCCGCACACAATCCCCAAGAACTTCTCTCAGAGATTTCTTTGTGTTCTCCCGCTACAATGGTATTGCGACAGGCGGCGAACAACTCGGCGGCGAGTTCGAGCCAGTCCCTTTGAACGCGTTGCCACAAACGTCCCAAAGCACGACTGCAATTGTCGGCCTGCTGGCAACGCGGATTGTCGACGCCAGGAGGTGTTGATTGAACTTGAGAGAACTATCAATGTGTTTCGTTTGTTCCTTTGTGATTGTGATCGCATGTTTTGGAGACGCCAGGGCTGAAACGATTGCGGTTGGAAAGGGCGCTTATCGAACAGATCTACCGCCACGCACTGACGGAAAACCTCGCCGTCGCGCGGAAGCAACGCCGCTCGTTTCTGAGTCCATCAGCGGCGCTGTGCCGACATCCGATTGGTGGTCATCGCTCGTTTGGCCGGTTCACTCGCAACACTCACTGCCAATGTTCTCTCATCCGTTGGGCGTCCAGGCGCATCCTGAGGGGCTTGGGCTTGGATATACGACAACACCCTCGATCTCGCATAGCGTCAAGGGCGGCGTCGTCTTTCAGGCGGGGACAAGTTACAAATTCCCCTACAGGCAGAGTCTGCTTGTCGGTCTGCAGGATTGGCAAACAGAAGCCACGGTGTTGGACGGCTTTTCGGACTGGTCGGTTACGGCTCTGTGGAAGAACGGCTCTGACCACTTGCGAGCAACGTTTGCTCACGGCAGCCCGTTCGTCTATTTCGAACGTCAGAGCGAGAGACCGATTGAAGTCGCCTTTAGCGCGGCCGCCGTCAACCGCCACGAAGAACCCGTCAATCCGCTTGTGTTCCGTTGGACGAACATCACGGCGAAGCATAACAGAGAAACGGGCGAGATTCGGCTCTCGGTGAATGCCGGCAAGAGTGTTGGCCTCGGTTCCAAGGCCCGATTGGTGTACGACTTTGACGGCGACGGGAAGACGGATCGCGTCGAGACATTCGCCCTGTTTGCTACCGATCCAATCGCTGATTCATTCGAGGGCTATTCATCCGCGAAGCAGCAACTCGACGGCAAACTCACTCGCGGAGCCAAACAAGACTTCCAAGGCGGAAGCGTATCGCTTGAATTCTGGAAGTGTTTCGGTGACGGTCAGCTGACTTTACAGTTGCGCAACTCAGCCGTGCGTTTGCCTTTCGAGGGTGGCACGGCGCACCTGAAGAAGAACGGCACGTTAGGGAAGTTACCCGAGGGCGAGATCATCATGCTTGAGGAACCGGAGAACGCATCGGCTCCCGCCAAGCTGTTCTATGACGATGGCACTGTCGTTGGGGTAACAGTCAACGACGCGCACTATGGCCTTTTCGCACCCAGCGGATCGAGATGGACCGGCGCGGCGGCTGGGCGCGCGGAATCGCTTGTATCGAATCTGGCTGGCAAAGATTACCTGTCCGTCGCCGTGTTGCCTGACGACAAAGTGGAAACGCTCAAGTGGTTTCGCCGGCTGGCGTATGCCTTTGTGACCGACACGCGCGTCGAGTACAGGTACGATCCTCGCCAAGCGGCAGTTGTCACGACCTACGCGGTCACAACCGAAGCGAAAGAAGGCGACAATCTCGACACAGCGCTAGCCCTCTATCGACACCAGCATCTTCATCTGGACGACCGTGGGCAACTCTCTCCCTTTCGTTACGCCAGTCCTCGCGGCGAAATGAAGCTGCTGTCGGGCACCGGCTTCTCAACTACGATTCCCTATGTGGGCATCCTTCCGTCGTTGCCAAACCCTATCGGCAACCGAGCGGAACTCGAGAAGTTGGTTGATGCAGATTTCCAGCAGATCGTGACACGCAACAAAGCCTTCGAACGCGAGGACTCGTATTGGAATGGGAAAGAGTTCGGAAAGTTCTCCGAATTGATCCAAATCGCCGATCAGCTTGGCAAGACAGAAGTCCGAGACGAATTGCTTATGCTGCTCAAACGCCGACTCGAAGATTGGTTTGACGGCAGGGACAAATTGCTCTTCTACTACGACAAGACGTGGGGCACGTTGGTTGGCTACCCGGACAGCTACGGTTCGGCGGATCAACTGAACGACCATCACTTTCACTACAGCTATTTCATCAGAGCCGCAGCGACGATTGCCCAATTCGATCCCGACTGGGCCAAGCCGGAGAACTATGGCGGCATGATCGATACACTAATTCGAGATTGCGCCAACTATGACCGCAACGATACTCGTTTTCCGTGGATGAGAAATCTCGACCCGTACGCAGGCCACTCGTGGGCGTCCGGACATGCGGGGTTCGCATCCGGCAATAACCAGGAATCGTCGTCGGAATCGATGAATTTCGCCACATCGCTCGTTCTCTACGGCGAAGCAACCGGCAACGACGAACTTCGCGACCTGGGAATCTACTGGCACAGCACGGAAGCGGAAGCAATCCGCCAATACTGGTTTGACGTTGAGCGGAAGGTGTTCCCGCCGGGGTACGGCCACCGCTGCGTCGGGATGGTATGGAGCGATGGCGGTACGTATGGCACCTGGTGGACCGCGAATCCCGAAGAAATCCATGGTATCAACTATCTGCCGATCAACGGCGGTTCGCTCTATTTGGGACGCGACGTGGGCTATGTGCGTGACAATTTCAAGAACATGCAAGAATCGAACCGCCGTTTTCACAAAGGTGGATTTGACGGTGATCCCGACCAGACCGATCGCTGGCACGACGTCTTGGCCGAATACCTCGCGTTGGCCGATCCCGTCGAATCGATCAGACAGTATGAGACGCACGGCAGACAATTCCCCGCCGAGTTTGGAGAAACGCGTGCTCATACGTATCAGTGGTTGCACTCGTTACGAGAACTCGGTCAAATTGACTCCACAATTCGGGCAGATCACCCAACGGCGGTTGTATTCAACCGCGATGGCAGTAAGCACTACGTCGTCTACAATTCGCAGGAAGTGCCGCGAACCGTTTCGTTTTCCGACGGTGCGAGATACGTTGCAGACAAGGGCCTGCAGAAGTTTGTCGTTCTGGAGCAATGACCTTCGTCACTCACGATTCCTTGGCTTCTGTCGCATAAACCCATGAACCGGCCGCAATAGGTCATAGGAATGGATGCGCCCAACGGGTAAAATCATCGCTTTCCACCAATCTACAGGTTACTGAAAATGACAAATCCCCAAGTTCCAAGTGTATGGCAAGAAGACTTACCTAAGATCGGCATCCGTCCGGCGATTGATGGGCGTCTGGGTGGCGTTCGAGAGTCCCTGGAGGACCAAACTCAGGCTCAGGCACACAGTGTGCAAGAACTCCTGACCCAGAATCTACGCTACCCAACCGGGGAGCCGGTCCAGTGTGTGGTCGCCAAGCCATGCATCGGCGGTTGTGCGGAAGCAGCGGCGGCGGACGAGCTGTTTCGTCGCGAAAACGTGGGAGTTTCGCTAACGGTCACCCCGTGTTGGTGCTACGGTTCCGAAACCATGGACATGGACCCCCTGCGTCCCAAAGCCGTGTGGGGCTTCAACGGCACGGAACGACCCGGTGCGGTCTATCTGGCGGCCGTGTTGGCAGGGCATACGCAGAAGGGGCTGCCGGCCTTCGGGATCTATGGACGAGACGTCCAAGATGCTGGCGATGGAACGATCCCCGACGACGTAAAGCAAAAGCTGCTCAGCTTTGCCCAATGCGGTTTGGCTGTGGCTTTGATGCGTGGGAAATCGTATCTGTCGATGGGCGGCACTTCCATGGGCATCGCCGGTTCCCAAGTCGACTACAGCTTCTGGGAGAAGTGGCTGGGGATGCGCGTCGAAGATATTGACATGACCGAGTTCGTCGGTCGCATGCGGAAGGACCAGTTTGATCCGGAAGAATTCAAAGCGGCTCTGGCTTGGGTCCAAGAGAACTGCCCCGAAGGAAAGGACTATAACGCCGAGGACCAAATTCGCAGTCGCGAGCAATTAGACTCGGAATGGTCGGATAGTGTTAAGATGGCGTTGATCGCCCGCGACCTGATGGTCGGCAATCCGAAGTTGGCCGAGATGGGGCTCGGCGAACAAGCGCAAGGTCACAGGGCCATCGTTGCTGGTTTTCAGGGGCAGCGTCAGTGGACGGATCATTTCCCCAACGGCGACTTCCTGGAAGCGATGCTCAATTCGTCGTTCGACTGGAATGGTCCCCGCGCGCCTTACGTGGTCGCAACGGAAAACGATGCTCTGAATGGTGCGACCATGTTGTTCGGTCATCTGATCACCAACACGGCACAGATTTTCGCGGATCTGCGTACGTATTGGAGTCCCGACGCGATCGCAGGCGCCTGCGATGGATACCGACCCGAGGGACCTGCCGAGGACGGCATCTTGCATTTGATCAACTCCGGTCCTGCGGCACTGGACGGCACGGGTCAGCAGGACGTGGATGGCCAACCCACCATAAAGCCGTTTTGGGAAATCACCGAAGACGAAATACAGAAGTGTTTGCAGGCCGTCACGTGGCATCCGAGCATTACCGAGTATTTCCCTGGCGGCGGGATGAGCACTCGCTACCGCACGCGGGGTGGCATGCCGTCGACGATGAGTCGCATCAATCTCGTTTCGGGACTTGGACCTGTTCTGCAACTCGCCGAAGGCTACACAGTGGATCTTCCGGACGACGTCCACAATGTCTTGGAGCAGCGTACGAATCCAACTTGGCCGACAACTTGGTTTGCGCCTCGACTGACCGGACGTGGGCCGTTCGTCTCGACGTACGAAGTGATGAACAAATGGGGTGCCAATCATTCCGTGCTCACCACCGGTCACGTGGGACACCTCTTCATCACGCTCGCATCGCTGTTGCGGATTCCTGTGTACATGCACAACGTCGACGAGTCTCGTATCTTCCGCCCGAGTGCCTGGAATGCGTTCGGAACGGACAATCTCGAATCCGCCGACTTTCGTGGGTGCGACAATTTCGGCCCACTGTACGGACGCAAGTAGCGAAAACGCTGCTGATCTTTTTAGATGCCGCATTCTCTGGGATGTTCGGCTAGCTGGCCTGCCAGCAGAGCTTCTGCACCTTTTGTTGCGATGGGCATGAGTCAGAAGACGGTGTACCCGCTGCCGACCTGAGCATTTGGGTCTGTGTGAGTTGTTCAGGATTAGAGCGGGACTATTATGCCTTCCTGCAGCGAGCGAACGGCCGCCTCAAGAACATTGGCGTTGGCCACACCATCCTCGAACGGCGTCAGGTCGACCGAGGTATTTGCTTGGGCTGCTTTTGCGAAACGGGCGATTTCGGCTGCGAAAGGGTTGCACGCGGGAAAGTCTTCGATGCGCCGCTGGCCCGTCGCAAGCTCGACGACGAGTTGTGTGGTTTCGGTTTCTCGTGGGACAAATGCCTTGGGAACGCTCACCGTACCCAGCGTACCCCGCACACAATAAGCGTGGTGGCGAGCGAGGTGTGTTGAAGCGGTAAGCACGCCCATAACGCCGCGTGGAAAGCGCAGAATAACGGTTGTCAACTCATCCACGCCAGAGTTTGAGAAACTCACGCCTCTTGCGGTCACTTCCTCGGGTTCTTCCTCGACAAGGAATCGTACCAAATCGATTCCGTAGCATCCCACGTCCATTAGCGCGCCTCCCCACCTGTCTTTTTGAAGTCGGATATTCTTCGCATCCTCAAGGAGATACGAGAAGGAAGCCTCCACCAAGTGAACCGTTCCAAGTTGCCCGGAACGGATTAGGTCACGAACCCGTTGATGACTGTAAGGCGTCAATTAGCCCTCCCGTCTCAGCGTCGTTCGGAGTGACCGAAC
>CAZUAH010000390.1:0-13058 GCA_964617665.1 uncultured Pirellulaceae bacterium
GCTTGACCGGATCGTGCGGCTCGGCGTCGCCGAACAGCGGGCTTTCGTGATACAGATTCTGCCGCATGTTCTCCCAGATCAGATACACCTTCTCCTGATCTGTCTTCGCGCCTCGCGTGAATTCCTCCAGCAGACTGTCGAAGGTATACCAGTTGCCTCGGTCGTTGATGACCAGTCGCGGATTCACAACCGACACATCGCCAACGTTCTCGATCGTTAGCGCGACGTTGTTCTGAAAGGCAATGTAACAGTTGCTGCTGGCAAGCGTCCTGGTGTTCTCCATGTCCAGTGTGCCGCCCATCTCGATCGCGTATTCATGACGGTCGGATGTGATCAGTTCTACGTGTTCCTTTGGCGTCGCGGGAAACCTGTCGAGACCGCCTAGAGTGCTCCTGGTGTTGCGCGAGGCAACTTCGTACTTGCGCCCGTTGGTGCGGGGATCTGAGTTGTCCGATGACGAGAAGTACAACGTTTCACGTGTCCAGTGTGAATACCGACCGCCGCCTTTCTCTCGAATGTCCGCATGAATGGAACGAGGCGGACCAAGCAGCTTGCCATCCTCGAAGAGTACAATCATTGACTTGTTGCCCGTGAACTTGTCGCCCTCCTCGCCGAAATCCATCGACGCGATGTAGCAGCTGTCGTTTTCCGGCTGTATGCATTCGGCGGGCACCAAGTATCGTTCGGCCACAGAGGCATGTAAGAAGGTTGACAAGCCTGTCAGCAGGAGGATTGCTGGTAGCGAACTCCAACGGTATTGAATCATCGACATCATGACGTTGTTCTCCGTCCGCAAGACTTGGCCGAGGAGGCGCTGGTAAGTATGGGAAATGCTCCAGGCCGTACGACACCATTG
Source organism: uncultured Pirellulaceae bacterium (assembly GCA_964617665.1). GTDB lineage: Bacteria > Planctomycetota > Planctomycetia > Pirellulales > Pirellulaceae > JADHUC01. Next base: position 857 of record CAZUAH010000390.1, read on the forward strand.
TACGCGATATTGTTGAGGAATTGGGCAAACAAGGGCAGCTTGCCTTCGATTTCGGACCGCCGAGGGCCTACACGGCCCGTGCGGCGTACGCTACTGCGTGCACCACGTCTTGGATCCCGCTCCCTACCGTCGCACGCAGCACCTCTTGTACTTCTTGCCGGAGCCGCACGGGCATGGATCGTTGCGGGCGGGAGGTCCGCTGGTCGAGCGCGATGCCGTCGGCGTCTTCTTCTTTTTCGCACGTCGCTCAGCATTCAATCGGTTCATTACGTTGGCGGCGGGACGGTTCTGCTTGAGTTCGTCGGCGATCATCCGCATGTACGGACCGATGTGGCGGAAGAATTTGCGATAGCCCGCGCACAGATAGCTCAAGCCCGTTTCGCCGTCGGGCGTCTCGACAAAACGGTTCTTGGGACATTCGCCGTTGCAGACGAAACGGACATCGCATTGGCGGCAGTACTCGGGGAGTGCGTATTCCTTGTCCTCGCTGAAACTGGCCTGTTGGGCCGAGTTCGCCAATTCGACGATCGGTCGATCGTGGATATTGCCCAGCCTGTAATCGGACTCGACGAAGTGATCGCAACTGTACAAATCGCCGTTGTGCTCCATCACGATCGCCCGGCCACACTGGCGACGAAAGAGACATAGCGCCGGTTCCAAGCCGAGCCAAGCACGAACGGCCTCTTCGACGATCTGGACGTATACGCGCCCCACGTCGCGATGAATCCATTCGTCGAACACCTCGATCAGAAAATTGCCGAATTGCTCCGGCCGTACGCTGCGCGAACTGACAAGGTGTTCATTGCCAGCGTTGGATTGGCCTTCAGGTGAGAGTACTTCGGCATGGGCACCCACACCGCGTTCTTCGACGATCGGAATGAACTGAAAGAAGCGTGCGCCGTTGTCGCGCAGGTATGTGTACACACGCCGGCCGTGGTCCCCGTTGTGACGGTTGACGACAACCAGCAAGTTGTACTCGACGCCGTGTTTCTCCAGCAGCTTCAAGCCGCGAAGCACCGCTGGAAATGTTGGCTGGCCTTGCTTGTCGCGCCGGTAGCGGTCGTGCAGTTCGGCGGGGCCGTCGATGGACAGCCCGACCAGAAAGCCATTCTTGCGGAGAAACTCGCACCAACGGTCATCCAGCAACACGCCGTTGGTTTGCATGGTGTTCCGGATTCGCTTGTTGGCCCGGACTTGTTTCCTTTGCAGCTCAATGGCACGTTCGTAGAATTCCACGCCCATCAACGTCGGCTCGCCACCTTGCCAGCCGAACGTGATTTCGTCGACCGCTTCGGGTTGGGCTTCGACGTATTGCTGAATGTAGGCTGCCAGCGTTTCATCCGACATGCGCCATCGTTCGCCGCTGTCGTACAACTGGTCCTTGTGCAAATAGAAGCAGTATTCGCAATCCAGATTGCAGATCGGACCGATCGGCTTGGTCAGGACGTGTAAGCCTTGTGAGGCGAAATCGGTCATCGAGTTCCCCGTCGGGCGGTCGTCACTTACGACGAAGGCGTGCGGCGAAAGTAGACCGTGATAGTGCCGTCGTTGTCGGCGATGCTGTTCCAGGCGTCTTGGCAGCGGAGGTACAGATCACCGTCATGCGGTGCGACAAACGTGCCTTTGGCACCCAGGTCCATAGGTTCGCCGAGCTGAAAGTCCTTCATGATGACGCCGGCCAACCGCCCGGTACCGTTGGCATGTCCGTTGGCGTCGACTTCGTCTCCGTTTGCCGAGACCTTCCACGTGCCTTGCGCCACATAGTCATACGATTGGCTGGCTTGGAGCTTCACACTGCTGGCCTGCCAGCCGTACTTGGCCGTAGGTTTTGCGGTGGAATATCGCGTCCCCAGCACAAACTGGAACTTGCGGTTCCACTGCCAAGCACACAGGTCCGCACGGTATCCGTTGTCCAGGTGTTTGACGAATTGATCGTACTCGAAGGAAATCTCGCGGGCGACCGGGCCGTAAACGCTTTCGAACGATGCGCCCGGCTGTTCGGTCATCATTCCGATGCCCAAGGCTTTCAGTCTGCCTGAGTAGTTCGGGTTATTGGCCAGCAGGTGGCAGAGCGCCCAACGCCACGCGTAAGCTCTCCAGGAATCGCCGGTGATTTGGCCTGCTGCAACAATATCCAGCATGCTCTTCGGTGGTGCCTTCTTCAGATAGTCGATCACCACCGGATCGACCTCGACGGCCAATTGGTTCTTCTTCCAGTACTGTCCCATCTCCGCCATACCTTCCGAGTACCATGTAGGCCCCGTGCTGCCGAATGTCTGGGCGCAATAGGCATGAATGGCTTCATGCTGGACCACACCGTGTTTGTCACACGAGTAGACGACAGAACGCGTCAGACGTCCCAACGAGACGGAGAGGGTTACTCCCGCGGGTTCAGAGATTTTCGCGATGGCCTCCGGCGGAAGCGTGCCTTGCGGCCAATTTCCGAGATCGCGGACAACGTAACACTCGATGATCCTTGCCGGCAGGCGACCGTAATACTGAGAAACCAGCGCAATCATCGTTTCCAGCTTGTCCAGCAGGATCTTGGCGTTTCGGTCTGATATGTCCGTGTGCAGCATGAAGTGTGCGGAGCGCAAATCGCGTGGTTTGCCGGGCTCGTCGGACAGGTGGCGGTACTTGTTGTCTTTCGCTTTGGGTGCCCCGGTCTGCGCGGTTCTTGGGGCCAGTTCGACGGAAAGCTCTCTGATGACCGTGTCGCCGGTAGAAAACCGAGCGGCAAGCAGACGTACGACTTTGTCACCGGGCTTGACACGATCGAGATCCTTGCTCTGCAGCTTGATGCTGACATCCTCGGCCAGAGCAAACGACAGACGCGGGCTGCGCACGTATTCGTTCTTCGGGGTGGTTACGATCAGGCGGTTGTTGCGCAGCGAATAGGCTTCGCTCGTGATGGTGCAGGTCCCATGGCCGCCGGCTTCGGTCGGCTGGCTTTTCACCTCGACACCCAGCGAATATGCCCCTTCGTCAAAGACCAGGATTTCTTCAACCGAGCCCTCGGTGCGACCGAGCCTGTTCAAGCGACCGGAAAAACGGACCAGTGTACCTCGGGTCAGCGCCTCGGTCGTAAACGTGCCCGATACGTCGACCGTGGCTGGGAACTTGATCACTGCCGCTGCACCAGCCAGCGATACACCGTCTTCTCCTTTTCCCTGGATCTTGAATTCGGTGTCCTTGCCAGCGGAATCTGTGACCACAATCACTCCGGGCGAGACAGATTTGATCTCGCCGCTCGTATTCATGTTCCCCAGCAAAGTGATGGTTTGCTGGCTATGTACTGTGGTCGCGAAGGCCAATAGTAAGATGGCTGACGTAAGAGCAGAGAGCGACAAGGACTTCACAAGGAGCGCCTTTCCGGCCCGTCAGGCCCCACACAGGATTGCAGCATCGCCGCGTTACGGAGCGAGATCCTTTTCCAACTCGTCATATTTGTCGTCGATCACCTTTGCCAGGTCACCAACATCGACGCCACTTTTGGAAGCCTCCTGGAACCACTCACGCGCTTTTGCCAGACGATCGTCCCCTGCGTCCTTCAGGGATGCCAAATAGGCGGCCTTCGCAACCAAGCACACTGGGTCGTTCTGGTCGAGCCATCTGTCGGCGATGGCGACGGCCAGCCCCGGCGATAGGTTGTTGATCGGATAGCTTCGATTCCGACCGTCGATTCTCAGAGTGATCTGATCGGCGGTCACACCCACAACACCAGCCGCAGCGTTCGCACCCGCCGTGATTTCGTCGCCGGCTTCGAGGTTCTTGATGGCCTCCATCAATGCCGAACGGAAGTTGCTGGCGTATTCCGTTAGCAGGCGCAATCGTTCGCATTTGGCCTGATGTTCCGGCAACTTGGGCAACGACTCCACTTTTCGTAGTTCCGCCAAGGCACCGTCGAAATCGGAACCCTCCAGCTTTGCGCGAGCCGACTTCAATGCGGTTGCCAACGTGGCAACCTCCTTAGGTTTGGGCTGCCCTGTCGGCGGTGGCGTCGTCTTCGGTTGCGGGTCGATTACGGAAGGCTGATCCGTTTTCGGTGTGGGCGAGGGTGCGGTTGGGTTGGGCACAGGTTCCGACACGGGCGGTTTCGATTCGTTTTCTGGATTCGGCTCGCCCGGAGTGGAAGTCGAATCAGGCGGAGTGTCAATGACCGGAGTGCCCGGCAATTCGCTGGTTTCGCCGGGCGTCTCGGTCCCCGGCTCCATCGGAGAGGTCGCGGGCTCCGTGGGCTGCTTCCCTTCGGGCTCTGGCTTTCTCTGCGTCTCGGTTACATGTCTCGGCGGGGGCGTCCTATGTCGTGGCGATTTGGCTGGTCTCCGCGACGGCCGAGGAGTCGTGATGGGTCTACTCGTAGCCGGACGACTGCTAGACGAGCGTTTTCGATCTGCACTGTTCTCGTCGTCGTCGCCTCCTCCACCAATGACTGCCAACAGAACAATGGCGAGCACTAGAATGGCACCGCCAAGCCCTGCGGCCACCAGTGGTACCGTCTTCGAGCGATCGGTCCGTTTTCGCACCATGCTGGAAGCGGTGCGCTCGCTGCCGGTGTTCACACCGGGGCCAGCCGAGGCGGCTGCGGTAGTCGTTGCGGTCGAACTGGCACCGAGAGGGACGCCTGTCGGCAGGTTCGTAGCGGCGGGACTGGTCGCCGACGCAGCACCGTACTGGCCTGTAGTAGGCGCTGGTCCTGTCGGCATGGCCGTACCCGGCACCGGCGCTACGCCACCCGCCACATAGCCTGCCGTATGCGGGGCCATCCCCGCAGCAGGCGTTTGAGGCGAGGCCGTCGGGTACGCTTGCGGGGTCGCCGTCGGTGCGCCGGTGACAGGCTCAGCACCCGGCGTTGGCATCATGGGAGCGCCCGGAGTCTGTTGTGTAGGATAGGGAGTGCCTGGAGCCACGGGCGCCGGATAGCCGGGCATCCCGCCGGTAGGCATCGCCGGCGTTTGGGGCTGCTGCGGGGCTGCTGCGGGGCTTGTCGGCTGAGGTGCTGTTGGAAAAGGTGTTGCTGCTGGACCTGCGGGCATCGGAGCCGCGGTTGGCTGAACTGGCGCAGCCGCTGGAGCGGACATCGGTGCGCCGGTGGGATACGCGTTCGGTTGTGCGGCGGATGGCATGGGAGTAGCTGTCTTGTCGCGCGGGACGGGGCGAAGGTATCCGCCTTGAGCACCTGGCTGGATAGCCGCTAACTGCCGGTCGTATTGGGCACGTCTGCTCGGGTCCGAAAGGCAGTTCTTGGCGGACGCGATTTCGTCAAGCACTTTCGCCCACTCGGCAGCGCGAGGACCCGGTCGAATGCTTCGCACTCTCGCAGCAGCTCGATCTGCCGCTGCCGCGATCTGCATCATATTCCCTTCGCCCTGGTCGACGCCCAAGAGTTGGTAATAGTTCGGCTGTTTCAGTTGACTATCCACCCCGAGCCATTCGTGGTATGGATTGAAGTCATCAGTGACCATATTTCTCGCCCCGGTTTCCGACCATCGTCCCAATTACCTAATTCTAGGACACACTGTTATACCGACCATGCGGGTCTGGCATAATCAGTGTCTATTCGTTGTTACCCACGAGAATTCTTCACGTGGCCGTTATACTCCTGGCATGTTTGCTTGAGATAGGCCATAGAACCCCTCTGTTCAGGTGGGACGATGGATAGCTTGCCCTTCCGCCGCTGTGCTGTTTTCGCCATTGCCACCATATTCTGCCTCAACGGAGCCAGCCGCGCTGATCAGGGCGTGTACGTTCGTTTCCAACTGATGAAGCCGACGGAGTGCTCGTACTACGTACGGCTTGGCGGCTTCATTCACAAGAGCCCGTGGTATCTTCAGCGCACCGTGTTTCCGCCGCTGGCGGACAGAAAGAAGGAAAACCGGGTAGCAGCGGGCGACTTCACGCCGTGGTTTGATCTCAAGAAGCACGCGGGCGACCGGCTGCACGGTCGGTTGAACCGGTCGGGCGGTCTCGCCGAGTTTCCAAATGTGACCGCAGATTTCATTTGCGATCCACCGTCGGAACAGCGCGAGGTCGTCATCGAGTTGGCAACGTCTCCGGCCCCGAAAGACGCTGTGAAGCGTTTTCGCGAGTCGTTTCGCGGATCGCTCACAAGCTTCCTTGTTTCCCCCAAACTGCGCGAAGATGCCGACAGTCTGGAAACAGCGGCCGAGATGACTGAGCGCCGCCTTCGTTGGGCTCGCGAGGCGAGCGGCGGCCAGCGGGTCAGTCCAAAGGAACTGATCGTGCAGACCAGCTTCTGGAGCCCGCAGCGGGAGGAGTTGAACTTGAAGGAAGCCGAGGTGCTTCATTTGCTGGGTTTCAACGTCGTGGGGAACCAACGATCTGAAGTGCTCGAGAAGTTCGATTTCCGCATGCCCGGCCACACGCACGGCGTCCGCTTTGGCCCACAGGCGACTCGCAAGGAAGTAGACGAACTAGTGAAGAAGCACGCGGCACGATATGACGAGCCTTTTGAGCGAGGTGTGCCGTTTAACTTCTCGGACGAAATCGTGTCCCGGCCTCCGATCGGTGACAACGAACAAGCACTGAAGCACTTTCACGCATGGTTGGGCGCACAGAAGATCTCGCCTCGCGATCTGGGTGTCCGACGTCTGGAGGAAGTTCGGCCGATCGAAACGCCAGTGGATCTGCGCGAACGCGCAAAGGCAAACGAAACGGCAGCCCGACGCATCTTCTACTACACCTCGCGGTTCCGCCAGCACGCGGCAACCGAGCGAGTTGCTTGGCACACCGAATCGTTCCACCGGCATTTTCCTTCCGGCGCCGTGACTTCAATGTTGGTGGCCGACCATCCTTACTTTGCAGGAAGCGGCTTGGGGATGGGTGCGACGCCCAATCCCGCGTGGGGCGGCTATCCATTGGCTGCGGACTGGTTTGACATTGGCCGAAAGAGGTCCGTCGACGTGATCGGCATCGAAGACTGGATGGGCCTGCAATTCATGTACGGTCCGAATTGGACTTGGGAAGGGTTTCAACTGATGGGCTTTCAAGCGTCCATCTTTCGCAGTGCCAGCGGCGGACGCTTGCCCACGATTGCCTGGATCACTCCCAGCGACGAGACGAATCTGCGGCTGAAGAGCGCATCGGCCCTGTGCCAGGGAGCCAAACACTTTTTCTATTGGACTTACGGACCAACGGCCACGAGCACCGAGAACTACTGGTCCGACCTGCGTAGTGCTTACGACGGCGTCGCCAACATGACGCAGAGCTTGGCGGCTGCCGAGCACATCATCGCTCCTGGGAAACCTCGAAAGACGCGTGTTGCCCTGTTGTACAGCGTCTCGTCCGATTTGTGGCAACCGTTCGGATACGTCCACATGCTGGAAAGGCGTGCCACCTACCTATCGCTTGTGCACGAGCAGTATCTAGTAGACATGTTGACCGAGGAGGATATTGAATCGGGGCGACTGAATCAGTACGACGTGTTGTACGCGACTGATCCTTGCATCAGCGAAGCGTCAGTCGACAGAATCGCCTCCTGGGTCAAGGCCGGCGGGTACCTGTACGGCTCCTGCGCGGCCGGCAGCCGGAATGAGTTCAACGAGCCGGACGTGGGCCTATCACCCGTTTTCGGCATTGAACCATCGGTAGAAACGCAATCCCAATCGGGCCGCTATCACATTCGCGGAGCCCTAAACCATCTGCCGTACATCGACCAGATCCAGGCCGCGGAGGATTCGGATGACGAAGTGCCGGTGCCCTTTGGCGTGATCGGGACGAAGGTCGCGACGAAGCCCACCACGGCGGAGACAATCGGAGTCTTCCGCAACGGGGAACCGGCCGTGGTCACACAAGCCTACGGCAAGGGAAAGGCAATCTATATGGGCGCTTGCCCTGGACTGGCCTACATCAAAGAGGCGAAATTCGTGCCAGCCGAATTGAAGGAGAAATGGCCGGGTGACATCCGACGACTGATCAACGCACAATCTAGCCTGTCCGGTGCGTCCAAGCTGGTCGAATTGTCTCATCCGGTGGTCGAGGCCGGCGTCTACGATGCAGAAGCGGGAACTGCGCTGGTGTTGGCCAATTTCACGTACGAGCCGATTCAGAAACTGAAGATCACGCTGCGGACACTCCAACGAATCAGATCCGTACGGTCCGTCATCAACGGAAAACTGGCTTTCTCACAGGAGAAGTCCGGCCCTACTGTTGGGAATGCCCATCGAGCGACGTGCGAGGTCGAACTCGGTCTGAACGATATCCTGTTATTCGAGTGACTATTCCGCTTCCCGCCAGCGCAGAATCTCAGGCTTTCCCGTTCGCCTCAGGCCCCTTGAAGATTCCGTCATCCTAATGTTAATCTTGGAAGATTTTACTCGCTCCGCGAGGATTGCCCGGAGCTTGATATGGAGAATTCTTAGAAGAATGAAGGAACGAACATAGTGCCACGGCGCAACGATATACACAAGATTCTGCTGATCGGCTCCGGACCGATCGTCATAGGTCAGGCCTGCGAATTCGATTACTCTGGCACTCAAGCCTGTAAGGCGTTGCGTGAGGAAGGCTATGAGGTGGTTCTGGTCAACTCGAATCCAGCCACCATTATGACCGATCCCGCCACCGCTCACCGTACATTTATCGAGCCACTCACCTGGGAGGTCGTCGCGAAGGTAATCGAGAAGGAACGGCCCGATGCCCTGCTTCCGACCCTTGGCGGCCAGACCGGGCTGAATGTGGCGATGGACCTGGATCGCCATGGCGTGTTGGAGGAATTCGGCGTTAAGATGATCGGCGCCGATGCCAAAGTCATCGCCAAGGCGGAAGAACGCGACCAGTTCAAGGTGGCCATGGAGAGCATCGGCCTTGAGGTGTGCCATGGCAAGACCGTGCATACGATCGAAGAAGCCCGCGAAGCGGTCAAGGACATCGGCTTGCCGTGCGTCGTACGCCCCAGCTTCACAATGGGCGGCAGCGGCTCGGCGGTTGCCTATAACCGGGACGAGTTCGACACGCTCGTTCGCAGGGGGCTCGATCAATCGCCCATCACCGAGGTGCTGATCGAGGAATCCGCGCTGGGCTGGAAAGAGTACGAGATGGAGGTGATGCGCGACTTGGACGACAACGTCGTCATCATCTGTTCGATCGAGAACTTCGATGCCATGGGTGTGCACACGGGCGATTCCATCACCGTGGCTCCGGCTCAAACTCTGACCGACAAAGAATACCAGCGGATGCGCGATGCCAGCCTGGCTGTGATCCGCGAGATTGGTGTCGAGACCGGTGGTTCGAATATCCAATTCGCCATCCATCCGGACACAGGCCGGATGATCGTGATCGAGATGAACCCCCGCGTCAGCCGTTCCAGTGCGCTGGCCTCGAAGGCCACCGGTTTTCCCATCGCTAAGATCGCCGCCAAGCTGGCCGTCGGTTATCGGCTGCACGAACTGCCCAATGACATCACTCGGAAGACGAAAGCGTGCTTCGAGCCGACAATCGACTATGTGGTCACCAAGATACCGCGATTTGCCTTCGAGAAATTCCCTGAGGCCGATGCGACGCTAACGACCCAGATGAAGAGCGTTGGCGAAACGATGGCCATCGGCCGAACTTTCAAGGAATCGTTTCAAAAAGCCTTGCGAGGTCTGGAAGTCGGCAGTTTCGGCTTCGGCTGCGACGGCAAGGATCTGTGGGGCACGGCGGATCAGCCCAGCGAAGACGAGATCCGCGAGAAGCTCTCCATCCCCAACGACCAACGAGTCTGGCACCTTCGCTACGCCTTGAAGAGCGGCATGTCGATCGACGAGATCTATGAACTGACCGCTATCGACCCGTGGTTCCTGGATCAACTGACGGAGATCGTCGAACTGGAAGAGGAACTGCGCGGATACAGCGACATTGCTGACGTGGACGACGCGTTGCTGAAAAAAACCAAACAATTCGGATTCTCCGATCGCCAGTTAGCCACGTTGTGGAATTCCAGCGACATGGGCATTCGCGAGCATCGCAAAGCACGCGGCATCGTTGCTACGTTCAAGTCGGTGGACACCTGTGCCGCGGAATTCGAAGCGTATACGCCGTACTACTACTCGACCTACGAAGACGAAGACGAAACGCCGCCCAAACAGCCGGAGAAGAAACGCATCATGATCCTGGGCGGTGGGCCGAATCGCATTGGGCAGGGCATCGAATTCGACTACTGCTGCTGCCATGCCAGTTTCGCCTTGCGCGAGATGGGGATCGAGTCGATCATGGTCAACTCGAACCCCGAGACCGTCAGTACAGACTACGATACCAGCGACCTGCTGTTCTTCGAGCCGCTAACGACCGAGGACGTGCTGAACATCTTCGACCGCGTACGGCCTGACGGCGTGATCGTTCAATTCGGCGGCCAGACGCCGTTGAATCTGGCTCGCGCACTGGAATCGGCGGGGGTGCCCATCATTGGAACCAGCGTCGATACGATCGAGGCGGCTGAGGATCGCGAGAAATTCCAGAAGCTGCTACACGAGCTGAATTTGAAGCAACCGGCTAACGGTATCGCTGTCAACATGGACCAGGCACGCGACGAAATGGCCAAGGTCGGATTTCCCGTACTAGTCCGCCCCAGCTTTGTGCTCGGCGGGCGGGCCATGGAGATCTGCTACGACCAGCAGCAATTCGAACGTTACGTCGCCGAAGCCTTTGTCGCGTCCGAAGGCCAGCCCGTATTGATCGACCGCTTTCTGGAAGATGCCACCGAAGTGGACGTCGACGCGATCGGCGATGGGCACGAGGTCTACGTCATGGGCGTCATGGAACACATCGAGGAAGCGGGCGTCCATTCGGGCGACTCGGCATGCTCGATACCGCCCTACAGCCTGCCAGGTCCTGTGGTTCAGGAGATTCGCGAAGCCACACACGCGATGGCCAAGTACCTGAAAGTAGTCGGTTTGATGAACGTTCAGTACGCCATCAAGAAGGAAGACGGGCGCATAAACGTCTATGTGCTGGAAGTGAACCCGCGAGCCAGCCGTACCGTGCCATTCGTAGCCAAAGCAACCGGTGTCCCGGTCGCAAAACTGGCTGCCAAAGTGATGGCGGGCCAGACGCTCGCCGAATTGGGCGTAGACCGCGAGCCCATTCCGTCTCATGTATCGATCAAGGAAAGCGTATTTCCATTCCGCAAGTTCGTCGGTGTGGATATCGTTTTGGGCCCGGAGATGCGCACCGGCGAAGTGATGGGCATCAGCGAGCGATTCTCCATAGCCTTTGCCAAGAGCCAACTTGCCGCTGGCGTAGTGCTGCCGCCCGAGCAGAGGAAGATCTTCTTGAGCGTCTCGGATCGCCACAAAGAGCCAATCGTTGGCTTGGCCAGACGTCTGTCGGCATTGGGATTCGAGCTGGTTGCAACCGAGGGCACGGCTCGCCGTTTGGAGCAATCGGGAATCACGGTCGAACGGGTGAAGAAGATTGCCCAAGGCCACCCAAACCTGATCGACCATATGATCGACGGGAAGATCGGTCTTGTGATGAACACACCCAGCGGCAAAGGCGCCCGAACAGACGAAGGCCGCATCCGAGCCGCCGCCGTTCAACATGGCGTCTCCTGCATCACCACCATCCAAGCAGCCGAAGCAGCCGTCAAGGCCATGGAAGCCCTACGCGACGAAGGAATCGCCGTCCAGGCCCTCCAAGACCGTTTCCCCGATAGCGGTAACGCGCCATAGTGTGTAGGCCGAAGCCGCCCAGGAACGCACTCGGCTGTACCTTGCGTTTGCCTCTGCGGACTCCGCGCCTCTGCGTGATTCCTTCGCTGGGGAAGATTGGGCTCACGCGGAGGCGCGGAGTTCGCAGAGAAAGCTCCTACATTGGTTATTTCGATGGCGAGCGAGAAAGCGATAGCCGCACGATCGAATCGCGAGAAGGGAGCCCATCAGGTACGTCGCCTGCAATATCGTTGTGGAAGTCCAGAAGATGTCATCGCCTTCGTCAATCACCCGGGCCAGTATCCAACCGACTATGGCCGAAATCACGAAGAGGACTAGGCTGCGAAACAGCACCTGACCGAGTCCCAGAATGGCCCAGATTGCCACCAGGGCAACGCTTACGAAACACACGGCGATTGCTGACAGCATGGTTACGTCGTGGAAATGCGGTAGACGAGGCGCCAGCGCCTTTCCGATTGTTACCAGGCAGGCGACGACAAACGTCAACACGAGCAGGTGGCGGATGGTGAACTGAAGGCCCTCCCGAGCGTCCGGTG
>CAZUAH010000391.1:0-13035 GCA_964617665.1 uncultured Pirellulaceae bacterium
GTCACAAATCGCCCTCGGAACAGCCAGGGGCGCGCGATTTGGTGTTGGCTTGCCCGCCGATGCGGAGCAACGTGAACCTTTCTCGAATCGTGCGCGCTGCCGGATGCGGCGGCGTGACGCGGATGATCGTTGGCGGCAAGCCGAAGATCGACCGCAAGATTGCCCGTGATGCGATCGAACAGGTACAGGTTGATTTCCGACGCTCCTTGCCTCCTGCGCTGCGAAAGTTGAAGGCAGACGGCTATGAGTTGGTCGGCTTGGAGCAGACGACCGATTCGCAGTGCCTGTACGACTTCCGTTTCCAGGCTCGCACGGTGCTGGTGATTGGACACGAGCGTCTCGGCATTACTGAAGATGTGCTGGAGTTGCTGGATCGCGTAGTCGAGATTCCCGTCTACGGACTGCCGCACAGCCACAACGCGGCGACGGCTGCTGCGATGGCGTTGTACGAGTACTGCCGGCAGCATGGAACGGGCGTCTGACCGATCCCCGTCCACTATCGAGGCGTAAGCACGGCGAAGTTCGCCTTGTGGGCTTCCCGTCTAACTTGCATAATCTCCTCTTTCAGGTGTAGCCGTGGGACGGGGAGAGCCCCTGGATCTCTGCGGCTTCGATGTGATTTGAAAAGGAAAGTCATGGCGAAGAAGAAGAAAAACGCGATCAGCCCGACGCGCGAAGAAGATTACCCCGAATGGTATCAGCAGGTGATCAAGGCAGCCGATCTGGCCGAAACGTCGCCCGTGCGCGGCTGCATGGTAATCAAACCCTGGGGATGGGGGATTTGGGAGAACATGCAGCGAGTCCTGGACGGCATGTTCAAGGATACGGGGCACGAAAACGCCTACTTTCCGCTGTTCATCCCAATCAGCTTCTTGGAGAAAGAAGCCGAGCACGTCGAGGGTTTCGCCAAGGAATGCGCGGTCGTGACGCACCACCGCCTGGAGCCAGGGCCGGATGGTGGCTTGGTTCCATCGGGCAAACTGGAAGAGCCACTGATCGTACGCCCGACCAGCGAGACGATCATCGGGGCCATGTACGCTCAGTGGATCCAGTCGTACCGCGACTTGCCGATCCTGATCAACCAATGGGCCAACGTGGTTCGCTGGGAATTGCGAACACGGCTGTTTCTGCGAACCACCGAATTCCTCTGGCAAGAAGGGCACACGGCACACGCAACCGAGGAGGAGGCTCGCGAAGAAACGGCCCAGATGCTGGACGTATACGCCGACTTTGCCGAGAACTGGATGGCCGTGCCGGTGATCAAAGGCGAGAAGACGGCGGGCGAACGTTTCCCCGGCGCGATCTCCACGCTGACGATCGAAGCTATGATGCAGGACCGGAAGGCGCTTCAAGCAGGCACGTCGCATTTCCTAGGACAGAACTTCTCGCGCGCCCAGGACATCACATTCCAGGATCAGAACGGACAGGAAGTCTACGCGTGGACCACATCGTGGGGCGTGTCAACTCGGTTGGTCGGCGCCCTGATCATGACGCACGGTGACGACGATGGATTGGTATTGCCGCCTAAGCTCGCACCCAAACACGTTGTCGTATTGCCGATCTACCGCAGCGACGAGGAGCGTGCACAGGTTCTGCCCTATTGTGAAAGCCTGATGAACGAATTGAACGACCAGCAGTTTTCCGGCGGACCGATCCGGGCATGGATCGACGACCGGGACATGCGCGGCGGCGAGAAAAATTGGCAGCACGTCAAAAGCGGCGTGCCGCTGCGGGCTGAAGTCGGCCCCAGAGACATTGCCAAAAACGGCGTCTTTCTCGCTCGCCGCGATACGGGCGAGCGGCAGGGCATGGACCGCAACGAGTTCGTGGCGACAGCCGGTAGTCTGTTGGACGAGATGCAGCAAGGACTATTTCAGCGAGCTCTTGAATTGCGCGAGACCAACACGCGCAGAATCGACAGCCTGGACGAGTTCAAAGAGTACTTCACGCCAAAGAACTTGGACAATCCAGAGATTCACGGTGGGTTTGCCTCGTGCCATTGGAGTGAAGATTCGGCAGTGGACGAAATCTTGAAAGAGTTGAAGGTAACGATTCGGTGCATACCGCTGGATGCGGAAGAGGAATCGGGAACGTGCATCGTGACGGGCAAACCGAGTACGTGCCGAGCGATCTTTGGTAAAGCATACTAGGCGAGGGCCAACGCCCTTACGAAATCCCAAATCCGAATTTCGAAACTCGAAACAAATCCAAATCTCGAATGTCCGAATCTCAAAACCTCCCTCGGCAGATCAGTTTCATATATTTAGATTTCGCATTTTGAATTTGTTTCGGATTTCGTATTTCGAACTTCGGACTTGGTCGCGGCATATTGAAATGGGCGTTGTCAAGCAGCATCCTCCGGTCCTTCTGCTCCTGGCTGTATTCAGCCGGCATGAATCGGCACTCGCGTGGGCACGCGAAAAGGCCATCGCATGCTGGGGGCCGATCGCGATGGACAGCGACGTGTTTGCGTTTGAGGATACGGGCTACTACGCACCGACGATGGGGCCTGGCTTGAAGAAGGTGCTCTTTGCGTTCGAAAATCTGATGGAACCGAAGAGGTTGGTCGAGATCAAGCGTCAAACGAATGCTTGGGAAACGGAATATCGTGAGACAAACGACCATCCGGAAGCGCGACCACTGAACCTGGATCCGGGATATTTGACCGAGGCCAAGTTGGTGCTGGCCACGACGAAAGATCGCGACCATCGGCTGTATTTGAATCAGGGGATCTTTGCCGAGGTCACCTTGTACTACCAACGGGGCCAAGGATGGAAATCGCGCGAATGGACCTATTCCGACTACCGCAGCCCTGCGTATCATGAGTTTTTTGCTCGCTGCCGAGTCTACTTGCGCAGGGCATACGGAAGGAACAGAAATATCAGCAAGGCGTAGACCGAGAGCATGAGTACAGACGTCCCTCTATGGTTTGTCCCGGCGGCCATCCTGCCTAGCCTGATCGTGGCTTTGATGGTCGCGTACGTAGTTCGCCGCTGGGCACCGTCGTGGGGACTGTTAGACAAGCCGGCCGAAAGGAAGGTCCATACCACGTCGACGCCCTTGGGTGGCGGTTTGGCAATCTGGATCGCAGTAATCGGTCCGTTGGCCCTCGGTCAACTCGTGCTGTGGCTGGTGCATTCCGGTCGTTTGAACAGCGATATCATTCCGCAGTTCGCTCAACTGCACATAGGTGGGTTGGTGGAACAGTCGGCGGCGTTGTGGACCGTGCTCGGGGCCGCTACGGTTCTGATGCTGGTGGGTTTGGCCGACGACCGCTGGGGCCTGCCCTGGCAGTTGCGACTGGGCACTCAATTCGCGGTGGCAGCCGTGTGTGTCACGTCGCAGGATTGGCGGCTGACTGCCTTTATTGACGTGCCCGTCGTGACTTGGCTCCTGTCGGTCCTGTGGATTGTGGCCCTGGTCAATGCGTTCAACATGCTGGACAACATGGATGGCCTGTCGGCTGGAATCGCTGCGATTGCGTCGGGGTTACTGGCCACTGTCATGTTGACAGTCCGGGCGACCGACGCAAATGGTCCTCAGTTGTTCGTAGGCGGATTTCTGCTCGTGATGGTTGGCGCCCTGGTGGGGTTTCTGTGGCACAATCGACCGGTCGCCAAGTTGTTCATGGGTGATGCCGGCAGCTACTTCGTCGGTTTCTTGATCGCGGTAATGACGCTGTTGGCCACCTTTTCCAGTTACGACAGCACTGCACAGCACGCGGTTTTTGCTCCGCTCTGCGTCATGGCTGTGCCGCTGTACGACATGACCACTGTGCTGTGGATCCGCATTCGCGAGGGTCGAAGTCCTTTTCAAGCGGATAAATCTCACTTCTCGCACCGGTTGGTCGAACTCGGTTTGACGAAAGGGCAAGCGGTACTTACGATTTATTTGACGACTGCCACTTGTGGGTTAGGCGCGTTGTTACTGCACCGGGTGGATGCCATTGGGGCGGGGATCATTCTGCTGATGATCCTATGCGTGCTCATGTTGATCGCCATTTTGGAGACTACGGGCCGGAGCAACTCGTAGTTTGGCTCAGACTACTATTCCACGATCGACGATTCCACAGTAAATAGGTATGGTGCATGTTCTCGACTAGGGACCGGTAATCTGAGTTACTCATAAATGGTTAACAATAAGGAAGTTGTCATCACCGGGGTTGGTGTTGTCAGTCCTATCGGCACTGGCAAGGAAGCGTATTGGGATTCGCTTCGCAATGGCCGTAGCGGGGTTGGGCCGCTATCGTTCGCGGCTGATACCGATTTGCCCGTGAAGTTTGGTGGCGAAATCAAGGAGTTTGATCCGAAACAATTCGTCAAACCTCGGAAGAGCCTGAAGCTGATGTGCCGCGAGATCCAGACGGGCCACTCGGCGGCAGTGCTGGCGATCCAGGATGCGAATCTAGACAAAGGGGATGTCGATCCGGATCGTTACGGCGTTGTGCTGGGCACCGAGATGTTCTACTGCGAATTGCACGAACTTGCGGACGCCTATCGAAAATGCGTCGTCAATGGCCAGTTGCAGCCGGAGTTGTGGGGCGAAGGCGCGATGAGCGACCTCAATCCATTGTGGATGCTGAAGCAACTGCCGAACATGGTTGCCTGTCACGTGGCGATCGCCGAAGACGCGCGCGGACCAAACAACACGGTCGTGCTGGACGAAGTATCGTGCCTTTTGGCACTGATCGAAAGCGTCTCCGTCATCCAGCGTGGCCATGCCGATGTGGTGATTTCGGGCGGTTGCGGTACACGGATCAACATAACTCGGATAATGTATCGCGGCGACGGTGCGTGGTCACACCGGCACGACGATCCTCAAGCGGCGTGCCGACCCTTTGACGCCGATCGAGATGGCGGCGTCATTGGCGAAGGTGCCGGCGCTTTTGTACTGGAAAGCCGCGAACATGCCGAGGCTCGCGGAGCGAATATTATCGCTCGTGTCTTGGGGCATGGCAGCACTCACGGAGCCCCTGCCACCGATCGCGATCGCAGTGTTGAGGGAATTCGTCGTTCGATCGACGCCGCTTTGCGCAGCGCGCAGGTCACAGCGGCGGACGTTGGCCACGTTAACGCTAACGGTTCGAGTATGATCGTACCGGACCAAATCGAGGCGCAAGCTATACATGATTGCCTGGGCGATACACCGGTCACTGCGCCAAGAAGCTACTTTGGATGCCTCGGTGCAGGGGCTGGCGTGGTCGAGATGATGGGCAGCGTCTTGGCAATTGCTGAAGGCGAAGTACCCGCCACGCTCAACTATCAGCGTCCCGATCCTTCGTGTCCCATCAATGTGATTCGTGATGAGCCGTTGGCAATGGCCAGTAGCGTGTCCCTGGTATTGAGCCAAT
Organism: uncultured Pirellulaceae bacterium; assembly: GCA_964617665.1. Classification (GTDB taxonomy): domain Bacteria; phylum Planctomycetota; class Planctomycetia; order Pirellulales; family Pirellulaceae; genus JADHUC01. The sequence continues at coordinate 5,351 of CAZUAH010000391.1, forward strand.
CGGAGAGGGGGCAGGCGGTGGCGGTGGTGATTGCCGCTCCATGAACGGCTCGCAATGGCTTTGCCCTCAGAGCGAAACGTGGCATGTCTGATGGGACCGGACGTCTCTCGTAGACCGCCACTACCAGGTCGCGCGTGTGCGTGCGTAGTCCATCGCAGGTCGCCTTTGCGGTTGATGAACCCGGTTGATCTGCGCCATGGCCATCCGGTGTTCTCGGCCGGACTGTTCGACGCGTGCCAGCGCCCTCTGATACATCTCTTCGTCTGATCGTTCCGCAGCGGCCGAGTACATTTGGTAGGCGCGTTCGAAGTCGCTCATCGCTTCATAGGCGACGCCCAGATTGTACATGGCAGCGTCGCTTTCGGGGTTCTCTGCCAGAGCGGCTTGCCAATGTTCCATGGCCCTTGCCCAATCGCCTTCGCGGGCCGATTCGTTTCCTTGGCGTATGGCAGTGGCTCCCTTGCCGAAGGTTGCACCGGCGAGTCGCACGTCGAGGCGTTTCTGATGCGGTGTGATTTTGCGAGCTGCCTCGATGGCGGCTTCGCGCACCAGTTTGGCAAGCACTTTCTGACGCGATGTTGGCCCTGTTCGGTCGTCGGTCAATTCGCCTGAATAAGATGCCGTGGTTCGGTCTTTGGCGAGAGTTTGGCCTGTCCTGACATCAATCAACTGGTAGTCAACGGCGGCGGTAACCGTTGGGTCTCCGACCCGAATTACCGCACCGCCCATGTCATAGCCGCCCTCCTCACGAAACCGCACCTGCGGGACAAGGATCGCATCCAGACGCATTCGCCCCGCGGCCTCGATCGCAGCGACGGTATCTACCTTTCCTGCGCTGTCGTACAGCGGAGCGGGTGCAAAACGCTCAAGGTCCGCCGGGTTCACCAGACGGTAGTACTCGCTGTCCGCCAGTGTCGACACCATCGTTTCGTGGGCAAGCGGCCCGGAATCCTCCGGACCTGCACAGTAGAGCACGGCCAGTTGGCGCACACTGGACACGTCAGCCGAGGCGGGTTGAAGTTGCGTCATTGTTGCCGTGGTAGCACAACCGGACATCAAGCCGATACACAGCAGAGTCAACGCTGGCGAAGCTAGCTTTGCAGTCATTCCCAAACCATCAAGCGGAATCGGTCGAACGAGGAAGAGAATTACGTGCTAATCATCGTCATTACATCGCGGCCAAGTCCTGCCCAAGTGGACCGGAGGTCGATCTAAGCAGCCAGCGGCGTCTAGGAACACGCCAGCTTACTTAAGAGGTGTCGTGAAGGAGTCATCTTGGTCGGTGGTGAACTCGAACATCATTGCCGTTGTTCTACGCAAAGGTTCTCATTGCTTTGGAACGGCACGGTCGATATCATTTGCCCCGTTGCATCCTCCTTCAGATCGCTGTGCGACTGCGTGTTGAATAAGTACCACCTTATCTGAGTCGGTCCTGGTCTTCGCGCAGCGGAGGTGGAACGGCCGCTCTTTTGGCATGATTGGCAGTGCGAATGGAACTCGCTGAAGTGTCGGACCATTTTCAACCACCAACCGACGAACGTGCGATTGCCAAGGCACGTGACAATGTGCGCTCGCTGACCGCATTCAATCAGCAGCACAATGCCTCTGCGTACTCCTCTGCTGGCAGGGAAGGCATCGAAACGGTAGGAGTCGTTGGTGGCGGAATGATGGGTGCAGCGATTGCGGCCGCAAGTGCCCAGTGTGGTCTGCGCGTGGTCGTCGTCGACTCGTCGGACGACGCGCTGGCTAGATTGCCGGAACAAGTGAATGCTGCATTGGTTGCTGGAGGCGACGACGCCAACTCACAATCCTGCGGAGACTCGGCGCGTTTGGTTCAAGCAACTAAGGACATCGAGGCGGTCACCCATTGCGATCTGGTAGTTGAAACGGTCACGGAGGATCGATTCGTCAAACAGCCGCTGATCGCCGAACTCGAATCAAAACTCGGCGCGACCAAGGTGCTGGCGTCCAATACGTCGACGATCGCTATCGCGAAACTGGCGGCCAATCTGGTCGCTCGTGACCGCTTCTGCGGAGTCCATTTCCTTCGGCCGGTTCACGAGCGACGGCTTGTGGAGATTGTGCGTGGACCAGACACCGGCCCGCCGGCTATTGCCACAGCGGTGGCCTACGCAGAGACCATCCGCAAGATCCCGCTGGTCGTGAATGACAGTCCGGGTTTTCTGATCAACCGTTTGCTGCTGCCATACGCCGCCGAGGCGATGGGGCTGTTGATCGAAGGGGCGACGATCGAAGCCGTGGAACGTACTGCGGTCGAATTTGGCATGGTATTGGGGCCGTTTGCGCTGCTGGACGAGGTCGGTTTGGATACGGCATTGGACTGCGGCTGGGTTTTCGCAGGAGCCTATCCGGACACACTGCCAAACACGCCGCTGCTTGTGGCAATGGTCAAGGCTGGCCGCCTGGGACGAAAGACAGGAGCTGGCTTCTTCGCGTACGAGGATCTTTCGGTCGACGCCAAACGCTTGCCGGATCCGGCGGTCGACCAGATCATTGCTCGTTGGGCCGACACCAAACAGTCCCATACTTCAGAAACGATTGCCAGCCGGCTGTTTCTGCCTATGCTGCTGGAGGCAACGCGTATCCTGCAGGAGAAGGCCGTCGTCGATCCGCGCCTAGTTGACTTGGGCGCGGTCTTAGGTCTGGGATTCCCCGAATCTCGTGGTGGGATACTGTACTGGGGAGATAGTATCGGCGCAGCTAAGATCGTCGCAATGCTCGGCTCGCTGGAACATTTGGGCACCAGAATGCGTCCAACACCGCTGTTGTTGGATTTGGCCGAGAGAGGACAACGATTCTACGACTTGGACGACTGACGAGGAACCGAGATGGCCAAAGGGCGAGACAAATCTTCACAGAAAGAAGCCGGCGGCTTCAGAATGCGTGCCTGGAATCCCCGAGTCTGGACCGGGATGACCGTCTCGGCATTGTTTGGCTTACTCGCCCGTCACCGCTTTATGGTTTCGCCAGTGCGCTGGAGCATGATTCTAATTCTGACTCCCGTTAGCCTGTTTAATTCGTCCCTGGCACTACTTCAGAAGCTCGTCTACGGCCGCAGAATCAAACGCTCCGAGATCCAGCACGACCCACTCTTCATCATCGGTCACTGGCGATCGGGAACAACGTTGCTGCACGAATTGATGGTGCTTGACCCGCGGCACGCATTCCCCGACACGTACCAGTGTTTCGCACCGAATCATTTTCTTGTGTCGCGAAAGCTCATTGCGTGGTGGCTGCGGCTGCTGATGCCACCCAGGCGGCCGATGGACGCTATGCAGGTGGCTTGGCAACACCCGCAGGAAGACGAATTCGCGCTTTGTGCCATGGGTGTGCCCTCGCCTTATCTGCAGTTTGCCTACCTCAACGAGCGGCATCTGTACGAACGTTATCTTGACATGGAAGACGTACCCGCTGGTACGGTTGAACGCTGGAAGAAAGCGTTTTTGTGGTTCCTCAAGTGCGTGACACTCAAAGACTCAAGGCGTGTGATCCTCAAATCACCACCTCACACCTGCAGAATCAAGATCCTGCTGGACTTGTTTCCAAACGCGAAATTCGTGCACATCGTCCGTGATCCCTACGAAGTTTTTCCTTCGACGATGAAGGCATGGAAGCGTCTCAGTGAAGACCAATACATCCGAGCGCCGCGGTTCGAGGGACTTGAGGACCATGTATTGGACACCTTCCGGCACATGTATGAAGTGTTTGAAGGCACACGTGACCTAATCGATCCATCCCGATTCTGCGAGGTGCACTACGAAGACTTGGTCAAAGATCCGATCAGCCAAGTGCGTATGATCTACGACCGTCTCGGCTTGGGCGAATTTGACCAAGTGCTGCCGAAACTGGAGGAATATGCGGCCAAGAAAGCGGGCTACAAAAGAGACCAATATCAACTGTCGGAGGAGATACGAGACCGCATCACAGACCAATGGCAGATGTTCATCCATAAGTACGGTTATGGCCAATCGCGCGATAATGCTAGCTGAACTTGTGCCGGTTATATTGACGCCGGCCGTGCGGTAAGTACAATGAGCAGAAGGAGTAGGGGAGACTACAATGACTGTGCTCCTCCATTATCGTGACAGCGGATTTAGGAAGTTGTTACCTCCTTCAACAACCCTGCCTCCTGTTTGCCTACCTGACAATCTCATCGGCCGCCCAACAGACAAACGCGGTCGGTGACAACAACCAACAAAGAATGCGGCGGATCATGGACGATGCTGTAACCGTTGATCTCCTTGCGGGATCGATGGTGGTATGGCTGGTCTCACCTTTTGCCTGACCTTCCACTGCGATGATCGTAGCCCAAACCACCTTTCAAACTGCAACGCTAAGCGCGCGCCAGTTGGATATGGCGCGCGAAGCCCTCGAATCCGAAGGACGGCTGGACCAACTGGCCGCCGATTTGGGATTTCCTTCTGAAGCAGCCGTAGTGAAAGCTGTCGGCCAAGCCTTGGGTATGGACTTCCTTGAACCGGGGATGACCGAGGTCGATCGTAGCGAGTTGGCAAATTTCCCAATCAAGTTCATTCATCGCCACAGTGTATTCCCTGTGCGTCGGAAGGACGACTCTCTGGTCGTAGCTACGGCCAATCCATTCGATCTGCATGCCCTGGACTCAATAAGCGCAGTTGTCGGCAAGAGTGTGGTGCCCGTCGTGACGCTGCCAGACGAATTGGCCAGGCTGGTGAAAACACACCTGGGTGTGGGCGCTGAAACGGTCGATGATTTGATCGCCATCCGCGAAGAGCAAGATGGCAAGATCGAGATGCTTGAGGATGTCGAGTGGGACCAGTCCGAAGCGTCCGAGGCCGCTCAGGAAGCGTCGGTTGTCCGGCTGGTCAATGAAATCCTGGTCGAAGCGATCGAAGCGCGGGCCAGTGATATTCACTTGGAAGCTCAGGCCGCGGGAATGAAGATCCGCTACCGGATCGATGGCGTGTTGCAGAAGCAGCCCACTCCACCACAAATCAACCGCTTCCAGGCCGCGATCGTCAGCCGCCTGAAGATCATGGCCAAGCTGAATATCGCCGAACGGCGCGTTCCGCAGGATGGCCGCATCAAGGTGAAAGTCTCCGGCCGCGAGATCGATATCCGTATGTCCATCATCCCCATGCTGCACGGCGAAGGGATCGTGATGAGGATCCTGGACAAGGAGAGCATGAATTTCTCGCTCCGTGGGGTCGGAATGGACAAGGAGGTGTACGGTCAATTCCGCCGCCTGATCAGCCACCCGCACGGCATCGTCCTGGTCACAGGGCCGACCGGTTCGGGTAAGACTACAACGTTGTATTCCGCCTTGAGCGAGATCAAGGACGAGAGAACCAAAATCATCACCACGGAAGATCCCATCGAGTATCACTTGGATGGCATCAATCAGATCCAGGTGCATACGAAAGTAGGCCTGACCTTCGCGACCAGCCTGCGAAGCATACTCCGACACGATCCGGATGTCGTGTTGGTTGGCGAGATTCGCGATCTGGAAACAGCCGAAAACGCGGTTCAAGCTTCGCTGACCGGCCATATGGTATTCAGCACGTTGCACACCAACGACGCAGCCGGGGCCTTCATGCGAATGGTCGATATGGGCGTCGAGCCGTTTCTCGTGTGTAGCACGGTGGAAGGCATCATGGCTCAGCGTCTTGTACGGAGGCTGTGCCCCGACTGTCGTGAAGGATTCACACCGGGACCGGGTGACGTGCCCGATGACTTCCCGCTGGATGACTGCCTGAACAACGGCAAGACAATCTACCGGGCGGCAGGATGCCGTGAATGTCGAGACACCGGATACCGTGGACGAATGGGAATCTTCGAGTTGCTGGTGACCGATGACGAGATCCGCCGCTTGGCCAGCGAACGGGCACCGACGAATCTCGTTAAGCAGGCCGCAATGGACGCGGGAATGAGGACGCTTCGGCAGGACGGATGGCGAAAGGTGCGCCTAGGTCAGACAACCGTAGAGGAAGTTCTCCGAGTGACCAAGTCCGATTGAGCTTTGGGCCATGCCGGAATTCGTGTACACCGCTCGAACGCTGTCGGGCGAAGACATCGTCGGCACCATCACCGCCTCGAGCAAGAGGGAGACTCTGACTGCGCTTTCTGATCGGTCGTTGTTTCCCATTCACGTAGCCGAGAAAACCAAGCGACGTTGGCTTCCGCGAAGACGAATCAAGGCATCCGTCCTGTCCGGGAACCTCTCGCAATTGGCCGATCTATTGGAGAACGGCGTCGCTTTGTTGGAGGCCCTTACGATCCTGGCCAGCCAATGCCCGCATTCCGGTTTTGCCGAGGTTCTGACCGACGTGCGGGACCAAGTGGCCGAGGGAAACACGTTGGACGATGCATTCTCCAAACACTCCGATTTGTTTGGAGAATTGACCGTTAGCATGGTCCGCGCCGGATCGGAGGGAGCTTTTCTGGAGGATGCGCTGAAACGGACGGCGGATTTTTTGGAGCAGCAGCAAGAGCTGAAGTCGCGCGTGACCGGGGCGATGATCTATCCAATCTTCCTGGCGACTTTGGGGATGATAATTACCACGGTACTGATCGTCTTTTTCGTACCCATGTTCGCCACGTTGTTCGATCGTCTGGAACGGCAAGGCGGCGGACTGCCCGTCCCAACGGTTGTCCTGTTAGGGTTGAGCGACTTCTTGGGGAAGTACGGAGTCTTCGTAGCCGCCGCAGCGTTGGGTGGCATTCTCTGGTTGCGTCGCGCTGGCTCGACCGATCGCGGCCGCCTGCTGATGGACCGGTGGAAACTCAAGATTCCGGTTGTCGGTCCTATTTTTCTCGGCTACGCCATTTCGCGTTTCTGCCGCATCCTGGGTACGTTGTTACGCAACGGTGTGCCCCTGCTGAGGGCCTTGGACATCAGCAGCGATTCGGCCGGCAACCGCGTGCTGTCCAAAGCGATTCAGGAATCGCAAGAGAACGTCTCGGCTGGCGAAACGCTTTCCCGTCCATTGGCCGAATGTGGGCTGATTCCCAAGCCCGTGATGGCTATGATTAGTGTGGCCGAGCAGGCCAACAACCTGGACGATGTTCTGGTTGGAATCGCTGACGGAATTGATCGCAAGACGGCTCGACAAATCGACGTGATGGTTCGACTGGCCGAGCCGGCGATGCTCTTGGTTATGGGAGCGATGATTGGGTTTGTGCTCGTAGCACTGCTCTTACCGATATTCGACACAATGACCAACATGGGGGGCTAAGGTCGCACGCCCGTGCGCGGCCCGAAACAAATCGAAGGAGTGACAAATGGCTAGATTCTCTCGAAGACGAAGGCGTCGGGGATTCACCCTGACTGAGTTACTGATTGTTCTTGCGATCCTTGTGATGCTCGTCGCGCTGGTGGTTCCTCAGTTCATCGGCGCATCGGACGAGGCGGACATAAATGCAACCAAGACCCAGATCGGATTGTTCAAGGGACCGCTGAACCGTTACCGCCTCCATACCAAGGATTTTCCCTCCACCGAGCAGGGTCTGCAGGCACTGATCACTCCGCCTGGCGACGCTGACGAGTCGACGGTGACCGGCTGGAAGGGTCCCTATTTGGACACGGACGCGTTGCCGCAGGATCCGTGGGGTAACGACTACCAGTATGAGTTCGAAGGGGGAGAGTTCCCGAAAGTTTGGTCGTGGGGACCGGACAAGGAAGACGG
>CAZUAH010000392.1:0-13022 GCA_964617665.1 uncultured Pirellulaceae bacterium
TCGATGGCTTCCGGATTGCCCCCGAGCCGACGAGTCACACTCGCCAACTACGTCATTGCCACACTCTCACGTTGAGAGTTGTCTGCCCTTTACAACATTCCGAATGAAGCAAGAACAAACACATGTGACTTTAACCTCCTTAGTTACTAGCCGTAAGTTGTACGGATTAACAAAATTGTTGCAAGATGTTTTCGACATTTTTTCAACAATTATTTTTCTGCAACACATCGCGCTGAGCGTGTAGCGATGCATGTCGAACGCGAGTTTTGTCGCGCGCTCCATCGCGCAGCAACGTGTTTGAGCGCTCATCCAACTTCAATACAACGAGATTGTCGAACCATCGCGCAGTGCGCATGTTGGTTGAGCGCGCTGTTGATGAATGCCAAACAGATAACGGCTTTGTGGTCGTTGTCGCTGCAGTCTCAACCAACGCACTAACGAACCTCTCGCATAGGAGAGTCTGGAGTCATCACGCCAACTGTACAGAATCTCGCCCCACGCGCGCGACCAGTGCCTCATGCGAATATGAATTGGATCAAGACCGTACCAGTCTACTTTCGGCGCGTTAACGCTGACTTCGAAACGCTCGGCCAGCTCGACCACGCGATCGTTGAGCATTTGCGCAAGTGACAACGAGTTCTTGAACGAAAGCCGCGACTTCGGAAACAACAAAGTGCGAAATAGGCCAAAACGAAATCGGCCAAGCGCTGATAGGCTTTCAAGCGGCAACTCTGTGACCACGATCCGTTGGCAGTTCGGCACTAAGCGTTCCAGGCATTGTCCTACCCATCCGGCAATTTGCTCCACGTCAGCGCCATACACAATATCGTTGCCGATATCTGTAAGCACAGCATAAGTGTCGACTGGTGGGCGACGCGATAGATCAGACCACAATCCGCAGTCCACGATTCCCGGCAATGACCGCCCCAAAACGCGACTCGTCATGCCGTACGAACGGCCGAACCCCACCGCTCCAAGGAAATCGATTGGTCCGCCCATAACTAGTTGCGCCGTCTCTACAATCGTGGAAAGACCGCGAATTGCATTGCTGGCGCCAAGCAAGACCACGCGACGCGAAAGTGGCTGCGATCCGGAAGAGGAGTGCGACGGATTAGGTGCCTCGCCAGTTCGTTCAATCACCATGTCTTTCTGACGTTTCATCAGCCAGCGGCTCTTCGCTGCTATCGCTCAGTCGCTATTCCTCGCGGTCTCCCACCAAATCACCACGGCCGACCGCCAGAACCACCGCCACTCATACGTTGCAGTGCCTGATAACTTGAGAAGGCCAAGGAACCAAACAAGATCGCCAAAAAAAGACTGTTGAGCAACACCATGCCGGCTACTGCGGTGACGCCACCGGTGATCACCGAAAGCCAAAGCGAGCGAACTACCCCGTTCCACGGATCGCCGACAGTAAAAAGCTCGCGCGCGATTTGTCCACCGTCCAGAGGATAGACAGGCAACAGGTTCATCAGTCCCCAGAAGATGTTGACAAAAAGCAGACAGTTAATGAGTTCTCTCCAATGTTCGTTCGCCATTTCTGGAAGTCGCAGCGCCCAAAGAGGCAAGACGGAATCATCAGGGAAGAAACTGATGGAACCACCAGTGGCGAATACCGCACCCACGACAAACCCGGCCAGCAGAAACCCCGCGCCGGGACCGGCCGCCGAGATCAGAATCTGATCACGTGGTCCACGAGACTTCCGCCCACCCCCAAATCCCCACGCGGTGGATTCAGGAATGGCCATGCCGCCCATCAAATAGAGAACGACACGAGCGCCTTCTCCGAAGAAACGCATCGCGAACGCGTGTCCCAGTTCGTGTATCAGAATAGACACGAATACGACGCCGACCCAAAGCAGCATCCCGACCCCGTCACCGCCTTGGGCGCCCAGAATGATACCGATCAGCCAAAACAGCGGATGAACCCGCACAGGTATCCCTGCGATCTGAAATCGAAGATCGTATCGGGTTTGCTGTGGTTCGGCTAAGAACACGCCTTGGCACCTCACAGTAGGGAAATCCGTCGTGGAGGATTGTACCACAAATGCCCGCTATCGAAGTAGCCCGTTGATCGCACCATGCGTGCCTAAACCGGAAAGCGTGGTGTCCCACAAAACCTCCAGCACCAGAAACGGCGTTGCGACAATTCCTTGGCCGTGGCTACAATCGAGTAGTGGGCCGCCAAAACGGAGATAGAACATGGGCTACATCATCGCAGTTCTTCTGATTGGGTTTCTCATCCTCATCCACGAACTCGGCCACTTCCTGGCTGCGCGATTCGTGAAGATCCCCGTTGCACGCTTCTCGATCGGGTTTGGACGACGGCTCTGCGGTTTTCGCCGAGGAGAAACTGATTACTGTTTGTCTGTGTTTCCGCTTGGTGGATATGTGCTCCCGGACATCGAAGACGAAGATCAGTTCTTCCGTGTGCCGGCTGGTAGGCGATTGGTGTTCTTCTTGAGTGGACCTCTGGCCAACCTACTGCTTCCTCTGCCTCTGTTCGCGATGCTAAACGTATTGTCAGATGGGTTTTCCCTCGCTGCCATCACGATAACGCCGATCGTCCAGACGTGGACCGCAGTTGTGCAACTGGTCTCCTCCATCCCGATGTTGTTCACACAGCCGGAAGCGGTCACTGGTGTCGTTGGCATCGTTGTTGAGGGCGGGGCATTTGTTGGACTCAGTCTCGAACGGGCGGTTCAATTCACGATCCTGTTATCCCTGAACCTAGCCATCTTGAACCTTCTCCCCATTCCTATTCTGGACGGTGGAAAGATTGCCTTGCTTGTCGCCGAACGTATATGTCCGCGAGTGCGTCGTTTTCAAATTGCTTTGGCACTTGCCGGCCTGTTTTTCCTTCTGGCCTTGATGGTCTACGCCACGGCGATGGACATCGGAAGATACCTATTCTGCTGACTATCTTCCATCAAGGGTTGCGTAGAATCGGAAACAGAATACATCCACCGGGGCTGGCGTGGACCATCCGGCCAGCAGTTATACGACGCCACAGACGGCCTCCCATAGGTCGGCCAGGGCTGGATTGGACGCGTGTGTTTCTTTCAGCTCCCAGTGTAGCCGATCTAGTGCCACCCGATCGTCCACGTCGTACCATTTGGGGAGAGTCCCAAACGAACATCCGGCCTCGTCCAACAAACGCGTAGACTGGCTCCAAACGTCCGGTGAGCTCCAGGAAACGCCAGAGAAGATTGGCGGGGTGCCGCCCGAGGCACCTACCAGATAGTAACCACCGTCGTCCGATGGTCCCAAGACGACGGGATATTCGCCCAGCAAGTCAAACGCTTGTTCAACGAATTCCAACGGCAAAGTTGGACTGTCGGAGCCGATCAGTACTACGCGAGCGGCTCCCTTCTCAAGGGCCGCGGCAAAGTAGTCCCGCATTCGACAGCCTAGGTCGCCCTCTGACTGCGTTTCGGTTTCCCACGCACCGCCACACAACTCCTCGAAATCAGCACGGCGTTCAACAGGCGTGTATGCGAGGATGCGCCGCTCGCCGGTGGCTTCGAATCGTCGGCAAGTGGTCACCAGGAACATCCGGTACAACTCACTCGCCCGCTCGTGCCCGATAGCCTCTCCCAGGCGTGTTTTCACCGCACCCGGCTGCCAATACTTCGCGAAGACCCCGAATTGCTTCACGATAGGCCGTGTCCTTTGTCGCTCGCTTTTTCCTGACACGGCAGGACAAGCACGAATTCGGCGCCGCCTGAGTTGCGATTCACCTCGAGCCGGCCGCCAATGTCGGCTGCCAGCCGGCGGCACAAGGCCAATCCCAGACCGACGCCGGGAGCCGAGTTAGCTGCGTCGTGCGCAGATTTGGAGAACGGTTGAAATAGACGTGATGCTTCCTTATCGGTCACGCCCGGTCCGTGATCCTTGACGAAGATCGAGATGCTCCGTCTGTCTGTCTCGAACCGCAGGTGGACTCGCCGATCGTTTGCGGCGGCGGCATACTTGCAGGCGTTATCGACCAAGTTGAATAGGATCTGTTCCACGGCGGCCGGATCAGTGGAAATCGTTCCGGTCCTGATCTCCTCGTCGGCTTCGACCGACAGCTTCATTTCGGCCTGAGCCGCACGATCACTCAAACGCGTCTCAATTCGATCGATCAACGAGTCCACAGAGATTTTCTCACGACGTTTCGCACTGTTACCTCGTTCCAGCCGAGCGTATTGCAGCACGTTTTCTACTAAGTGCGAAAGGCGATCGGCCTCGACCCGTAACGTCTCCAAGTACTTGTGCCGTTGGTCGGCACCAGCGACCATGCCCTCGGATAGCATCTCGGCGTACATGCGAAACGTCGTCAAAGGCGTTCGTAGCTCGTGGGTCACTGCAGATACGAATGCCGCCCGTCTCTCACTCAACGTCACCACGCCCTTCAGCAGCACTGCCATGGATATTGCGGCCAACAGAAGGAAGGCCCAAGCCACGATAAGCGAGACGCGGATCGGCGAGAGCGGATTGACGACGGCAACCGGCTCGGGAACGACCAGTTGGATAGGCAGGCCGACGAGTATACGGTCAAATCGCACTTGGTTCATGTCCGTAACTGGTTCCAGACGGGCATCAGACAGCAAGGAAGCGACGCCTTCCAGGAGTTTTTCGCGTATCTTGGGCCAGTCCAGCCAGCATCCCTGGACCAATGTCTCGCCACCCGATTCCACTCGGCGAACCAATAACAGGTGAGAGTTCATCCATACGGGTTGGCTGACGCCCTCAACCTCGAATTGTGGAAACGCGGACACGTCAGGATTATTGAAGAAATTCGCCCGTTGATCGTAAAACGCTTGTTGAGCCGCTGCCTGGAATCCCGCATTGCGGTTTTCCAGATTATTTCCCTGCCGCATTTGGACGCGACGATTCCGCTGGACGTTATAGCTGTTGGCCGGCAGTGCCACTTGCACGTCTTGCGGCGCAGGATTGGGTGCTTGGTTGATTTGATTGCTCTCAAGTTGCTGCCGCACGTTCTCGTCGTCCAGCAGAGTGTTGACGAGTTGCCCCTGTTGCGGTCCGGTCATGAACGCCGTGTTGTTGGCCCATTGCGTCTGCGCCAACAGGTCCGTCCGGAGCATCTGCTCCGGAACCTTGTCCAACAGATTCTCATAGCGGACGGTGCCGGCCAACTCGGTCAGTCTATCGTTGCTATATTGAATATTGCTCGGCGCTGCATCGTTTGCCACGGCCAGTTCGTACAACGCCTCGGATGGGCATTGTGGCGAATGCCATGTGTCGTCGGAGCGAATCTCGAAGTGAAGCCGCACGTACGGCGATGGCTGCATCAGGAGCGGCGATGGCATTTGCTGAGCCTCGCCTTTGCCGACCGCGACTCTGTAAAATGGCCGGTAAAAAACCGATGGGCGGGCAATCTCCGGCGCCAACAAGCGGGTCAACTCGGCGTCCATCTGCCAGAGGGCGCTGCCGACGGCTTCCTCCAAATCGGCTTGCTGTTGAGCGAACGCCTCGGCGCGGTCCAATTCCAGCGCCGTATGCGTCAACCACACCATGACCGGCAGGACCATGGCGAGGCACACTAGGAACAGCAGCCATATTTGCCAAGGACGTCTCATTTCGAATCCCCGCCGTTGGCGAACATATAACCTTTGCCTCGTACCGTGAGCAGCACTTGGGGATCCGTTGGGTCGTCACGCAGCTTCTCGCGCAAGCGGGCCACGTGCATGTCGATCGTCCGGGTCGAGACACCTTTCGGACTGATCCGCCACACGTTGGCCAGCAACTCGTCACGAGCAATCGCGCGGCCACGGTTCTTTGCCAGGTAGCGCAGCAGTTCGATCTCGCGCTCGGACAACTCGATCCGCTCGCCGTCTTCAAACTGCACCTCGTTGCGAGCGAAGTCCGCAAACCCACCGGGAAAGCGAATCTCGGCCAGATCGGTCGGCCGTTCAGGCGACCGGCGCAATACAGCTTCGACTCGAGCGAGCAGCTCTTTGACGCTGAACGGCTTGACCACATAATCGTCCGCGCCCAGCTTAAGCCCTTCGACTCGATCGTCCTCTTCTCCACGGGCCGAGAGGATTATCACGGGTTGCGTGGGACGTGTTTTGCGCACTTCGCGGAGGATGCTCAGCCCGTCGATGCCCGGCAAGACCAAGTCCAGCAGCAACAGGTCGTAATCATGGCGAACGGCCATCTCCTGACCGTCGTGGCCATCGCCGGATTCCAGTACCCGATACCCTGCGTAACCGAGCGCATCGACAATCCCACGGCGGATTGCCGGATCGTCCTCGATGGTCAGAATTGTCTGCTGAGTCATCGGTCACATTCGCCAAGTTGGAGTAAACGTCCCAAGTCCATCCCCAATTTCAGACGGCCCGGGAAGTCCGTCCGATAGACGACAAACTCTGCGACTTCAAGCAGAAACACAGAGACTGTAAGCCGCCCCAGTTACTATCCTAACACCAACCGGCCTTGGGATACGTAAAACGTTTGTAACACACGCTGGAGAGGGGGCCCAGATCAATTCGCATCGCCGTACGATGCAAGATACTCAGCCGGAATCGCCTTCTGTCGGTTTCCTGGGTCAAACTTGGCAAAGGGCCGGCGTTTTGAGATGCCTACAGGTCTGCAGTCCAGGCTGAAATGGCACATCCCTTGAGTAGTGTCGTCGTATTGGTGAAAGAGCTCGAAGTAATAGGCTTTGTCCTTTTCTACCTTGATGGGCGTTGACTCCATACGCGCCCCATCATTCACAATGACCTCCGCAAGCGAATCCTCATTCGGTTCAAAACGCTGTAGGTAGAACATCGCGCATCCGCTGGAGCGAAGCAGAAATACGTAATCGCCATCCTCGGGCGGATAGAAAAACCCGCGAATACGGTTTAACGAACTGCCGCGTTTTGGCCGCCCCAGCAAATCCCAGAGCCCCTTGCTCAAGACATTGGTTTCGTTGGCAGCATCTACCGTAATGCGTTCAATCCGCCGGCGCGTCAGGTCCGCGGGGAGGTCTTCCCACGTTTCACAGACGAGTTTGTTATTCGGAGCGCCCGGAGCGGCCAAGAGCGGCTGGAAGTCACCTTCGATTATCGTTCTTACGTCGACGCTGCTGAGCCGATAGTCGAAAATCCGCAAATCGTCGATGTCTGCGGCAATGTTGCCGATTTCCAATCGGCTCATCTCTGCAGACGCGAAGTCCGTATACCGTTGGTATCCTTGATGCTCGCCGTTCAGATAGTAGTGGACTTGCTGCGCCGGTGCCGAGTAGACAAGAGCAAAATGGACCCACTGATTCAGGTGCTCCCCGAGGTCTAGGCCGCTGAATCCCCTTGTCAGTTCGTCTGTACTCTCGCCATCCGCGGGTTCCAGTTGCCGAACGCGCAGCTTCGGTAGACCGCCCTGAAGATGGATTTCCAGTTCGCCACCGTGCAGAATTGGTTCGGGTGTGCCAGGTTCGCGGTCAAGCCTGATCCACAACGCCATTGAGAATTCGCTCGAATCGACGAACAAAGGCCCCGCGACTTCAAAACGCTGTTGCTCGGCCAGTCGTAACGCTTGACCTGTCTGCCCATCCACGAATACCGGATCGCCAACCGATGTCGCTCGAAGATCGCTTCCCGATTCGTCTTTCACGTCGTCGTCCAATTTCCAGTGCCCGACCATGCGACCGTAGCCGCTGGTGAATCCATCGACGGCGGTTGACTGGAAGTTGGGATCCAACTTGGGAAGCGGGACACTTGGGGATGTGGAACCGGTTTCGCCTCTCCAACGCGGTCGGAAGTCCCGACGCACGCCATCGACCAGCTTCACAGTCTGCTTTATCTCCTGAAAGCCATTTCGTCTAAGCACCAGTTCATGATCGCCAGCAGGAAGCACATACTGCGGTTCCGGCGGCAATTGCTGCGGTACACCGTCGAGAAGAAACGCCGTCAGTTCCTCGCGTTCTTGTGGCGAGAGCCTCACGACCAGGACCGGCGGTTCTTCCACCTTCCCCGTGCTGTCGCGTTCTACCCCTTGCCCCAGATCGGGTTCGTCATCGCCGCCAAACAAAATCAACAATACAACGAAACCGACAACCGCCACCGCGACCAACCCCGCAAGCACCACGAGTAGTCTGTGCGATTCCCTGCGCGGCTCTTGGTCCCGATCCGCCACAGGACTACTCGCAATCGACTCCGCTTTGGGCTTCTTCTTCGCTTCATCGCGCTCGACCACGATACTCACGGGGGCGCCGACAGCCGATTTCTTTGGACCGGCTTCAAGGGTCGGAAATGGATCACTCGATGCCAATGGCGGCGGTGGCGTCACCCCTGGTGGGGGAGCAGAGTCGCTCGGTGGTTCGGCAATTGGCGGCCCTGGTGCTTTCGAAGGTTTGGGCGGGGGTTTCTTGGCAGCCGGCTTCATCGGCCGTTCGCCATGTAATCCGGCTGCTTCTAGGTTCTGGCGAAGCTGTTCGTCATACGCGGCCTTCTTGTCCTTATTCAGCAGACAAATCCTCGCCCGCGAGATTTCGTTCAGCAGCGTCTGCGAATGGGCGGCATCGTCTCCCATGGCCATGTCCTTCAAATAGGACATAACGCGATTTGCTGCCGCGTCGATCACATCCCGGTCGTCCTCGAACACTTCAATGCCGAGCAAGCGGTAGTGATGCGGGGGCTGGTCCTTAGGTGGTATCCCAAGCCACTTATAGTATGGATCGAAGCTTTCTGCCATCGATTGCACTTCACCGCCACAAAGAATCTCACCGACATTTTGCGTGCGAACGGCATAGCCCGCAACCGGTCGGCGATTCGGGACCGAGCTTGTGACCGCCCGACGGCGTTGGAGAACGTCACAAACTACTACCCAAAGTCTAGGTCGCCAAGTTTTGACGAGTCGGCCTCCACGACGCGATCATATCGCCCTCGCACTGTTTTTGAGCGTTTTTTTTTCCGTAGTGCCGTTAGGAAAGATGCGGGAGATGCCTGATCATCACAGAGCGTTCACTATACTGGCGCCGAGTGGAGTGGGGCAAGTCACACTCTGAGGCGTCACCTACACCCGCTAGAACTCGAGATCAGAGAAAACTTCCGAGTCTTCGTCATCTTCAAAGACATGCGGGGGATCAAAATCCAGGTTTTCTGCTGGGGGTGCTGCCGCTGCCGTCCGAGACGATTTGGGGGCCTCCAACGCGAAGTCATCTGGGGGCGTTGGTGCTTTCGCGGGAGTTTTGGCCTTGGCTGGGTCTATGTACTGGCCTGCAGCGATGCGCTGCTCCCACTGCCGAAGCACGTCTTCGCTCATTCCCGAGGCTCGCTCGATCGTCATCGAGGCTTCTTTGCCCGTGTTCGGCAAGGACGCCTTGACGCTCAATCGCCCGTTCGAACCGTAGTGAAACTTAACGATCACCTGGGACTTCGCAGGCAGATTCGGAGGAAGGTCAGAGACTGCACATTTCCCGATGGGCGTCGAGTTCTTGCCGCTGTCGTCGCCGCCCTCGACCACGTGAACGACTACACGCTGCTGCCCAGCGCGGTGCGTGACGAATTTGCTGCGACTTCGGGCGGGCAACGTGGTGTTACGCGGAATCATGATTCGGCGGCGCCGCATGCCCGTTTCCTTCTCCAGGCCAAGCACACCCAAGTCATGAGAATTGACATTCTTGACTGCCAAATTTCGATCCGTGGCTTTCGCCCCGTGCTGCAGGAAGCCTGCGTACAGGGCAGCGCCGTGAGCAACCGCTTCGTCAGGCGACAGCGACCGGTCTACCTTCATGCCGGATTGCTCTTCCAAGGCATGCTGCACCATGGGCATGCGTGTCGATCCGCCAACCAACAGAATGCGAGTAAGGTCAGCCCAGCTCTTCTTTGCATCGCGCAGCAGTTTCTCGACGGTAAACATCGTCCGCTGCAGCAGATCACTGGTTAGCGACTCGAGTTCCTCCCGCGTCAAGACGACCTGAATTCGTCGGCCCTGGTGCGAGTAGCGAATCGTGATGTTGCTGCGAGAACTGAGTGCTCGTTTGGCATCTTCCGCTTCTTGCAGCAGAGCCTGGAAGCCGGCCCGGTCCTGTCTGGGGTCGATTCCTAACTGTTCGATAAAGGTATCAGCAACGTGGTCACCGATGCGCCGATCCCAGTCGATTCCACCGAGTTGAACGTCTCCGTCCGTTGCGAGAGCCGTGTAGACCGACCCTTCGATCTCCATCAACGTAACGTCAAACGTACCTCCGCCCAAATCGTAGACCAGAATGGTCTCACGCTGCTGCACTTGCCCACCGCCGGTAACAAAGCCGGCCTTGACGCCGTAGGCGATCGCGGCGGCCGTGGGTTCGTTGATAATATCCACCACATTTAATCCTGCCAAACGACCGGCATCCATGGTGGCTTTGCGTCGTGGTTCGTTAAAGAAGGCTGGCACGGTAATGACCACGTCCTGCACCTCACCCAGTCTCAACTCGGCGTCCTCTTTCAACTTCTGCAGGACCGCTGCCTGAATCACTTCCGGCGGAAGCTGAACGCCGCGAATGGGGCGATTGTATGCAGGCTTTCCCATGTCGCGTTTTGCATACTGCGCCACGGCGTCCGGCTCGTAAGCCGCCGCTTTAACCGCTTCTTTCCCAACAACGGCTTCATGCTCGTCGAAGTACACAACGCTTGGCGTGCTTAGGTCTCCCTCCATGTTCATGATCGTCTGGGGGATCCCGCTTCGATCCAAGTAGGCGACCGCAGAAAACGTCGTTCCCAGGTCCATGCCGACTGGCGTACTTGATGATGCGTTCACGGACGGCTTACTCGCGTCACTGGTTGGTGAGGAGAAATTCGCACAACGGCTTTCCAAAGGCAAACTGGCGTGGAGTATGCCAATCCGTCCCGAACTGGCGGACAGACCACCAGGAAGTCCATCCTACAGCACGCCGGAGTTGAGCTTGTATAGCCGCTCGGCCGATCGTAATAGGATACTATAGACAGCGCCGCTGAGTAACGGGGGGCGTTACAGAACGGGAAAACCGGGCGCAAGTTCGAGAGATCACGCGCCAATTGCGTCAATGCCGAAGTCATCCTCGTACAGATAGTCGTGGAAGTACTTCGCCACGTCTCGCGCCAACACCGTGACGAACAATCGACGGAAACGAGCTTCGCTTATCTCCGTTGTGTGGCGAGCACCATTTCTCGGGAAACTGAACTCGAGCAGCTCCTGCCGGAAGGCCACTTTGCCGCCATCGGTCATGTCGTAGACGGTAATCGTAACGTCCGCCTGACCTCTGTACAGCGTGCGCCCTTCGTGAAGACGGAAGCCATCCAGTTCGATGGCCAGCACCATTTCCGCATCAACACCTTCACCGATTTCGCGATAGTCCATCTGGTCCCAACCGTTGGTGTCGACCCAATCGGCCACGACATCCTGATGGATCATTTCGATATTCTTCACCTCGTCTTCGAGAATGGCCGAAACCGACCGTGACAACATGGTGCAGACGGTATTCGGGCCGCAGGATGAGGAGTTTGACACGCTCACGACGGCAACGCGTTTGTCTTCCAGATCGGGGAATTCAGCCTTGATCTTGTGTCCCCCGTTGATCACGTTCATTATTTGGGCGGGAAAACCAACGCAGCCGAGATTCATTGCAGTCATCACTAAGAGACCGCCAATGACAATGGCCTTAGCCACGAGAGAACGACGCGAAGACATGGCAACATCCCTGTTGTGCGAATTGCGTTCAACGGAGGAGAAAACAGCGAATCCCCCAATCGATCAGCGTTACTCCGAGCAACAAAATGACCAACCCGACGGCCACCCATTCGCCGATCGGCCGCCAGAGCCATTGGCCGCGAAGCCCGGATACCAGTGACCACGGCGTCAAAATGACGCACATGATACCAATCAGCGCGCCTCCTGAGTTGGTTTGGAAGGACCGGAACACTCGGCCACGCACCAAGTGCGACCACGATGTGGTCATGCCGCACGATGGGCACCGCACTCCCGTGAGTTGCTGAAACGTACAAGGAGGAAGTCCCAATCGTTGATGGGTACCAAAGCCGCGCGGATCAGGTCGAACGAAAGCGGCCGTCACAAACAGGGCGATCAGCACACCACTACCGGCGATCAAGAAGAACCGCTGGTACCACGAGAGGAGACCCAAGTTGTTCCGTTGCAGTCGGTTCACGGAATTCCAACAAACGAGCGCGAAGAATAGCGAGGGAGGTACACACACGCAAGAGAGATAATCGCTGCTAGCACCTACTCCATCCTGACCACCATCTCGTCTTCCCCGGCGAAGGTCACGATCATGCGATGTATATCATCCGCCCGACCGGTTTCCGGATCGACATCCACAACGGCCCCGTACAGCCGCACGTCGTTCTTAGCGACCTGGAATTGAGTTGGGTTGAACGAAATCGTCGTGGTCATTACGCGGTCGATTCTCCGGCCGATTATGCTCTCATGAGGGCCTGTCATCCCTACGTCGCACTGGAAAGCGGTACCGCCCGGCAAAATCTGTTTGTCTGCGGTTGGCACATGCGTGTGTGTGCCCAGCACGGCCGAAACGCGGCCATCCACGTAGCGTCCCATCAGTTGTTTGTCGCTGGTCGCTTCGGCGTGAAAATCCAAGACCTTGACTCTTACGTCACTGGGCATCTCCGCCAGGACGCGGTCGGCTGCTGCAAAAGGGCAGTCGACTGGGCGCATATAAACCCGCCCCAACAGGCTGAACACGCCAACCGGCACACCGCCAGCCGAGCGAACCACCGCCCAATTCCGCCCCGGTGCCGCCGGTGGAAAATTGGCAGGTTTGACGATATTGGATTCGGCCTCCAGAATGACGTTGATCTCTTTGCGGCGGTAGATATGATCACCCATTGTGATGCAATCGACGCCACCTTTGACTAGTTCGGCATAGATTGCTGGCGTGATTCCGGAGCCGTCAGCCGCGTTCTCAGCGTTGGCAATGACCAGATCTAGTCCGTGGTCTTGCTTCAACCGGCTCACGGACCGCGTCACAATGCGGCGACCCGGTTTGCCGACAATATCGCCGATTAGCAGTATCCGCATTGCTCACCTGGCGATTTCTG
>CAZUAH010000393.1:0-13022 GCA_964617665.1 uncultured Pirellulaceae bacterium
GTCACCACCAGATCGGACGTGGTCAACGTGTTTCGGCTCACCGTGCCTTGCGCCGAGCCGCCGTTTTCAGACATCGACGCCGCGTCGATCACCAGCGTCAGCGTGGCCACGTCGTCGTCGCTCACGTCGATCGTGTCCGTTCCGCCCGCATGAGCGGCCGCCGTGCCCGTCACCGTCACCGTCTGCGTCCCGTCCACAATCGCGTCGTCTACGGCCGTAATCGGGAACGTGGCCGACGCTTGACCGGCAAGGATCGTCACCGTCCCCGGAACCGTCGCCTCGCTCGTGTCGCTGCTGGCAAGCGTCACCACCAGATCGGCCGTGGTCAACGTGTTCCGGCTCACCGTCCCTTGCGCCGTGCCGCCGTTTTCGGACATCGACGCCGCGTCGATAACCAGCGTCAATGCGGCCACGTCGTCGTCCGTAACGTCCAGGGTATCGGTCCCGTCAGCGTGTCCCGCCGCGGATGCGGTGAAGTTGACCGTCTGTGTTCCATCCACGATCAGATCGTCCACCGCATCGATATCGAACGGCGCCGAGGTCGTCTGCCCGGCGGGAATCGTTACGGTGGCTGGGACAGTTGCCTCCATGGTGTCGTCACTGGCCAGATTTACAGTCAGCGCGTTCGTTGTGTCCGTATTGCGGCTAACGGTTGCGGTCGCCGCCGCAGACCCATCGCCTTCGGAGATTTCCCCTGCCGCCGATGCCAGCCCTTCGCGGAACCACAGATCACGGTCGGGATTGGCCACGCCGTTGAAAATACTCGTTCCGAGACTATACACGTCGCTGGTTTCGTATGCAGCCGAGAAAGAATCTCCCGACTTCCTAAACGGCTCGATCACATACGTCGATCCGGGGGTCAGGGGAACTGTTGTGGCAAAGTCGAATCGAATTTCTACGGAATAGCCCCCCGCCATGCCGCAGCCTGGGCCAGCTGCGAAGTTGAAGCAATCTTCCAGAAACACGTCATCACTCGTTCCCAGAATGGGGCCCGTGATCGACGACTCACGAATACGGACGGCGCCCGTGGACCCATTGGATGCGGTCGTGTTGTCCGAGAGTTTCAACACAACGAAGTTGGCCCCCGGTAGGGTCGGAGTAAAGCTCTGGCCCATGGGGGCGAAATGGACGACGCTTCCATCATAGTCAGCTATCTCAGACGACTGGTCTATCTCCTCGGTCTGCCCGGCGGACACGCTCAAAGTCAGTTGTGCCACCTCGTCGTCGGTCACGTCCACCGTGTCCGTGCCGTCCGCATGACCGGCCGCTATTGCCGTCACCGTCACCGTCTGGCTACCGTCCGCGGTCGCGTCGTCTACTGCATCGATGTCAAATGTGGCCGACGACTGCCCTGCGGCGATCGTCACCGTATTCGGTACTGTGGCTTCGCTCGTGTCGTCGCTGGCCAGCGATACTGTCAACGCGCCGGTCGTGTCCGTGTTCCGCGTCACCGTGGCCGTCGTCGCACTCGCACCGGCTCCTTCAGCGATGGATGATGCCGCGATCGTCACGGTCAGGGCCGCCGTGTCGTCGTCGGTCACGTCCACCGTGTCCATGCCGTCCGGATGACCGGTGGCCGATGCCGTCACCGTCACTGTCTGCGTGCCGTCCACGATTGCGTCGTCTACTGCGTTGATAACGAACGGCGCGGATGTGGACGCTCCGTCTGGAATCGTAATCGAGGTCACCGGCAGGGTGATCTCCGTCGGATCGTCGCTCGATAGGGAGACAACCAGATCGCCACCGGTATCGCCGGAACGAGTCACGGTTGCAGTGGTGGAACCGCCGTTTTCAGGGATTGATGGATCAGCGATCGAAAGTGCAAGTCGGCGTTGGTTGCCGAAATCAAGATCAGTCAGCACCTGTCCCGTAGACAGAGTGACTCGATGAGCGTCACCAGCAAAGTCCGCCGCACCCAGCCCGGACATACCAAAGCCCGCCTGAAAGCTCCGCTGAAAAGTCCCGTCCGGTGTGTACACCAAAACCGTTCCCAACGGGTCGTTGAAGCCAAGGTAGAGTTCGCCGTCGATGCTGGTCACACCAAAGTTGCCGCCGTTGCTGACGGGCGTATGAGAGAACGAACTATTCGCCGCTCCGGTGACAGGATCGAGCAGTGCGACTCCGTTTGAGAGTCCGATGGGGCCTGCCAGTTGTCCACCGGAAGCGTCAGGCAATTCTCCCAGCCCACCAAATGGCTTGTAGTTGGATGGGGGAAGGTTGATCGTCCTAACGTTCGAGTTCGTCACTGGATCGATCACTTCGATCACGTCATACACGGGATCGTTGACGTAGACCAGTCCGTCGAGCACGGCGGCTCCATCCCAACGCGTATTGGGAGTTAGGGCCATCGAGTCTTGGATCGCCCCCGTGTCCGGATTCAATTCATAAAGCGTGTCGTCCGTGGCATCGATGAAGTACAGCGTTTGGCCATCAAACGCGAGTCCAGCGGTCGTCCCCGACAGTGTTCCAGGCACAAAGAAGGAATTGAGCGTTGTCCCGTCCGCCGGATCGATTTCCACGATCTGTGTCGGACTTGCAGCATTCGGATCAATGGCAAACAACCGACCGGTAACGGCATACGGATACGTCTGAGCGTAGCCGACCGGCACGACTTCGCGAACGACATAGTTACCAGGACCGAGGTTCGTGAACGAATAGTCGCCGTTGGCATCCGTGACGGCGCTGGGTTCCGTACCGGCGTCGAGAATTCCGTTATCATTGATATCCAGGTAGACGGTTACTCCCGGAAGTTCAGGCTCTGCGGTGTCCCACTGACCGTTCCCGTTCGTGTCTTCAAATTTCGTCCCCTCGATCACTCCGGTATCGTCGTCCGTCACGTCCACCGTGTCCGTACCGTCCGCATGCCCGCTCACCGTTGCCGTCACTGTCACTGTCTGGGTCCCGTCAGCGATCGTGTCATCGACTGCGTCGATGTCGAACGTGGCTGACGACTGCCCTGGGGCGATCGTCACCGTATCCGGCACGGTTGCTTCGCTCGTGTCGTCGCTTGCCAGTGATACTAGCAGCGGGTCGGTCGTATCCGTGTTCCGCATCACCGTGGCCGTCGTCGCCCCCGCGCCGGCTCCTTCGGAGATGGATGACGCTGCGATCGTCACCGTCAACACCGCTGTGTCGTCGTCGGTCACGTCCACTGTGTCCGTACCGTCCACATAACCGGTGGCCGATGCCGTCACCGTCACCGTCTGCGTGCCGTCCACGATGGCGTCGTCCACGGCGTCCAGGTCTACGGTCACCGAGACCTGCCCAAGCGGAATCGTGGCTGTGGCCGGGACGGTCGCCTCGGTGGTGTCGCTGCTGGCCAGGTTCACCACCAATGCGGTCGACGTATCCGTGCGGGTGATCGTGACCGTAGTGGCCGCCGTACCGTCGCTCTCCGAAATGGTAGTCGCCGCGACATCCAGCGTCAGGACCGCGTCGTCGTCGGTGATGTTGACCGTCACGTCATCGATACTGAGGTCCAAGGGATAGTTGGGGTCCACCACGGTGCCGGTAATGGCGTGACCGATCGTGGCTGTGTGATTGCCCTCGACAAGCAAGTCATCTAGGGCTCTCACGGTAATCGTCTGGGCCGACGTGTCGGCCCGCGTGAACGTCACGCTGCCGAAGAAGTTGGTCCCGTCGAGGCTGACCTCGGTCTGCGAGTCGGGCGTGACCGTGAGTTCCACAGCCCCGGAGGGGGCCGTCTTCAGGGCAATTTGGTACGTGTCGGTGGGGCCGTTCTCGGTCACATCCGTGCTCCCGCCTGTCTCAGTGACCTCGACCCTGTGAAGCGTCCGGTTCCCAAAATCGACGTCTTGGGCCACCATTCCGGGCGTGAGCGCGACCGTGTGGGAGGTACTGGCAAGCGCGTGGGAGACGAACACATCCCCAAACCCGTTGGTGTCGTCCGGCACGAGGTTCGTGGCTCTGGAGTCGAAGGCCACCGTGGCGGCACCGTTGCTGATGGCGCTGCGAAGGCTCATGCCATCCCCGCCTACGCCGCCAGGGCCCGTGCTCACGCGGGTGGTCGTACCCGCGACCAGGTCGCGCACGAAAATGTCCGTCTGACCGTTCGTATCGTCTGCCACGAGGTTCGTGGCCGTTGATTCGAATACGACATAGCGGCCGTCCGGGCTGATCGAGCAGCGGGTGCTGCCGCCGTTGCCCTGGTTGCCCGACGAATCGCGGCTCACCAGGGCGAGCGTGCCGGTGTCGCGGTCATAGACAAAGACGTCTGCCTGTCCGTTGGTGTCGCCAGACACCAGGTTCGAGGCGCCCGAAGCGAACGCGACGTGGCGGCCGTCGGCGCTGATCGTAACGTAGCCGCTCCAATCGTTGGCTTGCACGCCGCTGGGACCGACGTTGATTCGCTCCAACACGTCGGCCTGCCGGTCGAAGACGAACACGTCGCCTTCTGCGTTGGTGTCGCCGCTGACCAGATCGGTGGCGGAGGACGAGAAACCCACATAGCGACCGTCGCCGCTCAGCGCCGGCGACCGGCTGATGGCGTTCGCCGTGCCGATTCCGGACACAGCCTGACTGATCAACTCCAGTGTGTCGGTTTGGCGATCGAAGAGGAACACGTCGCCTGTCGAGTTGTTGTCGTCGGCCGCCAAGTTGTCGGCATAGGAGACGAAGGCCACGTAGCGCCCATCCATGCTGATCGCCGGCTCGGAGTTCCTGTCATTGGCCTGTGTGCCGTCGGAGCCAACGCTCACCCGCTCCACCGCGTCGGCCTGGCGGTCATAGACGAAGATATCGTAGTCGTTGTTCGTATCGAGGGGAACGAGATTGGAGGCCGCGGACTGGTACACCACGTATCGACCGTCCGCGCTCAGCGGCGTCGAGCCGCTATGATTGTAACTCCAGTTGTTGGCCTCGACGCCGCCGGGGGCCACGCTGACGCGCTCGATCGTGCCCTCGCGGGTG
This sequence comes from uncultured Pirellulaceae bacterium, assembly GCA_964617665.1. Lineage (GTDB taxonomy): Bacteria > Planctomycetota > Planctomycetia > Pirellulales > Pirellulaceae > JADHUC01. Next base: position 4,930 of record CAZUAH010000393.1, read on the forward strand.
TCGAAGAGAAACACGTCCGACTTGCCATTGTTATCGTCCGGCACCAGGGTCGTATCGTAGGAACCGAACATGACGTATCGTCCGTCCGCACTGACGTCTGAATAGCTCCCCTCTTTCAGCGCTTGGCTGCCGTCGTGCGCGAGATTCGCGCGGACTAGCCCGTCATCCGGCGCCGGGTAGGTCTGCTCCCAGTCAGTCTGCTGGACTTCCGCCACGTTGTAGTTGCCCGGCGGCAGAGCGGAAAATGTGTAATAGCCGTCGGCGTCCGTGGTGGTCGATGTCTCGCCGGCGTCGAGGTGGCCATCGCCGTCGGTGTCCAGGAAGATCGTCCACCCTTCCATACCAGGCTCGCCGGGCTGGTCCCACACACCGTCGCCGTCGAGGTCATTCCACTTGGCCCCCTGGATGCCCCCGGCCACGTCGAAGCGAGCGAAGTACACGTCCTCGGTCGCCTCACGGGTCGTGCCGTCCTGATCCTGGTCCATGGCCGCGTCTCCCAAGTCCAGGATCTCCGGCCCCAACAACAGGGCATAATCACCGCCTGGGAGCGCGCCCCCCAGGTCGGCGCGGTACGTGTTATCCGCCACATGCGAGATGCTTGCGGCGGGGGAACCGACCTCGAGTATGGCGACTCCAGACCGGCCGTCCGCCACAAAGGCCATGCTACCGACGACCTGCAATCCGTTGGCCTTACCCGTCGTATCGTAGCCGCCCAAACGCGTCACCGCGGCCGGATCCGAGACGTCCAGGATGTGAAGACCGGCATCATCAGACGCCACAAATGCCAAGCTGCCGACGACCTGAACGTCCCAGGCATCCCCCGACGTATCGTACCCGCCCAAACGCGTCACCGCGGCCGGATCCGAGACGTCCAGGATATGAAGACCTTCAGGGTTGCCAATCACTTCAGCACGCTCGACCACGTACGCCCGATTGCCGACGACCTGAACGTCCACCGTATCGTGCCCCGGGTCGTAGCCGCCCAGGCGCGTCACCGCGGCCGGGTTCGAGACATCAAGGATCTCCATGCCATTTAGGCCATCGGCCACGTAGGCCACATTGCCGACGACCTGCACGTCCCGGGCAGACCCCAGAGTGTCGTACCCGCCCAAGCGGGTCACCGACCACGGTGGATCGACATCCAGGATGTGAAGACCCCCATAACTGTCTGCGACATAGGCTAGATTGCCCACGACCTGCACGCCTCGGGCTTGCGTCGTATCGTACGAGCCCAGGCGCACCACCGCGGCCGGGTCCGAGACGTCCAAGATCTGAAGGCCTTCATCATCAGCGGCCACATAGGCCACATCGCCCACCACCTGCACGTCCCAGGAGGTTACATTGAAGCCGGCGGAGCTCGGTGTCTTGTACCCGCCCAAGTAGGCCACCGTACCCGGATCGGAGACATCCAGAATCTGAAGACCGACACTATCGGCCACATAGGCCGCACTGTCGACCACCTGTACTTGCCTGGTATAGCCCGTCGTGCCGTACGCGCTCAAGCGATTTACCGCGGTCGAGTTGGAAACGTCCAAGATCTGAAGGCCGGCATGATCATCGGCTACGTAGGCCACGTTGCCAATCACCTCCACATCGGAAGCGTAGCCCGGCGTGTCGTATCCGCCCAAGCGCGTCACCGCGGCCGGATTGGCGACGTCCAGGATCTCCACACCATTAGAACCGTCGGCCACGTAGGCCACGTTGCCCACGACTTGCACGTCCCGGGCGTAGCCCGGCGTGTCGTACCCGCCCAGGCTGGTCACCGCGGCCGGATCGGAGACGTCCAAGATCTGAAGACCGGCAAAATCAACGGCCACGTAGGCCACGTCGCCCACCACCTGCACGTCCGTGGCAGAGCCCGACATACTGAATCTGTCCACGCGCGTCACGGCAGCGGGATCGGAGACGTCCAGAACTTCGAGGCCGGCCCAGTCATCGGCCACATAGGCCAGGTTACCCACCACTTCGACGCCCCATGCATAGTCCGAGTACGTGTGGAACTGGCCCAGAAGCGTCACCGCGGCGGGGTTGGAGACGTCCAAGATTTGAAGGCCGTCAGAGTAATTGGCCACGTAGGCCACGTTGCCTACAACCTGGACGTCCATGGCAGAGCCCATCATTGCGTGCCCGCCCAAGCGGGTCACCGCGGCCGGGTTGGAGACGTCCAAGATTTGAAGGCCTTCAAAATGACTGGCCACGTAGGCCACGTCACCCACCACGTACACCGCCTGCGCTACATCCGGCGTGTTATACCAGCCCAGGCGCGTCACCGCCGAGGGATCAGAAACGTCGAAGATCTGCAGGCCTGCGTCCGTAGCCGCGTACAGCAAGGATCCGTCCGTGACTGAGTCGTTGAAAGGACCACCAAAAGACCCCAACAAGGAAAGATCGGGGCTGTTCAAGCTTAGCAGTCCCACGTCTTTGCCCTCAAATGTAGCCGCACCGATCGGCTTGTTGAACGTCACGTCGATGGCAGAAAACGTTGGCAGCGTGCCGCTCAGGTCCGGCGAGGTGGTGGTGACCACCAACGGAGGAATGTCTGTCGTAGTGAAGTTCCACGCCGTGGCACCGCTGATCCCGGCGAAATCGTGGCCCCACAGGTCGTCGAACGCCGTGTCCGCCACCTCCACGTAGTAGCCGGTGCTCGTCTCCAGTGGCGTTGCCGGATCGATCGTGGCCGTTGCACCTGCGACGGTGACCGCTGTGCTCGTAACGGGAATTGTCTCCACGAGCGAGCCGTCGCCCGCCTTCCTGAGCTCGATGTTGCCCGTACCTTTCTGGACGCTTTCGCTGAAGGTGATCATCAGGTTCGCGCCCAGTGCCACTCCCGTCGCGTCGTCCGCAGGGACCAGACCGGCCAGCGTCGGCGCCGTGAAATCACCCGCGGTAAAGTTCCAGGCCGTGGCGCCGCTGATCCCGGCAAAGTCGTTTCCGGCCAAGTCCTCGAACGCTCCAGCGGCCACCTCGACGTAGTAACTCGTCTTCTCCGCCAGCGTCGTTGCCGGATCGATCGTGGCCGTTGGGCCCGACACCGTCACCGCTGCGCCAGTGACCGCAATCGTTTCGACGACTGAGCCGTCGCTGGACTTCTTGAGAACGATATCGCCCGTGACTTTCTGGATATCCTCGCTGAACGTAATCACTAGGTCTTCGTCCAGCGCGAGCCCTGTCGCGTCGTCGGCGGGGACGAGGCTGTCCACGGTTGGCGCCGTGAAATCGCCAGTGGTGAAGTTCCAGGCCGTGGCGCCGCTGATCCCGGCGAAGTCGTTTCCGGCCAAGTCCTCGAACGCTCCAGCGGCCAACTCCACGTAGTACCCTGTAGTCTCCGCCAGATCCGTTGGTGGATTGATCGTCGCCGCCGTTCCAGACACCGTCACCGCCGCGCTTGCAGCGTCGATCGTCTGCACCACTGTGTTGTCGCTGGAAAGCTTGATATCGATGCTGCCCGACCCTTTTGCAATGTTCTCATCGAAGGTGATCATCAGGTTCGTGTTGACACTCACGCCCGTGGCGTCATCCGCCGGGTCCAGGCTGCTCACGGTCGGCGGGACGGCCACGCTGAACCGAGCGAAGTAAATGTCTTCGGACGCTTCCCGATGTGTACCGTCCTGGTCCTGGTCCATGGCTGCACCGCCCAAGTCCAGCACGTCCGGCCCCAACTGCAGGGCATAGTCGCCCTCGGAGAGCGTTTGCCCCAGGTCGACGCGGTACGTGTTGTCCGCCACGTGCGAGATGTTTGCGGCGGGTGAGCCGACCTCGATGATCTGCACTCCCGTTCCGCCGTCGGCCACATAAGCCACACTGCCTGATACCTGGACAGCGTAGGCCTTGCCCGACGTAGCATAACTGCCCAGTAGTTCCACTCCGGCGGGATCGGACACATCCAGGATATGAAGGCCCGTCCAATAGTCGTTCAAGTAGGCCAAGCTGCCCACCACATGGACATCATGTGCGTACGTCCAGATGTCGTAGCCGCCCAATCGCGTCACCGCCGCCGGATTCGAGACGTCCAGGATGTGAAGCCCGCCATCCCCGTCGGCCACATATGCCTGGTTGCCGAGCACTTGGACATCATAGGCACGACTAGGCGTATCATATCCGCCTGCGAGAGTCACGGCGGCGGGATCGGAGATGTCCAGGATTTGAAGTCCGGAAGATTGATCGGCCACGTAGGCCAGATCGCCCACCACCTGCACGCTCTCGGCGACACCCGGCGTATCGTACGCACCCACAAGTGCTACGGCTGCGGGATTGGCGATGTCCAGGATTTGAAGACCAGCAGAACCGTCGGCCACGTAGGCCAAGTTGCCCACCACCTCCAACTGCAAGGCAAGACCCGACGTATCGTAGCCGCCCAGAGGCGTCACCGCGGACGGATTGGATACGTCCAAGATCTGAAGACCGCGAGAACCATCGGCCACGTAGGCCCGATCTCCCACCACTCGCACGCCGTACGCATTGCCCGTCGTATTGTATCCGCCCAGACCGTTCACTGCGGCCGGCTCGGAGATATCCACGATCTGCAGACCGCCGTCACCGTCAGCGACGTACGCCAGGTCGTCCGCGACTCGTGCGTCCCACGCAGTGTCCGAAGAGGCATACCCCCCGAGCCGCACGACCGCGGCCGAATCGGTCACGTCTAGGATCTGGAGACCAGCATAATCGTCGGCCACGTAGGCCAAGTTGCCCATCACCTGAACGCCCACGGCGTAGCCCGCTGTGTCGTAACCACCGAGACGCGTTACCGCTGCCGGATTTGAAGCATTCAGGACGTGAAGGCCCCCGCGCCCGTCGACAAAGTAGGCAAGGTTGCCCACCACCTGCACGTTCTGACCGTACCCCAGCGTGTTGTAGCCTCCCAGAGACGTCACATTGGCCGCGTCGGATACGTCCAGAATCTCAAGATCCTCAACGCTGTCGGCCACATAAGCCACGCTACCCACGACCTGTACGCCATACACAGTGCCCAACGTATCGTAACCGCCCAGATGCGTGACCGCCGCCGAATCGGTCACGTCCAGGATCTGGAGTCCAGCGTACCCATCGGCCACGTAAGCCTGTGTGCCCACCACGTGCACGTTGTAGGCGTAGCCTGATGTGTCGTACCCGCCCAGACGCGTCACCGCAGCGGGATCGGAGATATTTAGAATCTGGAGACCAGCAGTGTAGTCGGCCACGTAGGCCAAGTCGCCCACCACCTGTACCCCGTAGGCAATGCCCGACGTATTGTAGCCGCCCAGACGTGTCACTGCGGCCGGATCGGTGATGTCCAGGATCTCCAGACCGCTGGTAGAATTGGCCACGTAGGCGAGGTTTCCCACTACCCGGAGCCCATTGGCCGACTGCTGCATATCGTATGTGCCGACGCGTGTCACATGGGTTGGATCGGAGACGTCGAAGATCCGCAGGCCTTCTGACGTGGCCGCGTACAGCAAGGATCCGACCGTGACGGACTCGTTGAACGCGCCACCGAATGACCCCAACAAGGAAAGACCGGGAGCGTCCAGGTCCACCAGGCCCACGTCTTTGCTCTCGAAGGTGGCTGCATCGATCGACTTGTTGAACGTGACGTCGATCGTCGAGAATGCCGGGAGGGCGCCAGTCAGCTCGGGTGACGTACTGGCGACGGCCAACCGTGAAGCGGCCCCGCTGACCAACAGCGAGTATTCCTGCCCCGCCGCACCGCCGGTATCGCCCACGTGAATGGTATACGATCCCGCCGCCGGCGCATCGATCAGCACTTGCTCGACGTTATCCACATGGTTGCCGGCCGCGTTGCGTATTGCGTCGTTGGAAGGATTGGCGGGATCCAGCGTCCAAGGATAATGCGTACCGCCGGGACCCGTCACCCAAAGGTCGAGATCGTTCACGAGCACGGGAGTGGTGATGTCCACGCCGCCTCCGTGTGCAGTGCCCTCTGGGTCGGTCCAAACAATGGTCGCCTTCAGCGGTTGGCTGCCGTCGGAAACGAGGTCCTTGGTCCACTCTGAGCCGCCGTAGACAACTTCTTCGAAATAGGCATCACCCGATACATTGCTGGCGGCGTCTGTGATAAACGAGGCGGCTTCCGCGGCGTTCACGAGGCCCCAGCCGTAGGCGTAGTCGGGGCCGACGTTCCCGGCGTCGGACGCCGTGTGGATCAGCACTCCTTTGGTGGTCGCGCTCCGTGGCGTTGTGAGAAATTCATCCTCAAAGTGCTCCACCAGCAGAACGGCCGTGCCGGCAACGTTGGGCGACGACATCGACGTTCCGGACATGGATGCGTACGCACTGTCCGAAGTGTGATAGGTCGAATACAAGCTGGCGCCATTGCCGACGACATCCGGTTTAACCCGACCATCGTCCGTGGGGCCATAGCTAGAAAAACTTGTCATCGTAATATCGCCGGTGTTATAGGGATCGCTGGTTACGTCGCTGACCGCCCCGACGACAAGAGAGTTCTTGGCAACATGCTTTCCACCCAGACTGTCGTAGCCCGTACCGGAATTGCCATCCGCGGCCGGGGCCAAGGTGGCCCCCGAGTCCGGCACCAGATACCAGCCCGCCCCAGACCAGCCAATCCCACCCGGGTCGCCTGAGAACCACGCCACGTAGTTTCCGTCGGTCGAGACATTGTCGTACGCATCGTTCCGATCGTTCCCAGCGGACCAGACACTGAGCAAATGAGGATTGTCGTGAAGTACCTCGTCGAGCTCACGTTCCGTGCTTGTATACTTTCCGAAGTCTGGATCCTCGGTGTCATACAGGTAGCGATCGTCATAGAAGACGTCTACGTCTCCCGAACTCGTCGTGAAACCAAACGTCGCTGCCGGATAGACAGCCCAACCCGTGACGTAGCCATACGAGTGGTTCGATACGTCGATCAAACCCGCGTCGGAAGCCATCTCCGCGAAATCACTGGACCAGTCGCGGCTCCGCAAGCTCACTTCGGTCGCCATGCCCTTGGCGTTGCCCACGACGCCCGCGGCCCCGATCGTGCCACCTACGTGCGTGGCGTGGTAGTTGAAGCTGCCGGTATCGGCATTGGTCACTCGGGAACCGAACTCCTGATGCGTATTGCGAATCAACCCACCGTCCCAGACGCCCACCGTGTATCCGTTGCCGGTCAAGTCCAACCCCAGAGAACCGCCGACCTGGAGTTCATTTGTGTTCGTCGTGTCGGCCGCGTTCACGTTGTCCGATTGGTTGATTCGCAGTTCGCTCGGTGCCGGCCCGGTCGCCAACAGGAACATCTCCCCGTCGTCGACCTCGACGAATCCATGCGGCCCACTTTGAAAAACCAATGCGTTGCGAATCGCCTGGCTCGCCACCGAATCCGCACGCACGGAAACTTCTGACGCGCGGTGCGCTGCCCCATTGCCCTGCCCGCGGTTTGCTGCGGCTGTCGGCAAAGTGGCCGGATGGGACCCTTCCGGTGGAAACACGTCGACGACCATGTCGCTCATCAGGAAATCGGCAACCAACAAACGGCGGTCCTCCAGCTGTTCAAGCTGGAGTCGTCGGCGCCGATGCACGAGTGCATTCTTCTTTTTCCGATGGCTCGAGCGACGTGAATGGGTTCTTCGTGACATTCCCAATACTCCTCTCGGGTATCAATGAGAACGATGACGGGTTCAGGTATGTAGATTAGTTTATGGACTGGTTGAGGATACTCTTCATGAGATCTTGTTTTGTTTCCGAAAGCGGGTGCTCCCGCCGGTCCGTGTTCCAACCAACGGGGCTCAACCTCGCGGCAGGGGTGGCAGTTTCCAGAGGCGGACGGTTCCGTCCCAACTACACGAAATGGCGTGGGTTTCGCCCGGCAGTAGGGCAACACATCGTATTGGTGAAGTGTGGCCGGAGATTCGTATAACGGCTTGATCGCCTGTCTTCATGGTGTCCAGAAGCCAAAGCTCCAACCCGATTGCGGCCAGCAGCCACGTCGCATCGGAGCTGAGCGCCATGTCTACAATGCCTGATCTGAATCGGCGGACCAGCATGCCTTCACCTTGGGCGACGTCCCAACGCCAAATCGCCCCCATGTTGTCGCCGGAATACAGAGTCCGGCGGCGCACTCTGCGAGCGCGTGGCCATGAAGTAGCGGCTCGGATTTC
>CAZUAH010000394.1:0-13017 GCA_964617665.1 uncultured Pirellulaceae bacterium
CGCCGAATATCCGGCTCGTCATCGAGAATCCAACAGCATTTTGGTGCCGAGGGTCATTTTGTTTATTTTTCAGCGTTTTGTCAATAGATCTAATGTAGGTTGTTGGCGCGTGCGCGGGCGAATTGCATCGGCTGGCAGGATACTCGAAAGGCAACTTTCGGCAAGCTGGCAGGACGCGGGTCACTTGGCCACTTCAAGTTGCACTCCCAACGAGGACGGCGGCAGCTCTTCCATAAGGTCGATACCGGCCATGTGCATTGCCGATCGGGCTGCTCGTGACTCGGCGGGATGTCGGCTGTTGACCATTTGCCGGAGTTCCCCTTCAAACTCGCAGAGGCTCAGGTAGCCAGCCATGTTCGCTGCGTACGAGCGCACGCTGGGGTCCGATGTCCGAAACATCTTGAGGATCACCCAAGCGATCGGTCGCAATTCGATATCATCGGGGCCTGGTGGCTTGATGACAACCTTTCCCGGCTGCGTCATGTCGCGACGCTCCAATTCGTGTGACGTTACGACCTGAAAGATCGACAGCCCGGCATAGATTCTGACGTCAGCTTCCTTTGCGTCGACGAACGGCGCAAGCCAGGGAATGACCTCAACTTCGCCCGTTGCACCCAACGTCTTGATTCCCCCGAGTTTCGTCTTCGGGTCGAGCGAATCCAGGTTTTGAATAGCTTTGGGATAATCCCGCGAGATCCGTCCGACGTCGAGCGTCTCGACAAACTCATCGTATTTCTGCTTGAGGGCCTTTTCGTCATGTCGTCGCGGAGCCGCCGCCAGCGTCGGGGCTGCAGCAAAGTTCTTCCACTCGTGTTCCAGTCTCTCCATATCGGCCGCACCCTGATGTACCAGGATGCGGTATCTGAGCGTCAAACTCTCTCCGGCGGGCAACGTATAGTCTTCTTTGCACGTGAACGACGGATTCAGATAGGGATAATGGGACCTAGACTGCCACAACGAAGGATGCCGCGGGTTGTCCGTGTGGTCGAACATGGCGACGCTGGCAGGTTTACCGTTCGGTGCGATGCCACTGTAGTTGACCCAACGAGCCGTCTGGTTGTTGCAGTTGGCTCGGCCTTCGCTATCGAGGAAAGCCCAAGGCTTCTTTCCCGCAGCGGGGTCGCCGCAGCATTCGGCCGCCATGCGAAGTGCCATACCTCCGTACGAGTTCTTGTTGAACACAACATCATCCTCGCCAGCCGGCGCGAATGTCGCTTGCCAGTCGATGTGATAGGTGCCCGTCTCGTCCGGTGCGCTGACGGTGATGATTCGCTTCTCGTTCACCAAAGGAGGCTGGTCTGGCAAATGATAGGCGATGGTCACGTCAATCCGAGCTGAACCATCGTCGCTGTGCGTGATTTCTACCTTCACAGGATCTGTACCGGGCTGGTTCTGCTCCCAGAAGTTGATGCCGTTGATTGCCTTCCAAGACCACCACAGTGCGCGGTGCCACGTGTGGTCCGACTTCGGATAGCCTTTCGGAAACGGGCAAGGGCGAGTCAACTCGGTCCCGTCCAACAGACCGATCCTCATATACGGCTTGCCGATTTTGCGATCGTGGACGTGTTCCCACACCATTCGACCACGATTCAGCAGAGCAAGCGATGTTTCCGATTCGCGCCAGCTGAAATCGCGGTCGGTTGAAACAGTCTTCGGACTGTTATCTGGTTCCGCCTGCCCCAGGCCGTCCTTCGCTGGGAACTGTGCCACTGCCATCGCGGCGATCAGAGTGAGAGACGGGCGAGTGAGTGTTGTTAGCCGCTTTCCTGGCACGTTGGTCTCCATGGTTCATTGAAGCAAGCTTCGTTGGTAGACGGGAGGGCGAGGCTCCCGCCGAGCCGTTCATCAACACCAAAACGCGGCTCAGCGGGAGCTTCGCCCTCCCACATTTGCCGTTGGCTGAGGCCTTTCGGACACGGGCATTGCCTCCGCTACTCCTCCAGTTCGAGATTCGTGAATTCCTCGGTTATCTGAAAATCGTAGTCGGGGTATTCGTAGACCGGCAGTCGGTTTTCCGTTACGCCGATCGAGTATCCCCACAGACTCTCGTATTCCGATACGTCCTCGCCCATCTGCTCCAGCTGCTGCAGGTACGCAGCGATCGACTTAGATTCGACAATTACGACCTTTCCCATCTTTTCGATGATGGGGCTGTGCGTGCGCGTTGCGTCGTGATCGAATTCGAGGATTCGTCTGCCGTATCGTGTGATGCCGATCACTCGGTAGGTCAGACTCTTGCCTACGCCCGGCAGGTTCAGTACGTTGCGATCCGAAGCGACGAATGGCAAATTGGCCTCCTCGCGGAGCGCGGCGACACGACTGACGAGCTGTTCAGACTCGGACGGCAGGCTGCGGATGGTCTCGTCGTGCTCTTCGGGCACGTCCCCGAAGACTTTCTCTTCCATCTGCTCTTGTACCGCACGTGCGTTGGGAGCGAAGTTCGCGTTGTTTTCCATGTAGCCTTTACAGGTGAATGTGTAGTAAGGCAACACACCCACCTCGCCCAGCACCTGTCGCAGTTTCGCGTTGTGGCCTCGTCGCGACGCTGCAGCAGTGAAGACGTGTTGGTTCGTGAGGATCCAGCCGGCCGAAAGCAAACGCTGGATCGCTTCGCGCGATTCGGGCGTAAGCTCCATCGGCGATTCAAAATGCGTTTGGATCATGAATTGCTGGATGCCGACTTCGCGGGCCTTGTCTCGAAAATCCCCCAGGATACGAGTCAGCTCGGGCGTGATCCGTTGCGGCAGGAACACGGGCAATCGAGTTCCAAGGCGTACTCGGACTAATTCCGCGTACTTCTGGCCGTCGGGGCGGGACTGGTTGGCTTCCCGTTTGCGGCGAGCCATCTCGTATACAGCGTCCAGAATTTCGGCAAGCGAGTCGTCCGTGCTCATTAACGCGTCGCCGCCAGTGATAAGGATGTCGCGCAACTGGGAGTCGTTCTCGAAGTAGTCCATCAACCGCCGCAACTTCTCCGGCCACGCTTCCTTGGGTTCCAAATCGTCGAGATTGAAATTCAGGTTGCCTCGCTGGAAGTCGTACATCCGTTGGCACGAGGCGCACAGTCCACCGCAGGCACGACCTCGGGTCTCGGGAATCAGAATCGCCACGTCGGGGTAGCGTCGGTGGACGTTGTGGCTCGATGGCAACAGCCAGCCCGCGGCGTTGGGCTTGCCCGGCTCCACCACGTCTTCCTTCTCCCACGCTACGATGTGGCCAAATTCTTCGACCAACTGTTGTGTGTAAATCACGTAGGCGCGGATCGGCAGATCGGCCCCGATGGCAAAGTAAGGAACGCGCACGTGCAGCAGCGAAAGGTAATACGGATTCACGAAGAAGGGGATGCCCCGCTGCTCGGCCTCGTGCAGGATCTTCATGGTGTCCGGATCGAGCGAATTGCCGAGCATCTCGTTTAGCATATCCGCCGAGCGGACAGCGAAGCGCAGATGGAACAGCGGATCGTTCCACCATTCAAGCGTCTGCATGTACTTCTGTTCCTGCGACATGTCCGGAGGAAATTGGAAACGGGAACTGCTGATCTCGCCGCTGTCCATGCGATTGATGATAGCGTTCAGGATACGATCGCGATTCTCTTCGCGCAGCCGGATAATGCGCGGATCGATCCCCGACGGGTGCCGATCCATCCACTCATCGACCCTTTCTCGTGTGGGCAGCCGGCACTCGCTGCGGCCCGATAACTGGCGAAACAGTTGCAGCATGTCCTCGAAAAAGAACGGCTTGGCCCCGCCTGTGCCATGCGTGACGGCAAGCCAGATCGCTTTGACCGGATTACTGAGGGCGATCTGTCCACGCAGATTCAAATCCTCGAACTCGCGTCCGGCGTTGTCGATGTAGTCCAGGATGCGGATGGCAGCGAAGTCCTGCCAGCGCAGCTCTTCGAGCGTCGCGCGGTCGTTGTGCTCGCTCTGGTAGAACGCCAGCGCAGCGGGATTCGCCTCCAATTCGTCGAGTACCCAGTTGCGCACGCCGATCAACGCCTCGGTGTCGTTCCGGGCGCCGGTCATAATTTCTTCGAGTTTCGGATTCTCCATCAGCAGTTGTTTGAGAAGTTGATGAGACTTCACACTGATGGAAATCTTGTCGAGATCCCATTTTCTCTTCATGGCAGCCTCCTTCCCTGCAATATACGGCATGCCATCCAGACAGATCAACACAGGCAGCCTGCGTCCCATCGCGTCGAGTCTGGCACGAAGGAGGCGCATTGGGAGAATACGGACTACCCGTCTGACGCCTTCACGGCCGGTTGCTCTTGCACCACAGCTATCTTCACATCCGTCTCGCCCACGGCCCCCGATTCATGCTTTCCTGCTGATGCTGAGAATACTCCCTGACGCGCCAGACAGGACGACACGAATGCCTATTGACCATCTCTGATCAGCCAAAGTTCATGGTACATCTTTCCTGATTTTTCAGTTTTTCTACAGCCAGGATGCGTCTCCAACCGCCTTATGTCCCCAGAAAGGCAAACGGTTGATTCCGAGTCATTTGACGCTTCCAATGGAGACTTGCCATGTCAGCAGTCCACAAACGCCCCCTACCTCGTCAGCAAAGCCAAGCCCCGCCGACACCTCATCGCTCGCTTCCGCAAGATGCGCCGCGAGTGCCGATGACGAAGGCTACGGCTCAGCACGATCCGTACCGTATGCCCGTCGCGACGCCGGTGGCGGCACAATATGCACTTCAGCCCGCCTCTACGCCCGCCGCGACACCAAATGTGTCCCAACCCGTTCGTCCTGGTAACCGGTTTCGGATGCTTCGCGAGCAGGAAAGGCGAGTGCGAAGCGGGATCATCCTATCGGCCGCTACGATTCCCGTCTTCGTCGTCGTGGTCGCCTTGCTTGTTGTGCTGTTCACGCAACCACCCGGATCTGGTGGGACGCATTCGCAAACGGAAACCGCTGGAAGCGGATTGCCAACAGCTTCGACTCCAGCGCCGCGCGATAAGGGCACCGTGTGCAAGGCAGTCGACGTGTACGAGTTTCTGAAGGTGATGCAAGGCACTGCTTTCTTGGCTGAGGAGGACATCGAACACCTATTAGGCAAACCCTATAGTGTTGTCCAATCACCAGAAGGCATTATTCGCACGCACATGTACAGCGGCGGGGCGGTGCAGTATCAACTGTCACCAGACAATCCTCGAGTCATCCGGGCTGTCGCCCAGAGAAAAGCTAACGAACGATCCCGCGAAGAAATCAAACGAGGCGAGTTTCAGACAGCATGTCAACTGCTCCGCGTGCCAGACCATCGGGAATACTGTCGGATGATCCTGGAGCAAGAAGGGAAGAAACTTGCTGCCGCGAAACCCGCCGACCCACCAAGCCCCGCACGTTCACCAACCCTTTCCTACAGTCCCATGCACATTGCCCACAAGATGTCCGAGCGGAGGGAAGCCCAAAAGCCGGCTAAGCCAGGGGCGAACGTGCTTGCTTTGCAGAACGACTCGTCAGAAGACGCCTCAATCGAGCCAGCGTCCCCCAATAGGATTTGGACCAGCAAGGACGGAGCGTACGCTTGCCAGGCGGAGTTCGTCAAATTCGAGAATTCGAAAGTGCATCTGAAAAAAGAAGATGGCAACACAGTCCAACTCTCGCTGTACAAACTTGTCGACACGGACCGCGTCTGGATCCAACGGTATTTGAAGGAGCGAAAACAGGAATTGAACTCGGTAGGCCGGCATTTGGACCGAGCAGAGGCTGAAGAAATGCGAGAGGTTGCACAAACTGCGGCCATGCCGGACGACGGTACACGCGTAGGATTGTTCCAGCTAGTTGAGTGAACGTCGCGACGTGCGCAGCATTCTGAATGCTTCATGCGAGCAGCCTGCCGAGGCGATCCAGTACACGGTTCAGCCTGTATTTGACTGCGGCATAAGTAATGTCCAGTTCCTCTGAAATCTGCGTCCGATTCCATCCAGCGAGAAACCTCAGCAAGACTGTACGGTAGGTGGAATCCAATCCGCTCAATGCAGTTTCGATCAAGTCTTCGAAAATGGCGCACGCCGCAGGGGTAGGACCACTGGCCAAAACGGCGTCCAGGTCGGGCGGCCCAGCATCTTCCTTCTTCTGCTTCGCCGCGCGTTTTGCGATCTTGTGCAACGTGATCGTCATAAGAAGGTTCCAGAGACGGCGCGAATCGGCAACTTGATACCGCTTTTCACGAATCCCGCGAATCATTGATCCCATCACCGATACGGCGATACTCTCCGGTTCGGCTTGGATATGCCTGCCCATCTTGCGAGCAGCCAATGCTGTCAGCTTGTCATAGTACTTGGTGACCATCTCGTCGATTGCTGCATCGTTGCCTTGGTTCAGTCTTTCAAGGAAACTGCTTGCGTCGACCGAATCCGACATCCGTTCGCTCCCACGTCTTGGAACTTGACAGGTTCGAATTGTCTACAGCCCTAATCGGACGCGTCTTCGGCGATCCAAGAACGGCATGGTGACAGTCTACAAGAACTGGGGGGCCTTGTCCTGCCTTCTTGCTCTAATCGGCCCTCAGCAACGCCCCCTCGGCTGTCGAAAGTGCGTAGTGGGGAAGACTCTTCCGGTCTTTGCTGCCCCTGTCTACAAAAAACGCTATTTGCACGATTTTAGAGAATCTCCCCGCCAAATCCTCGGCTGAACCGCCTTACAAATATGGAGCCGACCGGGCCGCAATTTGGCACAACCAACTACCAGCAGAAGACAATGAGGTCTACAATGCCTTTTTCCTGGTAGCAGTTCTTTCTTGTAGCATCATGAGGCCGCGATGGGTGTGGATTTCAACGGTGCGGAGAGCCGCGATGATGGCCTATCCCTTCGAGTTGGCCAGAGCGGCCAGTTCGACGATGTGTTTCAGCGTTTCGAGGCAGCTTGGCGAGCGGGCAAGGAACCACAGATTGATCAGTACGTAGCAGAATTACCACGTCAAGGCGAGCCGCACGTCGCGTGCGAAGCGATCCGAGTTCTGGCCCTTATCGACATGGAATGGCGCTGGAGATGTGCGCGACCGGACGATACGCAGGCCAGGTGTGCGCATTCCGAAGACACACAACCGAAAGGATCGTTGTCCGAAAGCCAGCCCCTGCCAGACGCACAGACGCCAGTTGAGCAACTCCCGCCCCGGCCCCTCTTGGAGCATTACCTGACAAGATTCCCGAGTATGGGTGCGATTGAGGACGTACCAGTAAGTTTGGTCGTCGAGGAGTACTGCATTCGGCACAGGTGGGGTGATCGACCAGGTCATGGTGAATACATCGAGCGTTTCGGAGACCGCGACGGGGAACTGGCCGAAGCGCTTGTTGACGCCGATCGCCAGAAGGAGCAACCCGCTCCCGCCGACGATCCTTCAGGAATCGACCAGACATTTGCATTGGACAGTCCGCCGAAGACGACGGAGGGATCCGGGGATTCGGACGCGATAGGCCGCCCGCTGGGCCGCTACCGGATTGTCAGAGAGTTGGGCGCCGGCGCCATGGGTTCGGTGTACTTGGCGGAGGATACCGAACTCCAACGTGAAGTGGCATTGAAGATTCCCAAGTTCGCCGATCAGGAGGAACCGGAATTCCTTGAGCGATTCCATCGCGAAGCTCGCGCTGCTGCCACGTTGAATCACACAAATATTTGCCAGGTTTACGATATCGGCGAGCACGAAGGCACTCGCTACATCACCATGGCCTACGTCGGCGGGCCGCCCTTGTCGGATTTGGTGGGATCGCCAAAACTTCGCTCGGAACGCACGATCGCGAAGTTGGTTCGCAAGATCGCCGTGGGCGTGGCCGAGGCCCATTCGAAAGGAATCCTGCACCGCGATTTGAAGCCCGGCAACATCATTCTTGACGAGCGAAACGAGCCCGTTATTACAGATTTCGGTTTGGCACGACGCGCCGATCAAAGCGTCGAGAGTCGATTGACGCAGGACGGCACTCTGCTGGGTACGCCCGCCTACATGTCTCCGGAGCAAATAGGGGGCGATCCCGAGAAGATGGGACCGGCTAGTGACGTGTATAGTCTCGGCGTGATCCTGTACGAGATGCTGACGGGCGAACTGCCCTTCCGCGGCTCCATAACGTCCGTGATTGGCCAGATCCTTCAGGGCGAGCCCAAGCCGCCGTCCGAGTTGCGCCCGGACCTAGACAAGCGGATCGAGGCGATCTGTTTGAAGATGATGGCCAAATCCGCGGACGTCCGGTTTTCGTCGGCTCGCGAAGTCATCGCAGCGTTGAATCAATACCTCAAAGAAAATGCGGACGCAGCGAAAACGAACGCGTTGAAGAAAGAAGCCGAAGCCTTGGAAGAGCGATTGAAGCAGGCCCTGCGCGATCGGCAGTACGACGGCTTGCGGGAGAACGTCTTGGATCGTCTTCTGAAGATCGACCCGGGCAACCAGATGGCCCGCGACGTTTTCGAGAAGCTGGAAACCTACCAACCGGACCAACCCTTGCAGTTCGGCGAAGACGGCACGCTTTTGCCCGCTCGCGACGACAACGCGGCCGAGAGCTTCCCCGTGTTCGAGCCCACGGCTAGACGTCGGATAGGTCCCTCTACCTCTCGCAAAGGACGGCGCAAGGCCACCCACACGACCGCAACCGCGTCACGTTTTGCCATCCCCATCGTTCCCGTAGGCATCGGTTTAGCCTCATTGACTTTCCTTGTCCTCGCCATTGTCTTCTTCCTTCGCGACGGCAAGCAGACGGTCAAGGTCGAAATTGACCCGGCGCTGGTCAACGACCCCACGATTACCGTTTGGTTCGACGGCAAAGAGATGGAGATCCGCGGCATCGGCAAGACCATCAAGCTGAAGCCCGGCGAGTATGGCTACGAAATACGCCGAGGCGATGAAGTGATCGAGGCCCGGAAGTTCACGGTCCTTAAAAAGGGCACGCCCGCGCTACAGATCACCTTGGAAGGCATGGCCGTAGGTCAGGCTCCGCCTGACGAGATCCGGCCGGAGACGAAGAAATCTTCGAAAACCACTCCGTCTTCGTCCAAAGTCGCTTTGGCTCCTTGGGAAGGCCGCAAAAGCCCGTCGTCACGGCCCACTTCGCGGGAATCCGCAGCCATTCCCGAAGACTCTGATCAGCCTTTCTGTGTCCTGCATTTTGAGGGGCCCGATCAGCGAGTTGAATTGAAAGACACGAAACGCGTTGCATCCGCCAACGGAGTGTTCACTGCGGAAGTCTGGGTGCGTTGGGCAATTGACAAGCATAAGCAAGACTTGTTTGGAACATTTGTTCCGAAGTCACGAATTCACCCCGCCACGAATGGCTGGGACCTTGGGTTGTGGGGAACGCCGGATTGCCGGTGGAGAATGTCTGCGCGCTACGGCGGATCGACCAGCACGCAAGGCATGTCCCATAACAGTGAGTTTCTGCCGTTTTCTCGCAACGAGGCTGTCGGGTGGCATCACATTGCCTTGACGAAGAACGAGCAAGACCAGGTGGTGGCATATCTTGATGGCAAGGAGACTCAGCGATTCTCTTGGTCCGTGGGGAAAGACGCTGAGGTATCGAATTTGCGACTGGGAAGCACACCGCATTTTGCGCCGTATGGCCTGCATGGTCAGGTTCGGGCCTTTCGGCTGTCGTCGGTGTGCCGGTACGGCGGCGGGACCATCGCCGTACCGAAGTCCTACCGTTTTGACAAAGACGCTGACACAGTGGTGCTGCTTGATTTTGACAATCCTCAAGAGGGCACGATTGCGGATGTATCCGGAAACGGGCATCACGGCACACTGACGGGCGTCCGTTGGATCCAAGTGGTTAACGACGAGTTGCTGGCGGTTGGTCAACCGCTCGCTCCCTTGTCAGATGACGATCGATCACCGCCGACCGTATCGCCAGAGCCGCCGTCGGAACCGATCCATGTGCTGACGACCGACGAGACAACGACATCACTGGCTATCTCTCCGATCGGAGAACTGCTGGTTTCAGGGCTTGAGAACGGCACGATCGTGGTGTGGGATTTGAAAGCAGGACGCGAACTAAAGCGGATGAATGGTCACACAGCTCAAGTCATGAGACTGGTTTTTTCCCCCGACGGCAAAGCAATAGTTTCTGGCGGTATGGATGGCGTGGCAATCGTATGGGAGGTTGGGACTTGGCGAGAGCGGCGAGAACACAAAGGCTCGTTCGACCGAGCGTTGATGCACCAGTTGCATTTCTCCCATGACGGTGCGACGTTGATCATCGGCGGATACACATCACCTACGCTGGTGTGCGACGCCGAGAGTGGGGAAGTCCTCCACAGTTTTGACGGATATATCGACGCACTGGCTCTTTCGCCAGACGCCAAGACTCTGGCCATCGCCAAGAAAGAAGCGATCACACTTTACGATGTGGAAACCGGCCAGCAGAAGGCTACGCTGAACAAGCACACGAAGAAAATAGACGGGCTGTCGTTTTCGCCCGATGGCCAGACGCTCGCCTCCTGCAGTGACGACAATTCGCTGCGATTTTGGGATGTCCCGAACGGTACGGAGAAGCTTATCCTCGCGGACTTGTTTGCCGATGCCAAGAACATGAATTTTTCGTCGGACGGCAGATGGATTGCTGCCGGAATCCATGCAAGTATGAAGCTCTGGAACGCCCAGAACGGGAAGGTCGCATTGACCCTAAACGCGTCGAGGCGCGATAGAATTTCGGCCGCCGCCATTTCTCCCGACGCCACGTTAGCCGCCGGCGCCTGGGAGAAGACGATTCTGGTGTGGGACATTCACCCTATACTCTATCCCGAGGCGAATCCGCGCGACTCCACTGCTGTTCCCGAAGACTCTGATCAGCCGTTCAATGTCCTGCATTTTGAGGGTCCCGATCAGCAAGTTGAATTGAAAGACACGAAACATGTTGCGTCGGCCAACGGCGAGTTCACTGCGGAAGTGTGGGTCAAATGGACGGCCGGAGAGCCCAACCATGAACTCCTAGGAACGTACGTTTGCAGAACTAGGCTGCCCCACAAAGCGGACAACGGCTGGGATATCATGCTGAAGACGATAGGGGGGCGACTCAGTGTAACGCTTCGCGGCGGTGGCTCGGACAAACCGATCGGTTGGTCTCACGGTACGTACAACGATCCGGTGCCAGAAGGCTGGCACCATGTTGCTGCCACGAAGGACGCGCAGGGGCAGATGGCCGCATATCTGGATGGCAACGAGTATCTGCGGACTGCGTGGCCTTGCGGGACAGACGCTGAACTGTCGAATTTGCGACTGGGAGACCAACTGGGTTCTGTGCCATCACGTTCACATTTTCCTCAGCACGGCCTGCATGGGCAGATTCGTGCGTTTCGTCTGTCGTCGGTGTGCCGGTACAGCGCCGAGTCGTTCGCTGTACCGACGTCACATCGTTTTGACAAAGACGCCGATACGGTGGTTCTGCTCGATTTCGAGGATCCTAAAGAAGGCATGATCACGGATGTATCCGGAAACGGGCATCACGGCACACTGACAGGCGTCCGCTGGATGCAAGTGGGACGATCAGCCGCCAGCGGGGCTTCGCCCGACGAACCCCAACCCGAAGCGAAAGGATCCCCCAAAAACACGGCGCCTCCGTCGAAGGTAGATTTGCCTCCGAAGACATAGACGCCGTTTGGTCAAGACACTAAGGCGCGTCCCAACTGCTTCAAAGACTAGAACATCGCCGCAAGGCGCGTCGTTGGGTGAATCAGTCCAATTGCCGGTCGCGTCCCGTATCGCCGAGTTCGCGACGATGCGTCTCGGTGGCGAGCCATACGGAGACGATCGTCACCGCCGACAGGACAATCAGATAGACGGCAACGGGCCATGGTCGGCCGCTGCTCCACTCTAGAAGCATCGTGGCGATGAGTGGTGCGAGACCCCCGGCCAGCGGCGAGGCAAGCTGATAGCCGATCGACGCGCCGGTGTAGCGCACCTCGGTTCCAAAAAGCTCGGACAGGAAGGCCGCCTGTGGGGCGTACATCGTTGCATGGATGATAAGCGCGATAACCAGTGCCAACCAGATCATAGGCATGGTGCAAGTATCGAACATCCAGAAAAATGGGAACGCGAACAAGGCAAGCGCGACGGCACCGGCGATGTACACGGGACGTCGGCCGATGCGATCGGACAGGATACCAAACCCCGGAATGAGGATGAACTGAACGGCCGAGGCGAGCAGCACGCCGTTGAGAATCGCCGTCTTTTCCAATTTGAGTTGGTCAGCGGCGTAGGTGAGCGCAAACACCGTGAAGATGTAGAAACATCCGTTTTCAGCGAAACGGGAACCCATCGCCAAGAGCACGTTGCGCGGGTAGCGGCGAATTACTTCGAAGAATGGTACGCGAACTGGTTTCGCCTTATCACGAAGCTGCGCGAACAGAGGGCTTTCGAGCAGCCTCAGGCGGATAAACATGCCAACGCCCAGCAGCACGATCCCAAGCAGAAACGGCACTCGCCAGCCCCAACGTGGAAAATCATCTCCGAGGGTTGAAGAAAACAGGTTGTACACCGCAGTCGCTAGTAGGAGGCCGGCCGGTACGCCCGCCTGCACCCAACTGGCGTAAAGGCCGCGGCGGCCACGATGTCCATGCTCGACCGCCATCAGTACCGCGCCGCCCCATTCGCCGCCAACGCCTAATCCCTGGATGAAACGCAATAGCACAAGCAAAATGGGTGCCGCAACGCCAATGTGATCGTACGTCGGTAGCAGGCCAATCAGGAAAGTCGCAATGCCCATCAGCATCAGCGTAGTAACCAGCATCGACTTGCGGCCGAGCCGGTCGCCGAAGTGTCCGAAAACAATCCCGCCCACTGGACGCGCGAAGAACCCTACCGAAAACGTGGCAAAAGCCGCCATTCTCCCCGTCAGCGGATCAAACTCGGGAAAGAACAGCTTGTCAAACAGCAGAGCGGCGGCGGTGCCGTAGAGAAAGAAGTCGTACCATTCGATCGTCGTGCCAATGAAGCTGGCCACGACGACGCGAGTCACGGATGGGGCGGGCGGTTGAGGCGTTTCCATGAAGCGGCGTTATAGTGGGCCGCGACGCTTGAAACAAGCAGGGC
>CAZUAH010000395.1:0-13000 GCA_964617665.1 uncultured Pirellulaceae bacterium
AACCCGAACGATCGGAATATTTACGCTATAGCAACTTTGGTGCACCCGAGTCTTGTACTCCAGGCTGGTGCTGGAGAAGCAGCGGGGCCCGTCGGCGTATCGCGGTGTGTCCAGAAACTGAAAATCGATGAAATTGAACCCAGGGCCGTAGCGAGCGCTATAAGGCCCTTTGACAACCACAACATCGCGAATGATGCGCGAGTCAATCTTGCTAAGTACCGTGTCCAAGTCTTGTCGTGCGGGAGCCCAGTAAGACCCGGAGGCTATCAGTCCACCATAGCGAGTGCCTCGGATCCGCGGGTCGGTGATCACCGGAGTCCGCTGCTGGACCTTGACTGCGGGCGAAAACAGCGATTTCTTCAGGAGGTTTCCGCCATCGGTAGTAACGCGAAATAGTCCTTCTGAGCCGAATACGACTTCATTTCCAGGACCCGGTGCATGTGCTCGACGATACCGTGCAATCAGGCTGCGTCGCACTCCCTCCGTGCCGAACACTACCTGAGGAACCTCCGCCGCCCCGCCGTACAGCGGAAAGTCGTAAAACACAGGCGGCTGCGGTGGAGGGACAGTCGGCTGGAGCCAGCTACTCATGTGAAACGGATCCTCGTCGTCTGAGATCGAGAAAACGCCGGGTGGTTCGATCTCGCTCGTATATGCTGTTGCGGTCTCAGAATCCGAGCCGGCAGACGCATCCAATTCGTCCGCAAGAATGAGCTGGCAACTGCAAAGAGAGTATACCACCAAAAAGAGCCATGTCCGACGCGTGCCTCTGTGCATTGTCTGCCGTCCTTGGCCGTGTTGACCATGAAGCGCAATCCGAGTGTGCCATAATCACTTCAATGGAAATAATCGGCACAACCGGCACAGGACTGCCTTCGTTCTCGAAGCGAAGGCCACGGCAGACAGGGATTTGCACGGGCCGGCGTTAAGCTGTAGCGATTTTGCCGAATGTGCAGGCATCCGCCCAGGGAAGTCCTGAGCTTCCCATTCAGCCGAGTGGCTCGCGGCGGGAGTACTCGATAGCGCGTTTGTAGACGGTCAAGCCACTTCTTCCATCGTTTCGGCGCCAGAGTCGTCTGCGTCCTTTGACTGGGTGTCGCGATGGCGGATGATCGTGTCGGGCCCCTTGATGCGCCCGAGATGTTTTTGCGGAATCCGGCAATGGACGACGACGCGTTCCTCCTCGTAGCGTTTCGACAGCACTTCCCCATGCGCGGAGAGATAGGCAACCAGCTTTCCATTCTCGACGCCGGTTTCCACGTCCACGTCGCAGAATGTACGGCTCAAGGCATCGCTGACACGATAGGCCAATTGCTCGAATCCTGCACGTTCTTGGGCACTGACCGGGATGGCGTTTGGATATCTATTGATAATGCCGTTCAGGATACTCTCCGACGAAAGGCGGTCGATCTTGTTGACCACCAAGAGCGTATCCTTCTCCTCGATGCCGATTTCCTGAAGTACTTCGTAGGCAGCGCTGATCTGATCGTAGACGGCAGTGTTGCTGGCATCCGCAATGTGCAAGAGCAGGTCAGCGCGACGAGCCTCTTCAAGCGTAGCCTTGAAACTGGCGATCAGGCGGTGCGGCAGGTCGCGAATGAAGCCGACCGTGTCGCTCAAAAGCACGGGCCCCCAACTTGGCAATTGCCAACGTCGCGTACGAGTGTCGAGCGTCGCGAACAGTTTGTCTTCGACCAGGACATTGGCGTCGGTTAGAGCGTTCATTAACGTGCTCTTCCCGGCGTTGGTGTAGCCCACCAAGCAAACGGTCATGTTATCGCGTCGGGCCGCTACCTGACGTTCTTTGCGCGTTTCGATTGCTCGCAATTCGTCGCGCAAGTCATGAATACGTTTCTCGACCAGACGTCGATCCACCTCCAACTGCTTCTCGCCCGGGCCGCGCATGCCGACGCCCATCTTCATTCGCGAGAGGTGCGTCCACATACGTTTCAGACGCGGCAGAGAGTACTCAAGCTGAGCCAATTCAACGGCCAAACGCGCCTCATGCGTCTTGGCATTCGAAGCGAAAATATCCAGGATCAATTCGGTCCGGTCGATCACCTTGACGCTCAACGCCTTCTCCAAATTGCGCGTTTGCGCAGGGCTCAAATCGTTGTCGAAAATGACAACGTCCGCGTCGCGAGAATCGACCAGTAGCCTGAGTTCTTCAAGCTTCCCTTTTCCTATGTAGGTGGCGCGGTCAGGCGTCTCGCGACGTTGAGTCAGTCCGCTGGCGACGGTCGTGCCTGCTGTGGTCGCCAATCCCTCCAATTCTTCAAGCGGGGTCTCCGAAAAAGACTGAGCACGGGAGATGACGCGGACGAGTACCGCGGCCTCGCTAGCCACGCTTTGGACGCGTTCCGGTTCTTTCACTGTTTGAGAATGCCTTTCACTGTTTCACGTTGCAGATTGTCTATCGGAAGCGGTTCAGATTGCTGCGGCGGTTCAGGTAATCGGCCAGCGTCTCGCCCAGCGGACGCGACGTGTCGACCATAATATGCTCGCACATATTGCGCCCAGCGATGTCTGCCAGTTGTTCGTTGAATCGATTCAACGCACGCAAGTATCCGCGGCGTAGGTCCTCGGGTTGCGCGAGCAATTCCTCTGGTATCTCCAGCCCCACGAATTTGGTCATCGCGTCGAACTGAAAGGTCAATTCATCGTGATGGAGAATCTGCACCAGCACGACTTCGTGACGGTTATACCGCATCCGTTGTATAGCTGCCTCGATTTGCTCCAAGTCGGTAAAGAAATCACTGAGTACGACAACGATCTCGCGACGCCCCATGCGTGTGGCCAACTCGTTCAGGCATTCCGCCATTTCCGTCTTCTCGACAGGCTCCACTTCCTCCAGATGGTGCGTCATGCGGACGATCTGGTCCATCGAGTTGCTTGGCGCCACAAAACCTCGAACGTGCGAATCGAACGTGGCCAGCGACACCTTGTCGCTCTGCCGCACAATGGAATAGCCCAAAGTCGTTGCCATCTGGGCGGCATACATCAATTTTTGACGTCGGCCGTCGCCGTATCGCATGGAGGCGCTGATGTCCAACAATAGATGACAAACCAAGTTCGTTTCTAGTTCGTATTGTTTGACAAAAAACTTATCGCGATTGAAATAGACGCGCCAGTCGATGTGCTTTGGGTCATCGCCTGGAGCGTATTCGCGGTGGCCGGCGAACTCGACAGCGAAACCCGACAATGGCGACTTGTGCGCCCCGGCCAAGTTGCCAATTACCAAACCACGCGGCTCGAAATGCCGGTCTGCCACTTGGCTTAGTACTTCGGGATCAAGGTAGCGGGAAAGAACGCTTTCGGACATGTTGAATCAGGGGTGTTTGAGTTTGGGCAGGAAGCGGCTTACTCCAGCAGTTGGGCGGCTCGTGATCTGGACCGTTTCTCTATTATATTCCCTCGCGTCGTGCAAAACACCCAACGGACGTGCGAAAGCTAAGTACCCACCACTGAAGGACTTGGATCCTGATCAGACAGTCTTGCAGAGAACGTAGCCACGGTCGACCGGTGCGAAGCCAAGTTTGCCGAACAGGGCGTGCGCGGCTTTATTACCCTCGGGAAACTGGGCCTCGGCGAGTGCGGCTCCGTTGTCGTGCATGTGGCGTAGCGCTTCCCCAACCAAATAGACACCAAGACCTTGGCCGCGTAGATTCGGGGAGATTTCCAGCCGCATTAGCCCAATCGAAGGCACACCCCAACTGCTGGATATCCGTTCCATGTCCCAGAAAATCACGGAACCACAGACCTCGCCGGTTCTGCGTGAAACCAATAAATGACGCATCCTTTCGATCTGACCAATCGTACAGGCCTCCCACCACGATTCCGGCGGAGGGTCATACTCCGGTTCCACTTGATATTGTCTGCGTACCTGCATTTGCACACGATCGACAATCGGGCGAAAACCACTCAATTGCCGTTGCACCACCGCATGACGCTCCGTTTCCGAGTATCCGGCCGACCGAAACAGTGAAAGCCGGTCTATATCAGATTCCAGAATTCCGGGCGACTGACAGCCTCCGTACAGCCCCAGATAAAATGCGTTTGCCGGGGCGACGCTGCCCGCGTACAGCGTGCGCACACCGTGGTCTGTCAAGTACCGCTCAACAGCCACCAGCAGTTTGACTGCGATCTGAGATCGCGTTTCGTGCGCCCCGACCATCAACATGCACGTGCCGCCGATCTCTGTGTTCTGTCCGCTGCCATCGTGGTTAGAGCCAAAGCCGCCGTGTGCAAAACCGACGACTCGACCGTCCTCCTCTGCCACGATTAATCCGTGCCGGTCGAAGTAGGGTTTGCTGAGGACTCGTTGCTCGAACAGCGTGGGCGACATGGGCTGGACCAGAGCCCGATGCGGGGGGTGATTGCACCAGAGTTCTGCGATTGCAGGTGGGTCGGTATTACGAAATGGGCGAAAACGCGTCATTCCTCCAGGTCCACAAAAACGTCGTCACCCTCGACCTTGACTGGAAACCCCGTTTGCTCCAGTGACGGGATTGTCTGATGCTGTCCTGTTGTAACGTCAAACTGCCAACCGTGCCAGGGGCACGTGACAACACAACCACAAACCGCGCCCGTGCCCAACGGGCCGCCTTGGTGCGGACAGATGCCGTCCAGCGCGTAGAACTGACCTTTTAGCTTGAATAGTGCGATGACGCGGTCGTCAGCAACCAGTTCGAGCGCCTGTCCCGGCTGACAATCGGCGGTCGAGCAGACTCGGACCCAATTAGCCATCTCTCGCCTCGCTCGCGGCCCTACGCGGCTTTGCGCTTTGACGCACGCCTTTTCCGAGGCGCGCCTTTCCACCGCCGATGCACCCACCAATACTGTTCGGGCGCCGTCCGAATAACCGCCTCCAGGTGATCGTTATACCACTGCGTCAAGGATTTGACGTTAGCCAGTTCATCGCCGCCGATTTGCGGATCAGCTATGCCTTGTGCGCCGATTTCAAACTCCAGCGGATCGCCCGTCCTCTTGCCATAACACACCAACAGTGGCGCACCACTCACCAACGTCAAGAGCGCGACGGCCTTGTGACACGATGCAGGACGCCCCATGAACTGAATCCAACAACCTTTCGGACCTGCAGCTTGGTCGCCCAGCAACGCAATCGTCCCGCCGGCCCGGAGCACTGTATCCACTTGGCCGGCACTGCCTTCTTTGGGCAAAATGAACTGACCGTTGTTGCTGCGGAATCGTTTTAGATATCGATCGAGATGAGGATTGTCCAAATCGCGAGCGATGGAATAGCCGGGATGCCCGAACAGTCCCATCATATACGAGGTCAGTTCGAAGTTCCCAAAGTGCCCCGAAATCATCACCACCGGACGCACGTCCAGTAGGTACTTGGTTATCTCGCGTTGTCGACGGACATTGAAATACCGCCGCCAATTCGTATCGTGAATCTTCCGCGGCGCGTGTGCGATCTCGCAGACCATGAGGAACAGATGTTCCCACATCCGTCGTGTGGCGATGTGCCGCTGACGCTCGGTCATCTCCGGGAAGGCGTGCCGGATATTTTCATCAACGACCTTGCGACGCACTTTCACGATGTCGCACGCCACAACTGCCAGGAATCGAGCGACGGTGTGACAAGTCTCCAACCGCATCGCCTGTATGAGGCAGATGAATACTCGCACAACCAAGTAGACCAGCCAATCCGTTAGCCGTTTCATCACCATATCCAGGTTGCAGTTACTTCAGAACAGGGTCCTTCTTCAAGGGCAACTGTACGGTTCGCCCTGTCTTCGCCGCTTTGTAGATTCCAAGAATCACCTCTACCGAACGGCGGGCTTCTGGGCCGTCGATCAGCGGGCTCGTCCCTTTCTTGATTGCCTTCAGCGTGTCCTTGAACAGCTCCGTGTGGCCGTGATGGCCAATCGCCGTTGGATCCGCGGCTCCACCACCGGTCTCGGTCTTGCCGGCCATTCGCTCCAGCAACGCTTTGTCGGCGCTCGTCTTTTTCGCAAAATCCCAGACCGTGATGTCTTCCTCTTCCAGAACTGCCGATCCCGCCGAGCCGTGGATTTCAATTCGCTTCAGTGCGCCCGGATAAGCGGCGGTAGTGGCCTCGATAACGCCCAACGCACCGTTTTCGAAACGAAGCGTGGCCACGCAGACATCTTCCACCTCGATGCGATCATGGGCCAATGTTGCTGTGTGAGCCGTGATTTCGGCGACGGGTCCCATCAGCCAGATCAGCAAATCAACGCTGTGGATCCCCTGGTTCATCACGGCCCCGCCGCCATCCAGTGCCCAAGTACCTCGCCATGCACCGCTGTCGTAGTACTGCTGCGTCCGATACCACTTCAAATACGCATCACCGACGGTCAAACGTCCAAATCGGCCTTTGTCGACCGCCCGTTTGAGCAGTCGCGACGACTCGTGGAATCGTGATGGAAAGATGGCGGAAAGCGTTACACCAGCCTTTTCGCAAGCCTGGATTATCTTGTCGCAACGTTTCAGAGTTACTTCCAACGGTTTCTCGACAATGACATGTTTCCCAGCCTTAGCAGCCGCGACGGCGGGCTCCATGTGGGCTCCGCTGGGTGTGCAGATCGTGACGACATCTACATCGGGATCGGCCAGCATGGCGTCCAGATCGTGATACGCGTTGCATCCGATCTCTGCCGCAAACCGATCCGCGGCCGCGGGAACCATATCGAAGCACGCCGCGACCTTGGCGCTGCGGATGTCCGCGACTGCCTTGGCATGGAAGTTGGCAATCATGCCACAACCGACAATTCCGAAACCTACTGCCATTGTTGCACCTTCCCCAGTTGCTATTGTTGGCTCAAAGCGGCCATTATAGGGCGTCGTGGCGTTGGGGGAAGAGCGGTGAGGCCGCAACCTATAGAGTATGCCGCAATCACCTGCAGCGGTCGTGGCGGCGTGGATCCCGAGAGAGACCGAGGAAATGAGGCTAAAGTGCTCTGACTCTCGCTCTAGAAATCCGCCTCGGCTGTTTCCAGGGTCCGGGCCTGCAGGCAGCCGTTCAAGAGATTCTCGATCTCCGAATTCAACCGATCCAATTGCGTCAGCACCTCTTCCTGACGCTGATCAAGTTCTTCGATCAGGGTGCATTGTTTCTCGGGTTCGGACATTGAGTGCTTTTCTAGGCAGGCAGCAATTGGCGGGGGAGAGTGGTGGGTGGCCTGCCAGTCGATATCACAGGCAGGCCGCGCTATTCATCGGCTCCGTCGCGTTGGGATATGAGGGGCAGTCACGCGAGTGCCAAGTGAGATGATTGCGTAAGATAGCGAAGCATGTTCTGCTGTCAAAACAGCCGGACTTTCGCGGTCAGGCGAGGTCTGACGCGG
Source organism: uncultured Pirellulaceae bacterium (assembly GCA_964617665.1). GTDB lineage: Bacteria > Planctomycetota > Planctomycetia > Pirellulales > Pirellulaceae > JADHUC01. The sequence continues at coordinate 7,332 of CAZUAH010000395.1, forward strand.
GTCGAGAGAATCGAATCGGCATTGACCTGACGACCAACTTTTCACTATCCTCCCCGCCCATTTTGGGCCTTTTCTTTCACGTCTCGGCACCTTCGTGCGCTGACGCGATGCTCGTCTAATCTCTGCGGCCAACCATGCATGCGACAAACAACTCTACCGCCAATCCTGCTGCGAGAGTTCGTCACCACATTCGATTGATGGTCGCCCTCTCGCTACTGCTGACTGTTCACTTGTGTGGCTGTGCGTCGAGCTCCTATCTGTCGGTTCGACGAATACCTCACAATCCACTCGCCGCTCCACTCAACCTGTTATCACGCAGCGGCCCCAAACCAACAGGGCGCACGGTGCACGTATTGCGCAAGTACGATCTCGAGGAACTGCACGACGAAGATGCCGGATCCGCGATCGTCAAACTTGGGGAGGAAATCGGGACAGAGCCGAGCGTCGAGAAGATGTACGCCTACGCGGAGCTGGCCTACATCTACGGCAAGAAGGCACAGTCGAAAGGTGACCAGAGGCTGGCGCTAGACATGATGAGCGCATCGGTCGCGAACGCCTACATGTACTTGTTCGATCCACAGTTCGACCGCGAACGCAATGTATACGATCCCCAGTTTCGTCGGGCCTGCGATTTGTACAACACCGCGCTGGAAGATGCGCTGAGGATTGTCAACGAGCAAGGGCGTCTGCGCCCTGGTGCCACGTTTACGCTGCAATCTGGCGACCAACGATTCGATGTGCAGATCGCGACGCGTGGCTTGTGGCGTCCGGAGGACTTCGAAGAATTCGAATTCGTGTCTGACTTCGAGGTCGAAGGTCTGGCCCATCGGCACGTGACATACGGGCTTGGTGTTCCGTTGATCGCGGTGCGCCGACCGGACGCCAACCACGACCCGGCTTCGGCTTACTATCCCAGCGGCATGAGCTTTCCTGTCACGGCGATTCTTCGCGCAGCGGAGCAGCCGTGCGATCGTCACGGGGGCCCTCGTGTCGTGACATGTGTTTTGGAGCTGCACGATCCACTGGCTGCCGACACGGTTCAGGTCGCCGGGCGTCACGTCCCGCTGGAATCCGACCTGACGACCCCGCTGGGATACTACTTGGATAATCCCGAATTCCAGGCCACAAAAATCGCCACATGGGGGCTGATCAGTCCGAATCGCACGGACGATCTCCGAGGGTTGAACATGCTGGAGGCGTTCGACCCGAACAAGATCCCCGTGTTAGTGGTCCACGGACTCTGGTCCAGTCCCGAAACATGGACCGAAATGGTGAACGACCTGCGGAGCCTTCCCGAAGTTCGTAATCGATATCAATTCTGGTCGTATCTGTATCCGACAGGCCAGCCCTTCTGGATCAGTGCGGCGCAGATGCGAGCCGATTTGCAGGCTGTGCGCAAAACGGTCGATCCCAACGGGCAGTGGCCGGCTTTGGATCAGATGGTGCTTGTGGGGCACAGTATGGGCGGCTTGGTGTCGCGGATGCAGACCATAGAAAGTGGAGAGGACTTTTGGCACATTCTTAGTGATCGCCCCTTCGAGGAATTGAACGCCGATGCCGAGACGCGCGAGAAGTTAGCACAAGCGGTCTACTTCCGCTCGAATCCATCTATTCGACGCGTCGTTACCATCGGCACGCCGCATCGCGGGAGCAATTTTGCCAACGACTATACGCGTTGGCTTGGACGAAAATTGATCCAACTGCCAAGCATCGTGCTCAGAACGACAACCCGCATCGTCCGCGACAACCCGAATTTCTTCCGCAACACGGAACTGCTGACCACGACCACCAGCATTGACTCGCTTTCGCCTGATTCGCCAATCCTGCCGGTAATGCTTGACTCGCAAAAGCCGCCTTGGGTCAAGTATCATAACATTGTCGGCGTCATGTCAGAGAAGAAACTACTGAGCAGGATCTCCGAGAAGGGCGACGGAGTCGTCCCGTACGAAAGCGCCCATCTGGATGATGTCGTATCGGAAATCGTCGTGGACGCAGACCATGTACACGTGCACCAACATCCTCGCAGTATTCTAGAGGTGCGGCGTATTCTGCTGGACCATTCCGCAGAGATGTTTGCCGAGATGGCTCAAAGGTCCACTATACCGGCCGCGTTTCAGAAGAGGTTGCCGACGGCACCGTCTGCACCGAGCGAGAGGTTCAACCCGGTACTGCAGGAGCCGGCTCGGCACGGTGTGACGGATGCTCAGCCCGCGAAGTACTCGCCCGACGGGTTTGATGAGCGTCCTCACGAGACCATCGCCGACTAGCCCGTCGCGCCGGACGCTCGACTCCTGATCACACAGCGTGGGCGTTCATCGATTCCAGTCGGTCTGAGGGCATCCCAGGTCTTTCGCCAGCCCCCCCACGGTCCGCAGGTAGCACGCCCAGACCATCCGCCTTGCCCTCGGCAGCTTCCTCCTCGGAGGAGGCGACCGTCGCTTCGCTCGCATCGATTTCGATGCATTGAGAAGCGATCGCGTTTTTGACGAACAACTCGCCACGTACAATCCGCACGTCGTCTGGCGCTTCAATGCCCACGCGAACTGTGTTACCTTTGATTCGCACGACAGTAATTGTGACATTGTCGCCGATTTGGATTTTTTCCTGCTTCTTGCGAGTTAGAACCAACATTTCACACTCCTTCGCCAACGAGATACTTCGACGTGATCAACAGATGTGTTAGTCGACTGATGAGTACTAATGCAGGATTCGTGCCAAACGGCGGTAGGAAGCCTTGTGATTTGCGCAACATGTTTCACCATTGATACTTACGTGCCCGGTGCGGGTCCGGTCGACGAGGTCTGAACTCACGTTTTTACAATATTGCTGTATCCTGTGCCGGGTTTTGGCTTATGAGCATCACTCGAGAGTTTTGCGGTCTCGGCCGTCCTCCCCTGCATCTGGCCGCGGATTACCTGATTGATCGCTATCGGGCTGGCCAAAGCGTTGATATGACGAGGGCCATCGTCGTTTTGCCCGGTAGCCAAGCGTGTCGTCGGCTGGCGGAGATTCTCGTGCAATTGGCCGACGACCGGAAGCTGGTCTTCACGCCGCCGCCGATCGTGACGGTCGGCGGGCTGCCGGAACGTCTCTACTGTCCAAAACGACCGTTTGCGAGCGGATTGGTTCAGCAGCTAGCGTGGGCAGACTCGCTTAGACACACGGATGGTCGGATCGTGGGCCAAATCATCGCCGCCCCGCCTGCCGAGGAAGATGAGGCGCAGTGGCTGGAATTGGGGAGAATGCTCTCGGCTCTTCACACCGAGTTGGCAGCCGACGGCTTGGACTTCGCTGACGTTGCCCAGCGCGGTACGGAATTGGACACGTTTGGGGAGCGCAAACGGTGGGATGCTTTGCGCGAAATCCAACATGCGTACCTGCAAATGTTGGAGGGAGCCGGATTATGGGATGTTCAGACGGCACGACTGGTCGCAATCGACCAGGAGGAATGCCAGACGCAAAAGGGCATTATCCTAATAGGCGCCGCCGACATGACAATCACACTTCGGCAGATGATCGATCAGGTGGCCGATCGGGTGACCGCCTTGGTGTTTGCCCCAGAGGAATGGGCTGAACGATTTGACGAGCACGGTTGTCTCGTACCGGGTGCTTGGGCGGATGTGGAACTGCCGGTCCGTTCCGAGCGAGTCCACTTGGCGGATGGTCCGGCGGAGCAGGCCGACTGGGTCGCGCGTTGCCTGGCGGACTATGACGGGAAGTACCGGCCAGACGATATCACGATCGGTTTGGCCGACGAACAGATAGCGCCCTTCGTCCAACGTCAATTGGAGCAATGCGGCGTCGCTTCGCGTTCGGCTGCAGGCACCTCGATGGCTGAGACCTCGCCGTTCCTTCTGATTACGGCCCTCGAGTCGTATCTCCGCAGTGATAGCTATTCCGCCTTCGCTTCGCTCGTACGCCATCCAGCTATTCACGCCTGGATCGAGCGTCACGAAACTGACGACGACTGGCTGGAGTGCTTGGAGGAATGCGCCAGCGAGCGTTTGCAGGCGAGCCTGGGGCGGGACTGGCCTTCCAGCGGCAAGGCGGCGAGAAAGGCGTGGGAACTGGTCTCGAGTTTGGTCGACTCGTTGCGTGGAGCATCGCGACCCTTGGATCAATGGAACGGAAAGTTGCGCGAGATGCTGTTGAGCGTCTACGGTGATCGTGATTGGACCCGAGAGGACGATCATGACAGAGCCGCCCTAAGGACGTTCGACGAACTCAACTCGGTGCTTGCAGCACACGAAAAGACGATTCCGGATCAACTGATGCCTGTGGTCGACGCCGCCGATGCTTTGCGGCTGACGTTAGCCCAATTGGAGAAGGCCGCGATTCCGGCCCCTGTTGCTCCATCGGCAATCGAACTTGTGGGATGGTTGGAACTGCCGTTGGATGACGCCCCAGCGTTGGTCGTATGTACATTCAACGAAGGTTACGTACCCTCTGCCACGGGTTCGGACATGTTTCTTCCAGATCGCTTACGCGAGCGGTTGGGCATTCAGGACAACCGACGGCGTTATGCCCGCGATGCGTACTCGTTGTGCGTTATGCTGGCTACTCGCGAGAAGGTCGACTTGATCGTGGGCCGGAAGAACGCCGACGGCGACCCACTGACCCCAAGCCGCCTGTTGTTTGCCACGGACGCCGAGACCGTAGCCAGCCGTGCTCTGGCCTACTTCAAGCCACCACCGCCCGTCCATGAACTGCCTCCGCTGGCTGGACGTCTGACCGCTTCACGCGAACACCCGGACTTCACCATCCCGCTGCCCGAACCGCTTGAGGAGCCGATTACCAGTCTGGCGGTAACCGCCTTCCGCGATTACCTGGCGTGCCCCTATCGCTTCTACTTGCGCCATGTGCTTCGGTTGCAGGCAGCAGACGATTCGGCGGAGGAGTTGGATGGAGCCCAGTTCGGTCAACTCGCGCATGAAGTGCTTCGCCAGTTTGGCGAAGGGCCGTGCCGCGATTCGACCGATCCAGAGGAGATTCAGGCATACTTGGCCGCGACGCTCGACAGGCAAGCCGTGTCCGCCTTTGGCCGACACGCCAGGGCGGCGGTCAAAATCCAAATCGAGCAATTGCGTCAACGTCTGAATGCGTTTGCCACGAAACAGGCCGAATGGGCCGCTGCTGGTTGGCGAATCGAATACACCGAGGCGCCCCAGCGGGGCCAATCCGATGCAAGACTGATTGTGGATGGTGAACTGATGGGGCTGCGAGGACGGATCGACCGGATTGACGTGAACGACGAGACGGGTGAACGCATCATTTTCGACTACAAGTCGTCGGACACAGGCAAGACGCCGGACCAGACGCATCGGAGGCGTGGCGAATGGGTCGACTTGCAGTTGCCGTTGTACAGGCAACTGGCAAGCAGCCTGGGCATAAGCGGGGCAATCCAACTTGGATACATCTTGTTGCCCAAGGACGTCTCCCGCGTGAAGTTCTGCACCGCTGACTGGACGGATCAGGATTTGAGCGACGCGGACGATGTCGCTCGCGATGTGGTCCGCGGCGTTCGCCGACAGGACTTCTGGCCACCGGCGGATCCGCCTCCGGACTATTCGGAGCAATTCGCCCCGATCTGTCAGGATGGCGTGTTCGAGAAGACGAAGCCTTGCGAATGAAAGCGGCTTCAAATAGCGGAGAGAAACCCGGCTCTAATA
>CAZUAH010000396.1:0-12993 GCA_964617665.1 uncultured Pirellulaceae bacterium
GAAATCCGAGCCGCTACTTCATGGCCACGCGCTCGCAGAGTGCGCCGCCGGAGACATTCATCATTGCCAGCTGATATCTCCACCAGTTATTGCTCTTAAACAGTTGAACTACCAACGGCAGATGATCCTCAGACAACACTTCGTTGTCCGTTAGGATATGCAACGCGCGATACGCCTCGTCCAAATGGTCACTGCCGAGTCGCATCACTAGGCGTTTAACATCGTCGGCTTCGGTCTTCTGGCCGGCCAGCACAGCAAGAGCCTTGCGGGCTGCACTTCTATACGGCCCATCCCGCTCTTCCGCCAATCGCGTCAATTCCGAGACCTCGTCGCGTGACCACAGGATAGGTGGCAGCTCCTTCGTTATGGAGTCCCGTCCGCTGTACGCAAAGCCGACTGTCGTGCTATCTGGTACCGTCAGAACTCCCTGCAGGACAAGCAATTTCACCGCGACGCTGCGCCTCGTAAGCTCAATTAGCCTTACGTCAGTCATAAGTCTATGCCCAACGCGTGCCGCCCACGTGGACGATTCAGGAGAATGGGGATTGTCACCAATTGATATAGCTAGCGTGACACTCCGCAAAATGGCGGGAAGGTTTTTCGGATCAGTCTTAGCCAGAAGTTTCAGGTTCGCGCGAACCGTCTCTTCATCAAAGAGTTCAGATGCCTGCTGTTCGAGCTTCCATCCCATTGCATACCACTCGAGGCCCGAATCTGTAAGCCCATTGCGGACAGTCTGGAGGGTAAAGTACAAAACGAGTATATATGCCTGGTTCCTTTCATTCAGCCCTTCAGTGCAACGGCGCACGTGCGCAATGTCAAGGCCGTGTAGGTGTTCTTTGAAAGATATAGCGAGGCCCCGATGGCGACTAGTGTCACCACCATTTGCGAATTCTATGTTAAGTGCCTCTAACAACGTGTCGATTCCTGGATCACCCAGATCGAGCAGACTCTCCCATTCATGTGTCGCTATAGACATCTGCGCCTTCAACCTATCGGCGTAGGTGCTGCCGTAGCGCTTCGCGAGAAGTTCTTTCACGGCTGTATCGGTGTGGCTCCAGGCCAACAACACGTCTGAAGCTATTGCCCGAGTTTCACTTCGTGCATCAGCGATCGATGCTGCAAGTAATGAATCAATAGCTCGATGGTCGTGCATCGCCCCCAAAGCAATGGCGGCTGCGCTTTTGTTATGTGCATCATCTCCTTCTGCGTTTAGCATTCCGACTAATTCAGGGATGACCGCTTTGTCGCCGATCTTGCCCAATGCAACGGCGCACTCTGTCTTGTAATAGCCCTCTCGTCTTAGAAGCGTCATTAGCGGAGCGGCGGCTCTCTGGTCAGCTATGTTTCCGAGCGCAACAATAATGTCGACATTGCTGTATTCGTTTCCACAGAATTTCAATATATCCAGCAATACGGGAGTCGCTTTCTTGTCGCCTAGGTCACCCAATGCTTTGCCAAGTCGCAAGATGACTCCTGCGTCTTTCTGGAGGTCTTTTCTATTGAATAGCACTATTAACGCATCGACAGCCTTGGGGTCGCGTGTCTTTCCAAGTGCCGCTATTAGGCACTCTGCCTTGAATGAGCCACGTGATGAAACGTCGCACGTGTGCAGTGCCACGATAAGCGGCTCGGCTGACGGTGTTCCAATCTTCGCGAGCTCGTTAACCATCGCATCCCACTTGTCACCAAAATTTTGATACAGACGACCCGCGCGTTGAAGCACTTGTTCAATTTCCTCTTGGGGAGTAATGGCGGAAGAATTGCTCTTCGCCGTGGTGTCATCGGATTCAGCTCGCACCTTCAGATGCCGCTCTTTATCGCTCACGGGAAGTTCTTCGCATTCGGTCGACTCGCAACTGACGCCGCATCCAGAAGTAAACATCGCCCCGAGGAACGCTGCAAGGGTCAATGTGATCAGGGCACGTACTTGCATTTGCTTGACTGCCATTGTGTAATCTCCCGAGCGTCTGGTTCACCAATATCAATTCCCTGGCAGGCTATCGGCTGTGTAATCACCACATACGAGGAGAATAATTAGGGCCACTGCGAGAAATGCTAGTCCGACAAAGAACATGGCCAGGCTTCCCCCAGGCGGGGCGACAGGTTATGCGTTGAAGACGTTTTTGCATTGCTGGCACCTATATCTTTTTCTGACCAAAGCAACGATACCTGCGAGGAAAAAGATAGCGGGAAGGAACAGATAATAGGCGACCCTGAAGGGATCACTGTCTGGACGAACAACCATTTGGCCCATCTCAACGAGACCCCAGACTCCAAAGACGATGCAGAAGATCGCCGCACATCCTGACGCCGTGAATGGTCTTTTCTTCACATCGCTGGAACCGCACTTCGGGCACTTTGTCATTGGGATGTACCCCATAAAACGGCGGGATGTGGCGCGGGCACTCCCCATTTAATCTAGAGGTCACGCTGGCGATGTCAAGCAATTTTCGGCCAGTTTGAAAGTTTGGGCCGAGCTGAAGGGCTTCTGCTGGACGACCAGTGGAACGCTGCTTCCCGCGTAGACACTGAGCAACATTCTCAACGGTACGTTGCGCTTGAAATATCTTCACAAGTCTTTGTCAGGCTAGCGTCATGGTAGGTGACTACTAGGTATGCCCAAGTAGACCCAGAAAGAGGAGTCCGCATATGTACATCCCAGTCACGACCAAACCGAACCATACGTGTGCTCGACAGGAACACGAAATCACCGCAAGCCTCAACGAGAATTCACCTTCCGCAAATCCCCGTGAAACTTTACGTACCTTTGTTCGGTTTTACCCAGAGATCGCCGAAGACGTCCCAAACAGACATTCTTTTTCATGCCGTGAAACGGCATCTGCCAAGCCATGCGTAAGTGGATCGTACCTCTTTCCTGAGGAGTCCCCTTTCGCGATCGCCGGCGGCTCCGATCCCTGAACTATCTGCTTTCGGAGTCGAATCTGTCTTTGACGGCGGAGGCCGTCCAGGGATTGCCAAGACGATTGCGGAAGACCTTCCCTCTTTCGCGCGCAAGAAGCCCAGCAGACAGAGGTGCCCAAATTGGGCATGCTCGGTTGGACGTAGAAGCCACTACGGCTGCCCAGCGATCGCAGGATTTCCAGGATCCGCTCTTCCAGTCGCGCGGGCGACGTTGACGCTTTGGCCTCGGTGTGCCTTGGCCTCGCGTCGGCGGGAGTCGCGTCGGGAACGAGTTGGCAGTTATGGTGGGTTTCACAACTCTTCGGTCGCGAATCTGCGGAAGGCTTCTTGTGCCTTGTCGCTCCATCCGTGGTGCTTGTAGTTGCGGTACTCCTTGTCGGCGAAGGCGATGGCCACACACACGTACTCGCCCGCATGCCGGTAACGGCCTTCCGAAGTGTCGCTGTCCAGGTCCCGCTGCACGCCGGGAAAACCTCGGGAGAAGGCCGCATCGACATCCCGGATCTTTCGATATCTGAGTGGATCGAGGGCCGGGACCAGAAACCGTGCAAGATACTGGTCGGACACACTGGGAGCATCTGGGAACCTCGACGCGACGTACCTGCGAAGAGAATGAAGGTTCACGTCCGCCTCCAGTAGCCCCGGCGCGCACGCGGAAGCGGATAGCCGTTTCCTTGGGGCCTGATCGCCGTGAACAAGAGTCGCCGGACCAGAAGACTGTTGCGGTATGCGTGCCCCAAATGAATCCTGTTGCACGCTTTCACCCTTCGAAGGCGTAAAGAGGTTCCGGTTGCCGCCTTCCTCCCAGGTCGTGTTACCAGCTTCGTCGCGTTTCAGATACTTGTACTCGAGTCTCGCGGACGGGGGCAAGGAAATCGTTACCGACCAAGTCGGATAGTCGGTGGGCGACAACTTGATACCCGCCTCCGGCACCCAGTTACCAAGCAGTGGGCTATCGCCAACAAGGTATACGCTTTGCCCAACTTGCTTCGTTGCCTTGACCTTGAACGTTACCGTGGTCTGGAATTCCTTCTTCAGAAGCCGGCCAAAATCCCATACGTACATGCCGTCTGATCCGCCGCTGAATAGCAGGCTGCCTGTCGGGTCGAATGCCAAGGAACGCACCCAGCCGCCATGAGGCTGCAAGGCCAACCGCGTCTCGCCGCTCGCAAGATCGTGGAGAAGAAGTCTCGAAGGCGCTGGCTGTTGGATTGGGCCGACGGCATCGCCGCTGACGAGCCACCGACCGTCCGGTGAAAACGCGAGCGACTCAACCCACCCATCGTGGGCGGCAACCACCTTCTTGAGCCGTAACGTCTCGGCGTCCCATAGCAGGATCTGCGATGGTTCTGGTGATTCGATGCTCCCGAGACCTTCGCCTGCAGCGAGCCATTTCCCTGCTGGATCGAGGGCGAGGCAAAGCCCCGCCCCCCCGAACCCGCGTAGGCGCTGGAGCAGCCGGAAAGACGGACCAGTGGCCAGCAGGTCCCAAACGTAGATGGCGGAGTAGGGAGGCTCGGCGAAATTCGCTGTAACGGCGTACAGACGCTGTCGCTTCTGGTCACAAGCGAGTCCGAGAACTTCCCCTTCGAGCCCTGGGAGAGTAGTCACGGGGCTTAGATCTGGCAATGTACACACAACCACATTGTTTTCCGCCCCGGCAAACAGCCAGTCGCCGCTCAACGCCAATGAGTAGATAGGTGAGTCTACGGAAAGGCTCCGCAACATGGTCGGCGGTTGAGTAGACCACAGCCTAATCTGACCGTCCATGCCCCCACTCACTATCCACGGTTTCGACCGAGCGGCGGCCAAGCTTGTCACACCGCCGGCGTGCCCCGGGAGTTCATCGCGCCTTGCTAGATCGAGCGAGCAAAGGACAATGGGATCGTCAGTCAGACCGCCGCAGCAGAACAGCGGCTCATCTCCGTTCCCATTGTGCAGCACGCAAAGAGCAACGATGTCTTTACCTTCCAAAAGGCCACATCCAGGTATTTCATCCTTCAATCGCTTCAGGGCATCGGCATATTGGCGAGCTTGGTCGTGACGCTCTGTCTGCTCCCTTTGCTGGTCGGAGGCCTGGTGCCATTCCCACTCGCTGGCCAACCGTCGTTTCTGAAACTTCTGTTCGCGCGCGGCTTTCACGCCGCGCAACTGCTCCGCTTGCCGGTTTGCCTCCTCGATTTTTGCAGCCAGGCGAGTCTGTGCAACCTTCAGCCAGCCGGGAATCTCGTTCTTGAGGCAGGCCAAATCGGCTTCGGGATCCTTGGAAAAAATTGGGAGTGGCCGTAGATCCGGGAACACGCAACAAACTTGTTCGCCGAGTTGCGAGACTTTAACGCTGATTTGGCGAATTCGTTCTGTACGGCCCGTCAAAGCGGCCCAGAAACCGGTAGCCTTTCGGAGGCTCCTGCAGTAAGCCAGCTCGGGTTCGATACTCTGTACATCGCGGAGGGCGGCGTCTGCTTCTCTCTTCGTCCCGCTCCAATCCGACAATTGCTTCTCGGTCATCTGCTGTTTTCGACGCAACTGGGCTTCCCGCCGCACCACCCGCTGCACCACCCGCTCAGTTCGGCCCAGTCGTTCCTCTGCCTGGGCGATCGCTTCCTCGGCCTCGGAAGCTTGTTCTTCGTAACTCTGCAGGGCGGAGTTGACCCTCTGCAACCCGAAGGCCCCCTCTCCCGTACCGATCCTCTCAGCAACTTCTGTGGGCAACCGATGACATAGATCCGCAATGCAGATGTTGACTGTCGGCGTTTTCCGGCGAGGTCGATCTTGCCAGGAAGTCAGCAACCTCTGGAGTGCATCGACCGGAGGCACACGACCGTCCTGGTGTTTCAGCGCATCCCGACAGAGTACCCAGGGAACGACATTCACAACTTTGTCCACCTTCGCGAGATGACCTGCGATGTTCACCTTGGCATGACGAATTATCTCTTGCAGCATCGGTCTCACACCGTCCCGAAGCAACACATAGTACGGGAGTTGCCTGCGTTCCTGCTCATCCCTCATCTGGCGGAAGCCTTCCCTTACTTTCTCCCAGTCAATTCCAGAAAGTGGCCCGATGGGATTAAAAAAACCCTGTGACAAGCCAAAGCCGCCAAAGCCCATCACCCGGGGCCCACCGGTGTCACGTGGGAACGTCCGGGTCAGGATCTTCTCTGACCTATCGAACAGCTCGCGGCAATGATTCTCCAAGCCGTTCATGTCCGTCCAACGGTAGGTAGACAGATCGCGTTCTAATCTCTCTAAGCAATCGATCGGCAACGCCGAGTTCTTAATGTGGTTACTAGCGTCGATCACACGCTTGCTGATCTCCTGAATTGCCTGTTCGGCAATTACTCTTATTGGGTATCGAGTGATCGAATACGCGTGCCCCAAGGCCCCGAGGGCCGCGACGGCGCGAGCGACGGCTTTGCGATGGCCGGGCTGGCCGTGCGCGCGTCTGAGATAGTCCAGCCAGGCGGCGACAGCGGCGTCGGGTCGGCCGGCGCGATCAAGTAAGAAAGCCTTCAAATAGTACAACTGGATACCGGACTCAGGAAACGTGGCAAGGGCCTGGGCCGTCCTCTCGATGGCTTGGTCGAGTTCACCTCGGATGCGCGAGCTCAAGATCGCCGCGTAGTCGTGATGGACTTCCGGATTCTCCCCGCTTTGGGCAATCGCCTTCTCTGCGCTGGCCAACGCCTCGTCCGTCCGGCCGCACTTCATCTGGCACCAGGCGATGTTGTTGTGAATCAGGCCATCTTCGGGCGCGTGGCGCTGCTGGCGTTGGAAGCAGACAATGGCATTCTCGAACGCGCCTAATTGCAGAAGCAAGTAACCAAGTTCGCCGTGGTACTCCTCAACATCCGGGCAACGGTCGAGGAGACGCAGCGCTATCTCTTTTGCTTGCCTTCGACGGCCCGTTTCGCAAAACCCATGGCCATCGACGTAACTGTAATCCTCATCTGGTGCGCCAACATTCAGCAGGCAAGCAATGTCACCGAGTTTCTCTCGCCTGTTCAGCAAGTAGGCAACTACCGCGAGTTCCCGCTCGATTTCAGAGCCAGCGAAGATATGTTCTTTGATGAAGTCAAGTTTATCGGGACTCTCCCGGTCGGAAGCGAGTGCCTCGGCTTCTGCGAAGTGCTCCTTGTCGAAGGTGGAGAAGTCGAAAAACCCGGAACTGACTACAGGTTCAGGTACCAGTGCGCCATGGCTCGCGGCAAGCGAGACAAAAAGGTAATCGAGGCAGGGAAGCACCCATTCTAGGTAGTCTGAGAATCGGCCCAGGAGCCATGCCCGCATGGGAACTAGACTTTCCAGTAAGGTTTGATCACCGGCATGCTTGGTCTCAAGACGCGCGATTTTCTTCGCGATGTCGCGCCGCAGCTTGTCCAGCGAATTCCCTTCGCCCAAATCAGCCAACGAGGGGGTGAGCCGGAGAATATCCAGGAACAGGCCGGCACGCGCCCGAACGGATGTGTCATCCCACGAGGCCATTTTCTTCATCCCCAGATTCAGATTTCAATGTTAAAGTTGTAAAGTTCCTTCTTTAATTCCTCCAGATTGATCATCATCTGCTGGTAGACATCCGCTTCGGCAGAGGGCACGTCAATCGACTTGCCCGGCACCACTTGTGGCAAGAGTTCGGTCAGTTTCTGATGGCGGCTGGTCACCTCGTGCGGTAGCTGGCGGCGCTCGTTGATTGCTGGCTGGAGTGCCTTGAGAAGTGTGAAAGCCTCCTTTAGCTTCCTGTCTACGTCATCTGCCGGGAACTGCCCCTTCTTTCTGCCCTTGTCAATTTCTTTACGGATATCGGGGGGGATCTTGTCTTCCGTAAGGATAACAAGAGGCTCCGGTTGCCCAATCTCCTTTCGTTTGTCGTCCTTGAAGACGAGCGTCAAAACCTTGCTGGAAACCTGGTCGCGGAGCTTCAGAGTACAAATCTCCTCTTCGCTAAGTTCGATCGACGGCTGTATGGAAGTGCCCTGGACGCTGTCGGCTACCGGCGCGAACTGGTAATCGCCCAGTTCCCAATGCTCGATGCCTCCAGCCGTCTCGATCTTCTGATACAGTGAAATGTTCAGCAACTTCCCCGCCGGCGCGGACAGGCTTGGCATTTCGCGAGTCACGTGCGTGGACTCCCTGGCAATTGGCGTGCCACGCGGGATCAGTAGCTGTTCCAGAAGCTTGCCATCGAGCAGGAAACCGTATGTGTAAGCCGAGCGAATGGCGCCCGTATCCACTTCGTCACTCAGAATCGCGCCTTTGACAACGGCTTCGAACGGACTGATGGGAAAGCCAGAATCGAAGCGGGCCAATTGCTCAACGACCGCCGTGTTGTCCACAAAAACCTCGCGGATCGCGGCGCGGACTGGCGGCATGCACATCGGCCCGCCAACAAGTATCACGTACTCGATATCGCGTGTAGTCAGGTTGTGCTTCTTCAGAGTGAATCGCAGGTTCTCCTTGAACTTACTGAGAATGCAGCCGTAGGCCGCGTCGTTGAGAGTTTCGTTCAGGCAGATCCATTGTCCCGCTTCTGCGTCCGGCGGAAGGGCGACGTCGCGTGCGCGGACGAAATTGAGGGCGAGTTGCAGTTCCTCGGCCGCAAAGAAGCGGGTCGTGAACTCGTTCTGGGAAAGGGCGATCTTGGCCTTCTCGATTTCGATCCGGAGGCGTGCCTCGTCGCGCCAGTCTAGCCCATCCAGTTTGTGCAGATCCTTGACGCGGCGGAGCAGCGCGTCGTCCATGTCGATGCCTCCAAGGCGAGTGTCTCCAAAAGCCGGCGTTGCCGGCGCGATTTGCGGGCGTCCCTCCTCGATAAAGAAATGCGCAATGAAAAAATCGAGTGTGCCAGCACCCCAGTCGATCACCATCACAAGTGGTTCGTTGCTGAAGTCGATGAGATCTTTGTAAGCTATCGCCGCGGCCTCCGGTTCGCGGATCAACTCAACGGCTTGATAGCCGGCACGTGAGGCGGCCTCTTTCAGAGAACTGGTCTGGTTCGAGTCGAAGTACGCTGGGTAGGTGACGATCAATTTCTCCAAGGTCCCAGAGAAGGGTAAGTTGGCGGCAGGCGATTCAAAACTCTCTCTTGCCTTCTGCAGAAAGAGCGAGACCAGGTCGATCGGCGTGTGCAAATGGTCGCCTATCTTGACCAGTAGCTTCCCATCGGCGTCCAGCGTTTCGTAGTGGAAACGTGCCAACTCGCCCCGCTCATAGGCATCACGGTAGCTCAGCCCCAAGAGGCGTTTCAGTCCCCAGACGACGTGCTGGGGATCCACGGCAGCGGCGTCTTTTGCCCCCTCGCCCATACAATCGAATTCGCCGTCACTTCGGAACATCAAGAACGACGGAATGATCGGAGTGTGAGCGAGCGCCGGCCGCAAAAGAATGACTTCACCGTTGGGCAACCGGTAGGCTGCAGCGGAGTTATAGGTGCCGAAATCCATGCTGATGGTGTTCATTGTTGCCTCTCCGCGACTGCGCTACTCGCGACGGATACCACAGGCCGGACCAGAACAATCCAACCATCCCCGCGGTGCATTCGAAAGCCCGGCGCCAAGACGGCAGTGACGGTGAGAGGCGGCGCGGAGCGGTTCTCACGGTCGGGCCGCTGCTCACATTCGGGGGGAGCCGGAAGGCCAGTAGCTGGTTCCCACGACTCTACCCCGGCCTTCGCGAGCAGGTCCTGAAGGTGCGCTTTAAGGGCGTGCGCCGCAGGAGCGGTGAGCGTGTCTACGGAAGCGAGTGATTGGGACAAGGAAACCAGTTCGCCCGCGACGCGGACCCGCTGATCCATCATTGCTTGATGTGTTTGGAAAGTGACGCTTAGGTCGCGTTCTATCCCGCTCACGGCGGTCTGCAGGCTTGTCAATCCTTCGCCCGCGACGCGGACCCACTGATCCATCATCATTTGGTGGGTCTGGGAGGTCGTGCTCACATCCTTTTCGATCCCGCGGATGGCAGTCTGCAGGCTTGCCAGTGCACCGAACAGCGGACGCCATTTCTCCCCTGCTGAACTGGCCGAGGCTACACCCTTGGCCAAACCCGGCCGGCGCATCCAGAGCCATGTGGCCAGCACTAGCGCGGCGATCGTGACGAGCGCGAGCACCCAAACCATCACCCCGAGAAGGCTGGCTCCAGTTCCGGAACGTCCTTCTTGGGGTGACGGGCGGGCCGCGAGGGTTTCTACTTGTGCCACGAGTTCATCTAGGCGGGCCTCGATGCCGTCCAGTTCTCCTTGAGCGATCGCTACGTCTTGCTGCGTCAGGCCCGATGGAAGTGATTGGCTGCTGGAGACTGCGAACGATGCTTGCCGCTCGTAGTGTTCCTCGCCGCGCTCGATCGCAACCACGACCGAGTACTCGCCATCCGGCAACCTTACCCTCAATGGGGCAGTCCATTCGCTGTCACCTGGCAGCCGATCGCTTTGCTGGCCATCGACGTACAACGGGAGTTGAGCGACCGTCTGCTCACGCTTCAGGATGGTGGCCATCACGGACTGCCGCTCGCCTGTCTGCGCAAACGGCTGGCCATCTTCGGCAATGCGAATCGTCACGGAGATATCTGGCGCTACTGTCGCGTCGGCGGCAGGGGATACAAACACCACGGTCAGCGGTTCCTCAACAGCAGCCTGCGCTGGTGACGCAGAGCACAACAGAACCGTCCAAATCCAGCCCGCTGATGCATTCGACATAATCATCCGAAGGACTCCCGTTTCTAGTTCTAGTCGAAGCGAGTGCTTCCGTCGCTACCGCGGTTTTCCTCGATCTCCTTCAAAGCCACCAGTAGGTGCTCCTGATGTATCTCATTGACCCGCTCGAAATTCACCTCCCGCAGGGCGATCAAACCACCTAGGCGGCAGATCTCGGCTACCTGCGCACCGGACAATCCGTCGGTTTTCTCCACCAAAGCATCCACCCCCACATCCCCGGCAAGCACGTCCTTCCGCAGGTGAATACTGAATATCTCCCGGCGGGCCGCAGCATCGGGTAGCGGCACTTGGACGCAATAGTCGAAGCGGCCCGGCCGCAGGAGCGCCTCGTCGATCAGTTCGGGGCGGTTCGTCGCGCCGATGACGAACACCCCTTCAGCGCTTTGCATCCCATCCATCTCGGCGAGAAACTGGTTGACGATGCTGTCCGTGGCGCCGGAATCGGAAGCTTTACCGCGACCCGGCATCAATGAATCGACCTCGTCGAAGAAGATGATACACGGGACATGCTTTCGGGCCGTATCGAAGACGAATCGCACCTTGTCCTCCGATTCGCCAAACCACTTCGAGCGCAGCTCCGGTCCCTTGATTGAGATGAAATTGGCTTCACACTCGTTGGCGACAGCCTTGGCCAGCAGCGTCTTTCCCGTACCGGGCGGGCCATACAGCAGCAGGCCGCGCGCGGGTCGAATGCCCATCTGTCGGAAGACATCGGCGTGACGGAGCGGCTTGGTGATATTCTCCTCTATTATCCTGATGACCTCCTTCAGGCCACCAATCGAGTCCCATGTCACGTCTTTCGGAATCTGCACCAGAACCTCGCGCATGCCGGATGGCGAGACGCGGCTTGCGGCGATCTCGAAGTCCTCCGTGGTCACCCGAACGGCACCGCCACTGAGCATCTCGGGCGTGACGGGAGGCGGCTCGAAATCGATGCGATTCATCTCCCCACCCGTGAGCGCCGCCAGAAGTCGACGAAACGTGTTTCGGCCCGCTTCACGGCATAGCATTGCTAGGTCGGCTCCGGTGAAACCGTGCGTTTTCGCCGCCCAATTCCTTAAATCAACGTCGTGTACCAAGGGCATGTTCCGCGAATGGATGCGCAAAATCGCATCCCGGCCTGGGGTGTCGGGAATTCCACAGTAGATCTCGTGTTCGAAGCGCCCAGGCCGGCGCAAGGCTGGATCAATCGAGTTGAGCCGGTTAGTGGTTCCGATCACGACGAGGCCCTTCTTAGTCTTGAGCCCTTCCATCAGCGTCAACAGCATCGCCACGAGCTGCGACTCGGCCTCCCCGTGACCCGTGTCGCGCTTCGGTGCTATGGAGTCGATCTCATCGATAAGGATGATGGCTAACCGACCGTCAGCAGCCTCTTGTTCGGCCCGCTCGAAGATCGACGCTAGGTTCTTTGCGGACTGGCCGTGATAGGCGCTGAGAATCTCAGGACCCTGGATGAAGTAATAGTGGGCGTCCAATTCGTTTGCCAGTGCCCGGGCGATAAGGGTTTTGCCAGTGCCGGGTGGCCCGTGAAGGAGGATGCCCCTGGGCGATTCGATGCCGATTTCCGTCACCAACTCTGGGTACCCCATCGGGAACTCGACCAGTTCGCGAACGCTCATGACTGGCTTGTCCAAGCCGCCGATGTCGCGCCAGCGCACGCCGATGACGCTCTCCTGGTCCTTGGTGAGAGGCTTGAAAGTGATTTGCGTGGTACTGACGAGTTCCGCAAACGGGCTTGGGTTGGTTCGCGCCACGCGAACCGGGATCTCGTGAGCATCGCCAGCCAAGAGGCGGTACAGCTTCAGTTCCAGGCCCTCGCTGAGCGGCTTACCCGAGAGACGCTTTCTGATCCACTCTTCCTGATCCACTTGGCCGGCAGCTCGCGCGGCGACGTGCAGCTCCGCGGAGCGCGCGGGTTTCAGCTTGTGGGGCGTGAACGTAGCGTTTGCCGAGGACGTGCTACCGGCGAGATATGTCTTCAACTGGCCATCGATTAAAATCTGCGACTCGGACGCCTGCTCCACCCCATCGATCGAGACCGCGCACTTCTTGCCCCCATGGCAAACGATTATGGTGCTCTCCCCCAGACCCAGCGGCCGTGAATCGCAGATGACGGCTTTGAAGGTGCCATCAAGACGCGAGTCTTCGCATAAGCGGAACGTCTGATGTTCCTTCTCGCCCTGCGATGCAGCCATAGGATCGGTCCTCCACCGCTTCATTCTGAAACGGCCTTGTGCGAGGTCACTCGTCGTGTTACGGCAGTTCGCGTCTCGTATTCTTGGGCGATCACCGCACGGAAATCAACCCCCCAAGGGCCTGCAGCCCGGTGAAACCGATCGACCGGCCGGCCGTGGTGTGGATCGTCG
>CAZUAH010000397.1:0-12949 GCA_964617665.1 uncultured Pirellulaceae bacterium
CGATGGCCACTCCCATTCGCGTTTGCCGCGGTCCACCGCGCCCGTGGGCGGCACACCGGCCCTTGTAATACAGCCACACCTTCCCGCGTCGCAGAACGAGACACGCATCGTCGACACGGTAACTGTCGAACGCATCGCGCCGGTTACTGATTTCGAGAACCGGGTTACTTGGCACACGTTCGAACGGCCCATCGGGCGAGCCGGCCACGGCTACTGCGATCGCCGTTGGATCGGTCGTCGCGTTGTTCTCGAACACGCCTCCCATGCCTGGAGTCGGTTGCACGGCGGTATAGTACAACCAGTACTGATTTCCGTGGGCTACGATATTGGGTGTGAAGACACCGAACGAATCGAATGCCCCCGGCTTGCCCAATCCAATCGCCTCACCGCGTTCTTCCCACTGTCGCCCATCGTCTCTTGACACCGCATAGTATATGCGGCCTGGATAGCCCGATGGGTACAGCCGTCTCTGATTCTCCGGCAAATCGCTCTTGACGACCTTTGTGTAGTACACATAACAGGTATCGCCCACTTTGATGACATCTGAAGGATCTCGTCGACATACACCCTCTTCCTTGCCGATCCCCGTTACTTTGGCATAGCGAAAGGACAAAGCCTCCACGCCCGGATGTTCGGCAAAGTCTTTGTCCGCAGCGCGAGCCGTCGCCGAGAAAGCGACGCACGTGATCACAGTCACAACGCTGATTAGTCGCGTCATTCGATGGCACCTTTCTTCAACTCATCAGGATCGAAGCCATGCGGTTGATTTCTGTTCGGTCATTGTGATCTGATTCACATCTGCGTCAAGAACTGACCGACCGTTTGCGTCTGCGTGCGCCAGTGTCGTTGTGAGTAGCTCAGTTGTGACGATCCCACTCACACACTCCCTTCGCCCGCTTGCCGCTGAGATGGACGGAGGGCGACCGTCATCGGACGAACGCCGCTGTCAGTGACACTGCCGAGAGCTTGGTCCCAAATTCGGCCTTTCAAGTTTTGTGCGTTGCATTGGGATGGTACAATTCGGCGAGTCGCTGTTGCGATTCAAGCGGTACGGGTGCTAATCATGTTGCCTGCCCTGGTCTGAAAACGAGTGATCGTCGCGACTCTCTCCACGCCACGAACCGGAAAATTCCGAGCGGTAGCTTGAAATGGAAGGACATTGAAGCCATGGACCCCTTCGATCAGTTCTGTGCCGCACTTCCGGAGTTCTTGTTTCCACTTTGCGTCATCGCGATTGTTCTGGGCACGCTTTGGGGAGTCAATTGGTTTCTGCTCCGTCGCCATCGCGAGATGGGCGAAGGTCGTCGATTCTCGCGACGCATCGTTATGCTTGTTCTTCTGGTCGTCGGAACAGTGGTAATTCTCCTCGTGTTCCCAATCCCCGAAAATAGACGAGGTCAGCTTGTCACTCTTGTTGGCCTGATCCTATCCGCAACGATTGCTCTCGCGTCGACGACATTCGTGGCGAACGCCATGGCAGGGCTGATGTTGCGCACGCTGCAAAGTTTTCGCCCGGGTGATTTTGTCCGAATTGGCGAGCACTTCGGGCGTGTTACGGAAAGGGGACTTTTTCACACCGAGATCCAGACGGAAGATCGAGATCTGATGACGTTACCGAACCTGTATTTGGTCTCCAATCCCGTGAAGGTCGTCCGATACTCGGGTACCATCGTGTCCGCGACGGTGTCATTGGGATACGACCTGCACCATCAGCAAGTCAGGTCGGT
Organism: uncultured Pirellulaceae bacterium; assembly: GCA_964617665.1. Classification (GTDB taxonomy): domain Bacteria; phylum Planctomycetota; class Planctomycetia; order Pirellulales; family Pirellulaceae; genus JADHUC01. The sequence continues at coordinate 1,728 of CAZUAH010000397.1, forward strand.
CTTGCTTGAGGCCGCCGGGGATGCCGGCCTCGACGAACCGTATGTCCAGATTCTCGATCTTGGAGACTACGCCGTTACCTACCTCATTGCCGGCATGCTGACGGAGGTCAAACAATTGCTAGCGGCGCGTTCCAACCTGCGTTCGCAGGTCCTTGACAAGCTTCACGGTTCAGGTATCGAAATTGCATCACCCGCGCTCATGACGCAGCGGCGTCTGAAAACGGGTGAGCAGATTCTCCCGCCAGATACCGCATCGGTCTCGGAGCCCACCACCGTTGCCACGGATCAGGTACCGCAGGAGTTAATCTTCGATAAGGCAGAAGAAGCGGAACGACTCGAGCAACTGCGCATTGCGCACGATCAACTCGTCGCGGAAATAGAAGAACTCAAACAAAGCCTTGAGAAATCAGATCCGGCCGATCGTACCCGCCTGGAAAACGAAATCGCCAGTCGCCGTGAACGTGCTGAGGCGATCGCAAGGAAACTTGAAAGTGCGGAGGGTTAAGTCAGGCAGACGGCGAGCGCAGTCACGCACCCCTTTCCCGCGTCTCGAACGGTTGTCGCAAGTGTCACGCCAAACATTGCGACTCACTGCCCGTTTGCCGCTGAGATGGCCGACGCGGGAAGCGGTGATGTAGATTCCCTTCCAGCCGCCGTTGTGGCACAATGGGGGTGTTCCTTCCGTCGGGAGACGGTGGGATGGGGGATGTCGTTGTGGCCCTTGAGGCTCAAGGATGACACGCGAACGGGTTGGAAAGCTACTCCGGTGGGGCCTTGTGCCCTTTGCGTCGTTGGGCGCATTCTCCGCGACAGTCGGTATCAGCCTCTTTCTGTTTATCTTCGTCCCATTTCCGCCGCCACTACTGGACCCCACAACCGGCTTCTTGATTGGACATCTCATCGTCGTGGCCGGTTCTTGCGCCGCGCCTCGTTGCCGGCTAACGACTGCCGCGTTCCTCTTTGTTTTTGTTGCATTGCCGTCCTCCTATCTTCAGAATCATCACCTTCCGAGCACTTGTCTTGGCGGGCTCCTCGCCATCGCTTTCGTCGCTTGGTGGTTTCATCCCAGCCGCAGCTCGCGATCAGTACTGTGGGTCGGCTCAGCTGTTTCTGGCGCAGTTGTAGCGTTCATTGGTGTCGTGTACGCCTACCACGTGGATCGACCCGCTCGACCAGATGAACTGCCAGTCGCTTTGTCCCGTCAGTTAGAGGCCGATGCGTCGAGTGTAGGAGCGTTCTACCAATACGATCTGGGTGGCTTCATCGACCATCAATGGCTGTGGCGCATCGACGCGAAACCGGATGTCGTAGCGCACATCGTGGCCTCGCTGAACCTCCAGCCCACGGATGTGGTGCCGCCGCGCTTTTGGCAGATGCCCCCGCATTACTGGCCGCGCAAAATGCCGACAGATGCAAAGGCGTTTCAAAGCCCACTCTTTCCGGCCGACCAACGTGGCCCCGATGGCAACCACTATTTCCTGCTTCATGACGAAGCGCAAAACAGGGCGTTCGTGTGGTTCAAAAGAAATTTCTAATGCCAGCTGGATGCCAGGATCTCTTTGCTGGCCTTCACGCCACCATCGCCTACGTCCTCGCCCAGCCCCGAGATCTAGGCACCAAGAGGTGACAGCCTTGGAAAACGGATAGGCCAAGCCTAAACTGGTGAAATCTGACTTCTACTCCACTACTTGGCTGGAACATGAAGCGGCAAACCTGCATCACGCTAAGCAGCATCCATTTGCTCGCGCTCGCAATTTGCACGTACATCGCCGCGATCGAAATTGAATCGATTCTCGTAACCGGCTGCATTTGTTCGCTCACGGGGATCGCCACGGGCATTTCAGCAATCATATGCAAGAGACCTCTTCTAGCAGCCGCAGGTTTCTTGACGCCAATCATCGCCGTGGTCCTTTACGTCCTCGAAGCCTTCTTTTTGCACCTCGGACCGGGCGACGCGGCCCTGCCGTTTTGTATCGTTTTCATTATCAATCAGGTAATCGCCACACTAATGATACTCGTACAACTGAATATTCTTATCGCACCAGCGGGGTGGCGAACCAAGCAAATCACAATCAGAACTCTGATGGTTTCGATGGTCAGCTTCTCCGTGTTTTTTGCAATTGCCAGACATCTGCTGAAACTTCAACACAATTGGCTAATGGCTGTGGCACTTGGCCTTCTCGGCCTTACATTTGTTGGGTTAACCGTTTCGCTGTATTCTGCGATTGCGAATCGGAAAACAGCGCGAACCGCGACATAATCGGTTAGCCTGTGATTAGCTCTCGGCTCCACACCACCACGCCAAAACCCGCCATCCACACCGCCCACACCTTCCAATTCCCATCTAGCCGCCGATGTGGAATAATGGGGTGGCGTCGCTTTGTTTGGGGCGGCGGGAGATGTTGTTGCTCGTGGCAGTCATAGCAGTGCCCATCCACATAACGTCACAGCGTGAGTGATGGGGAAATCCGTGCCAAGAAGGATCGCCAGCACGTGACTGACTTTCTCTGGTTCGGCCTTAAGCAAGCATGGGCCTGCATTTTCGGAGCGCTGCTGCTGGCAGCGATTCTGATCACGAAGTCATGGTATCCGGACATTCCGCTGGCCCGGTATGATTTCCTCTTCCTCTACGCCGTCGCCGTCCAAATTGCGTTGATCGCTTTCCGGCTAGAAAGCATCCGCGAGTGTGGCGTGGTCATACTATTTCACGTACTCGCAACGGCGATGGAGGTTTTCAAGACTGCTGACGCGATCGGATCCTGGTCGTATCCCGGCGAGGCCGTGTTTCGCATCGGCAACGTGCCCCTGTTCGCCGGCTTCATGTATAGCGCAGTCGGCAGTTACATGGCGCGGATCTGGCGTCAGTTCGACATGCGATTCGAGCGATTCCCGCACGTCCTGGTCGCATCCGCATTGGCGGTTCTTTCGTACATAAACTTCTTCACACACCACTATGTTTGGGACATCCGCTGGGTGTTGGTGACTGCGATCTTAGTTGCATACGGCAAGACAAGAGTGATATTCCGGCCATATCGCCTCGATCGATGGATGCCACTGCTGCTAGGTTTCGTGCTCGTCGCGTTCTTTATTTGGATTGCCGAGAATATCAGCACGTTTGCCCGGATTTGGATCTATCCAAGCCAGGAGCAAGGTTGGGAAATGGTTGGAGTAAGCAAGCTCACCGCTTGGTTCTTGCTCATGCAACTAAGTTTCGTCCTGATCTATGTGCTGCGGCGAATCGAACAACGGTCAGCAGCCAGCGACGCCCCGCGCCAGCCTGGAATCCGAAGTTGAGAGCGGTGGCTGACAAAGCCCACCCACACAGCCCACAATCCACCCGGCCCATTCCGATTCCCAACCAGCCGCCGGTGTGGAACAATGGGGGTGGTGTGGTTTCTTTGTTTCCTTCGGCACGGGCGGTGACGGACGGGGCGGGTGATCCCCTTTCAACTCCCTTCCAGCCGCAACCCGAATCGCACTCGGCACAAAACACGAGAACCGAATGACGAGTGGCCTACAACGTGTTGTCGTGTTCTCCGTGGTGATCGCTTTCTTCGTCTGCGCCAACATCATCGGACCTTGGCTGATTAGTAATTCGTATCCTTCCGACTTCATGGAGTATTGTGCATTTTTCGCCTCCGGTGGTCTCGTTGCTGAAGCGTGCCTTCTGGCCACTTGGCTGGCGTTGGGTACGCTGGCGTTGAAATACCGCTTGCCTCTGACCGTCGCACTGCTCCTGGTCGCCGCCTGTTCATTCGTGATTGGCTTACAGCTGGCAGAGGGCGGAATGCCGCTGGACGTTGCCGTCATTATCATCGCTGCGGCTTTCGCACTGTACTGTTGTATGCAAGTGCCCCTTTGGGTCATGCGTGCCATTGCGCGGCAACGGATTGGGCTGCCTGATACAGGAAGTCTGACTACGAGACAGGATTCGACTCAATTTGGTTTGCGATACCTCTTGGCCTGCACCGCTGCCGTGGGCGTATTGCTGGTTATCGTCAAGCACTCCCTTCCCGAAGAACCTATGACGGGCGATGCTCCGTGGGCCGAAATCCTCGGCGCCATATGCGTGTTTATGGCTTTTTCCGGACTCATCTGGTTGCCCTGCGTTTGGCTGCCCCTCACACACGAGCGTCGAATCCTGTGGGCTGTCTGGCTGGCTATCGTAGGCATAGGAGGACCGCCGGCCGTCTACGCCGGTCTGACCGTAATGTTCGGCCCTGCTCCAGATGCCGTTGAGATTATTACGGCCATTTTCCTCTTTGGGCTGGGAGTTGGGGGGACTACATTCCTTGTGCTGCTCGTCGCTCGGTTTCTCGGATACAGGTTAGTTGCTGCGTCAAGCCTCGCAGGGCCACAGGTTGACGCTTCGACGATGGAGTCCATGGGAGTTGGTGGAAAAGACGGCTGGGCAGCGGTGCACGACGGTCACCTCTAGCATCGCCCGCAGCGATCCGCCATCCAACCTCAATTCCCATCCAACCGGCGGTGTGGCAAAATGGGGTTATTGCCGTCGTCCCTTCCGTCACTGGGACGATGCGGATCAGACGTTTCCCTCGGTACCGTTGGCGGTGGCGGGCGCACAAAGCAATGTCCGAGAATCCATACGAAACGCCGACTACGCCTCCGAAAGATGTTCGCAAATTCGACCAATGGCGGCTCTGGATTGCTGGTATTCTCCTTTTGTCTGTTGTCGCGCTGTTCGTTGCTCTTCCGCTCATGCTGACATTTCTTGTGTTGCTGGCTTTCAACGGCATGGCATACGTCATATTGCTCATCCTTCGTCACACTAAGGCGGCCAATCTCGCATTTCTCACGAGCGTCCTGTTCGTGGCAAGCCTTCTCTTTACGGACTGGGGATTCTCAATGCCGAATCCACGGATCCACGTATCTTGGATTTCGCTCACTCTCGCATGCCTATCCCAGCTTGCCCTCATTTCGATGCCTCTCTGGCGTCAGTTTAATAGCCCAACTGGGAACGGCAGTTGAAACGAACATCCATCGAGTCACTCTGGGGTCGCCTTCGTTCTATTCGCACCGTGCGTCCTCTTGGTAAAATCAATCGTTGTTCCCCGTTGTCGCTTCGTTCACGGCGGCGGCCACAACCACCCATTCCTTCGGCACGGACGGTGACGGCCGTACGGGATATGGGACAGCACACCTGAAAGGCATTTGCCCGACGCAAGTGGAAGCGATGGCCACCGATCGCAAAGCCCGTGCCGACCTGCAAAACGCACTGGTCAGTTACATGGCTGGCAAGATCCGAACGTACGAGTTCGTCGATCGGAACTCACAGTTCTACAGCAGGAAGACGACAACCGACGACAGCGTCCACCAGGTGGCGCGTTTTCTGTACAGCATCCACGACGACGTCATAGATCATCCAATTTCGGCTACGGAGCACGGATGGGCCGCGCTTCGGCGCATCGTCGCATTCCTTGGAACGGACCTCGAAGCAGACCCCACGCAGAAACAGCCTGCATGGCCGTTTCGTGACCAGGGTCAATGGCGCGCAAACGAGTGGCTTGTCGATAAGGTCGATTTACCCGACTATGATCCAGCCATTCACTGTCGCCAAATCCAATCGTGGTGGAACAGGATACCGTCCACCGTCGGTTTCGCCGTACTTGGATGCATCCTCATTGCCGTCCTAATCGTCCTCGTTCTGATGTGATAAGCCGAGTACGGATGTCGGATTTCTGCCCTATTGGCCGTTACCCACCGACTGCCTGCTGACCGGTCGCATCCATGCCAGCACGCCTTCGGCGTGGTGCAACCAACGTTGTGGTTGGTACAATCAATCGCTATTCCCGTTGGCAGACCCGAGTGCAGCTACGGCAGGTAAGGTGTTCCGAAAACTAACGACGCGTCGACGAAAACAGCTTCTCTTGACGCTCGCCGTGTTGCTCGTTCTGGCGATTGGGCCGTACATCGTCAGTCGAGTGCGGAGCGCTGGTAGACAGATACGAGTGCATTCCAACGCCGTGAAGTCAGAGGTGTCGGCAAAGCCTGTCGCGCAGATCCGCGTGATGGCCTACAACATCGCCCACGGCAGAGGTGCGACGGACGACAACTGGGAGGAGGCGGCCTCGGAGAAACGGAAGCGGATTGACGACATCGCTCGGCTGATTGCCAAAGCGGATGCCGACGTGGTCGTTCTCAATGAAGTGGACTTCTGTTCGACTTGGAGTGGACATCAAAATCAGGCAGAGGCGATCGCTCTGAGTGCTGGATATCCCTATTGGGTTGAACAGCGGAATGTCGATTTCCGGTTTGTCCACGGTAGTTGGAAATTCGGAAATGCCGTACTGAGCAAGTTTCCGATTGTCGACACGGAAGCGATGGAATTCCCGGCTCTGCGAACTTCTGAACAGGTTCTTGGTGGATGCAAGCAGGGGGTTGTTTGTACGCTTCAGCTTTCTCAGTCACAACAGATTTGCATTCTCGCCGTGCACTTGGAGCACCGCAGTGAAGACACACGCGTCGCATCCGCCAGGTTGATCATCCAGGCTGCTGAATCATCAGAGATCCCGCTGCTCGCACTCGGTGACTTCAATTCCACTCCGAGTGCGTACCCCAACAGCCAACGCAGCGCTCAGGGGCGAAATGCAATGGACCTGATTGTAGAGTCCGGCGAGTTTGAGCTGAACGCGCAGGAACAGCCCGCTCGGAAGCAGATGACATATCCGTCAAAGTCGCCGACGCACGTCATCGACTGGATTCTGGTTCCCAAGGGCTGGCGATTTTCTGACTATCAAATCCTCTCCTCGCACCTGTCTGACCATCGACCAGTAGTTGCTGACGTGCACTTGCCAACCGAAGACGGCGAATAGCCTTTCATTGCCTGTTCGCCGCGCCGAACATAAGACTACGACGAAACTCTTGATCTCAGCGGAAAACTCGGTGCCGCGCAATTCGTTGCCGCCCTGGATTCGCTGGGGAAATCGATTGTTCCCAACGAATTCAGGACGGCAACAAAGAGATTCTGGTGTCATGCAACCTTCCCGAAAACCCAGGCGAATTGGAGGGCTTCGCGGTGTGTTGCCAATTCGAGTTACCAACGCTGCTGCTCGTTCTCCTCGTCATCACCGCGCTTGCGACTGGTACAGTGTACGTTAGAAGACGTCGCCGGTTTTCCTTGCGTGTGTTGCTCGGGTTCATGGCTATCGCAGCGTTAATCTCCTTGGTGGCACGGCTCGCGTGCATCTCTCGTCCAAGGATCGTGCCAGTAGCATCACCGTCCGGCTATCCCGGTTGTCTCGCAGAGTTGAGTGTAGCAGCGGAGCAGAAAGGGATTACCACCGAGCAACTGAAGGTCGTCACGATGGATCATGGTCTGACCGACGAATACTGGTGGCAAATGAAAGCGTCGCCAGAGCTCATCGACTTGCATACCACACATTGGAATCTCTCGCCAATGGCCAAAACAGATCAGGCGGCACCTTGGCTTTGGCGAAATATGACACCGTCCTGGAACGTTTCCAACATGGGTCAAGTGGATTTCTATTCCACGGCTCCGTACTATCCTGACGGAGGATATGCAATGATGCATGACAAGGTGAATCGACGTCTCTATTTTTACTACTTAGACGATTTCTGACCCGAGCACCTTTTCATCACACGCTACCCTCGACAACGCCCTGCTTGCGGCTGTCATTGGAATTGGTTAGTGTTCAGCTTGCTGTCGCGTTGGCGAAATTCTATCTGTCTCTCTTTCTCGGTTAGAGTGAGTCCAACAATGTCCCCAATGCGTCACCACAACCTCAATGGTCTTCTCTTCGCGGTGCTGCTGCTTTCAATCCCTCAGGTGCTTTCACACCCTCGCCCCGCGCTGGCATATACTCCGGAGGCCCCTGAGGTTAGGCAAATGGTCAAGAAGGCGATGGCGTCTCTTGAGGATGCAAAGCATGAGCAGCCCGGGGGAATGGCCCTCGTCGGGATGGCGTTCCTAAAGTCGGGAGCAGGAGATCTCAACCATCCCAAGGTGCAAGAGGCCATTGTGCAGGCTCGGGACTTGGCGCGGCAAGCGAGTCGAGAGGGCGCGGGGGAGAATTGTTACAATGAAGCGATCGCATGCATCTTCCTTTGCGAAGCTGATCCCGAGGAGTTTCAGCCGGAAATTCGCGCTCTGCTTGGCGCCCTCTTGAACCGCCAGCAGCAGAATGGCTGCTGGGGCTACAAACCACACACGTACGACGACACTTCACAGACGCAGTATGGGATGCTGGCTCTGTGGACAGCTCACAGGGGGGGGAGTTCCCGTACCGGTGTCCTCGGTCGAACGCGCGATGCAGTGGTTGTTTCGCGTTCAGGCCGAGGACGGCGGTTTTCCCTACAAGCCTGGAGACCCGGTGAGCCTTTCGATGTCGGCCGCGGGGCTGGGAAGCGTGTACGTCGGTGCCCATCTGCTCGGCTTCGGCGTGCAGGGCCCCAATGCGAAGGAAGAGGGTAAAACATCGTTGCCCCCGGCCCTTCAGCCGGTTGGCGCGAAGAAGAAAACTACCACGTTCCAGACGCTCCGCCCCCAGACTATCAACGCCGAGATGGTACGGCGGGCCACTTCCGCGGGCAATGCGTGGTTCGACAAGAACTTCAGCTGCGAGAACTCGGACACACGTTGGACCTTTTACTGTCTGTACGGTCTAGAGAGATACAAGAGTTTCATGGAGGCGGTCGAGGGAAAGGCCGAAGACGAACCGGCGTGGTACAACGCGGGTGTCGAGTTTCTCAAGAATACGCAGGCAAAGGATGGCTCGTGGGACAGAGGAATGATCGGCAAGGCTGCTGATACGGCGTTTGCCGTGTTGTTCCTGGTTCGCAGCACCAGGGGATCTGTCGAAGCGGCCACTCACTTCGAAGGAGTCCTCGTCAGCACGCACGGTTTGCTTGAGGACCTTGCCAAGTCGCGAATGCATGGGGAACAGATGGTTCGCACGGTGGACGACTTCATCAGACTTGTCGAGGATGCGGTGAACAAGGAAATTCACGCGAAGGCATTACCGGCTAAGTTCTCGTTGGCCGAGGACGCGAGAAAGCGAAGGAGCCAAGTTGAGCAACTGCGGGAGCTTGTCCGCGACAGTAACTGGGAAGTCCGCCGCGTGGCTGTGGCGACGTTGGCTGCGCCCCGCGATCTGGACAACGTTCCGATTCTGATCTACGCCCTAACCGACCCTGACCAAGGCGTGGCAAACACGGCCCGAGACGGCTTGCGATTCATTAGTCGGAAACTCCAGGGGTACGGAATGCCTACCAACGCGACCCAGCAGCAAAAGCAGGCAGCGGCGAGAAAGTGGAAGCAGTGGTACCTTTCGATCCGTCCAAATGCAGAGTTCGTCGATTGAGCGTGACACAGCGCGGGTCTGGGCATCCTGGGCGAGTGACAAGCCTTGAAGCGTCGTTGGTTCTTTGGCGGAAGTCAGGCAACTTGCCTGCTGGAGGTGTACCATGAAGGGGGCTTTCACTTCGCTCTTGCAGCCTGACCAGCAGCTCTATTCGCAGATTGGCACAGGCGATCACCTGCATATCCTCCTCTGTCGAATGATCGGGATTACCATCGTCTGCGGCGGCCTCTACGGGCTCTCGATGGGAGCGTTCCATTCATGGATGCAGGCGCTGAGTTCAGCACTCAGAGTCCCTTTACTACTGTTCAGCACGCTTGCCGTGACGTTGCCCGCCTTGCACCTATTTCAATTATTCCTCGGTGGGGCGTTTCGTTTTCTGCAAACGCTCACGATGGCTCTGGTCGGCACTGCAGTCATGAGCATTTTGCTGGTTGGCCTTGTTCCCGTACCGTTGCTGTTCCTCCTCTCGTCCCCGAACTACGCGTTCCTCAACATTCTGCACGTGCTTATCTTCTCGATTGCGGGCGGGTGCGGGCTGATCGCTGTCAACCGCTGTCGCGCAAGCCAACGTTCGACAACCAAAAAATGCCGACGCGAGTTGGTGGGTTATCAGAGCATGGATGGTCTTGTATATGTTTGTCGGCACACAATTGGCTTATCTCCTTTCTCCGTTCATTGGTCGTTTGGATACGCCATTCGAAATAATGCGGCATTCAGACAATTTGATTGTGCACGTCTTCCAGTCGGTTCTTGATCTGTTGGGCATCACGCCCTGACGCTACAACTCGAATGCCGATCACTTTTCGGCTGCATCAGACAATCGAGCACCTACCACTAGCTTCCCCCCGCGTCTCGCGGGTGGTAGAGTGGGGGGCAGGCAACCTCTCCTTGCAGCGTGGCATCATAATGCCTAATCCCTGGAGGGCCGAATGACATGCTCGTCCGAATCTTGATTTGGTGTGCGCTGGGCTACGCAGGCGGATGGATTGCAGCGCGTAAAGGTTACCCTCCATTCCTTGGAGCCGTTGTCGGCGCATTCTTCGGGCCCATCGGCCTAGTCGTCGCGGCATTGCTGCCAAGAACCAAGGAAGGTCGCGAGCAAGCCAAACTTGATCGCGAATTGGCCGCGGAGGCAACCGCATTCAATGCACGCCAGAATTGCCCCTCATGCGGACGCGAGATTTCGACACGAGCCAGAGTATGTGGCTTGTGTGGAGATCATTTGCGGTGAGTTGTGCCTAATGATCGCACGCGACCGCTGGGGGCCAATACAAGGTTAACCAGAAGGCGGCGTCCGCGTTCGCCACGAGACTCAGCTTTGTCTCACCAATCCCGATGTGTTGGAGATTGTGGCTGAGAAGATGCTCGCCCGAATGGTCTCGGAGGCCCATCGCACGGACAAATTGGAATGACGTGACGTACGAAGGCTTCCATCGGAAATCCTTCGTGTTATGCTTGAACTCCTGCTATGACTTGTAGATATACAACCAGCAGGACGGATTGCCCAACCCGTCCCTTACAAAAACTTGCGCAATATCGGGTCTAGGTAGAAAGGCGCGACAGATATGTCACGAAACGTATTTGTGTTGGCGGTGTTGCTTGGCGTCGGTGGTCTGGCTGCTCCGCCCGGCCGAACGGCAGAGCAGGAGTCGGAAGCGGCGGCTCCGTCGCCGAGTGTCGTTGGTGAACGAATGCCGCAACGATGGGCGTTATTGGTCGGAATCGACGATTACGCCGAGTTGGACGACTTGGCTAGTCCTGCCTCGGCGGTCAACGAGCTTCAAGGCCGCTTGATCGCGTCCGGGTTTCCGGTCGCCAATGTTTTCGCCCACCGCACTAAAATTCCGTTGGCGCGGTGCAGGCGGTTGTGAGGCTAAGCTC
>CAZUAH010000398.1:0-12941 GCA_964617665.1 uncultured Pirellulaceae bacterium
CGCGACGACCGCCCAGCAATTGGTCGACGCCATCAACGGGCACGCCGGTGCCAATGCGTTGGTCCAGGCAACCGTGCTATCCGGAGCAGCGCAGAATATCACGATCGGCAATCCCGCGACCTACTCGCCTCTGCAGATGGACTTGCGAAATCAATTCGGGCCATTGACACTCGCCGGTGCCAATACGGCGCAGTATATCGCCGATTTCAACGGGACGAATCTGGAGATTCGATTGATGGCGGACGCATCGGGCGATCAGGGCAACGACATCAGCGTTGTTGTGCTGAAAGCGGACCTGGGCGAGGACACGACTCCGGAAGTTCGCAAGTTGGATGCCACAACCGTTCAAGTGACGCTGAACAGTAACGCAACCACGCCCACGACCGCCCAACAGTTCGTAGACGCGATTAACGGTCACGCCCAAGTCAGCGCGATGATCAGTGCCGAGATCCTTTGGGGAGACCCGCAGGAAACGCTCGGCGACGAGACGATCGACTATTCGCCCGCGCAACTGACCGGCGCCGACGACGTGACGATCACGCCCGGCTATGTGGGCTTGGGCAATGATGATCCCGGTACGGACAACTCCGATACGGCGGAAGCCGCGCGGCTGAACCGCAACGAAGTCATCTTCCGTTTCGCCGACACGCTGCCGGACGATCACTATCGCATCGAGATCTTTGGCTTTGAAGACGCCGGCCAGGGGATCTCGGCACTGGAAAACACCGGCGGTGATTTCTTCACGCCTTCGGATCCCAATGGGGATCGCGAGGTCGTGGATTTCGAGCTGGAATTGGGACCGCAAGTGATCTCGGTGGTGCCACAACCGGTGACACGAGTCATTCAAGTCAAGGTGGACGGAACCATACCAGATGGCAATTTCAAACTCGAGTTCTTTGGCGTACCCACAGCGGATCTTGACCAGGACGCCGCGGAGGCGGACGTCCGCAATGCATTGAAGGCTCTTTCCAACTTGGAAGAGCATGAGTTTTCCGTGACCAAGACCGCGGCAAAGACGTGGGAGATCGCATTCCATAGCCGCTACGTCAATATACCGCTATCCGGTCTGGAGAGCGACGAACCACTTGTGGAAATCTCCTACCTGCACGAGACGGGTACGAGCAGCAAGCTGGAGCAGGCACAAGACACCGTCTTGGTGTACTTCAACGACGATCCGTTGAGCAGCAACGATGCTCAGAACCCGACCTTCTACCAGTTGATCGACACCAATGACTCGCTGATTACATCGGATGACGCTGTTCTGTTGCCGAAGTCCGTTGTGTACTACGAAGAGGAAAACATGGCGATGCTGGTGTTCGACTCGGACCTGCCCGAGGGGACATACCGCTTGGACATTGGGCAGTCGGCGGAGGAGAACAACGCGGAGGCATCGGCGATCAACGTGGGCACATTGTTCCGCATGACTGGGGCAGCGGTTGAGTTCACACAGGTTGGTTACTTGGGTGATGACGACGGAACTGACAACGCGGATACTGTTGCGAATACCGCCAACGACAATGTCGGCGATGTCGACTACTACGCTTTCGAAGCCGAAGCTGGAGCTGGCCTAACGATAACAGTCGATCCCGACGCGGCGTTTGACGCGAAAGTGGAACTGATCAACGGAACGACGACGGGCACTCCGAGCACGGGGGGGAACGGCGTTGACGAAACCATCACGGGGACCGCCGTTGCGGGCTCGATGTACGTCAAGGTTTCGGGGCTAAGCGGTACCACTGGCCCGTATACCCTGGAGATTGACATGACTTCGGGAAGCATGATCAGCGGGGACGATGCGAATACCACTTTTATTGCCGCAACATCCTTGGGCGTTCTGGGAGCCGCTGGCCGGACGATTGATGCCACGATCGAGGAGCAGGACGCCGGCGGCTTGCCACTGTTGCCACAATGGCCCGGCGGCAACGACCAGCCGGGACATCGTGACTTGCCTTTCACGAGCAGCCCGGATCCGCATTCCAATACGGAAGGGATCGATCCTACGGCTCCGGATGCGATTACCCTGCGTGGGTACCACTTCCCGGACACGTACGAAAACGCAGACACGGGAATGATCTTCAACAATCTGATCACGGACGAAGAGAAGGAGATGGTCCGTGAGATCTACGAATTGTACGGTTCTTACTTGGGCATCCAGTTCGTGGAGACCGTGGACACTAACGGGCCGGCGGGCATGGATCTCAGTACGGTGATCATGGTGGGCGATCTCCGCGCAGCCGATCCGACCAGCACCAACGGGTCCGGCGGCGTCGCTGGCCTGGGAAGCCCGTCGCTGGTGGTCATCGACTCGTATGACCGCACTGGCAGCCCCGATTTCGGTAGCGGCTTCTTCAATACGATGCTGCACGAGATCGGGCATTCGCTGAGCCTTATGCATTCTTACAACACACTTGCCGTGATGAGCGATCCTGCCGAGTTTACCGGTGAACCCGTCTACCCCGGCGATCACGACGTAAGCGATGGCCAGCGCATCTGGCGGTTAGACAGCACCGATATCGACCTTTTCGAATTCGAGGTGACTGAAGAAGGCTGGCTGTCCGCCGAGACGTTCGCCGAACGCCGGGCCGACCTTGGCGTCGCGTACAGCCACCTTGACAGCGTCCTTACGCTGTTCGATTCGGACGGCAACCGCATCGCGCAAAACGACGACTACTACAGCACCGATTCGTACCTGAACATTCGCCTCGAGCCGGGAACGTATTACGTGGGCGTGACCAGCACGGGGAACACGGCCTACGATCCCCGCATCCCCGACAGCGGGTTCGGTGGAAATACGGACGGCGACTACCAACTTCAGTTGAGCTTTGATGCGGATGCGAAATCGGAGTTATCCGACACGGCTGGTTCGGCCTTGGACGGCGATGCCGACGGCGCGGCTGGCGGTCTGTTCCAATTCTGGTTCCGCGCCACAGACCCCGCCCGGACAACGTCGAAGACGTTCTTTGTGGACAAGGCCAATGACCGAGTAGCCAATACGCCCGAGGGTGCCGGAACGCTGACCAGCCCCTATGACACGATCCCGCAGGCCCTGGACGCCGCCGAGGCTGCCGCCACCGGCCACGATGTTGTTCGCGTTGTCGGTGCGCCCGGTTTCGACGGCGACCTGAGCACGATGGCGGACAACGATGCCTACCTGATCGGCTACAGCAACAGCAATGTGGCGTTGGAGGACGGGCAAGACGTGCAAGTCCCGCAGAACGTAACACTGATGATCGACGCCGGAGCGTTGTTGAAACTGCGGGCCACGAACATCGACCTGGGCACCTCGAACACGCTCGACCCTCGCGACGGCGGTGCGTTGCAGGTCCTCGGCACGCCGGACCAGTCGGTTGTGTTTCGATCGTTCCGCGACGATACGTTCGGAGGCAACGACGACGGGCCGAGCGTCGGCGCGGCCGCGGCGGATTGGGGCGGAATGGTATTCCGCGACGATTCAGATTATGAACAGAGAGGTATCTTTCTGAACTACGTGAACCATGCCGATATCCGACACGGCGGCGGTAAGTTGTTTGGGACCAACGACGCTTTCGCGCCGATTCACCTGCAGACGGCCAGGCCCACGATTTCGCACAACCTGATCTATGGCAATGCCACTTCTGCCATCTCGGCCAATCCCAACAGTTTCGACGACCAGATCGAAGACAACCGCGATCCGAAACTCAGCCGCATCGGGCCCGATATTCACGGCAATACGCTGGTTAGTGAGGCGTTGGGTAACACGATTAACGGTCTGTTCATTCGCATCGAAACGGTGGCCGGCGATCCCGGCCGGCCGTTGGACACGTTGGATGTCAGTGCGCGATTCGACGACACGGATATCCCGCACGTCATCAAAGAGAATCTGCACATCACTGGCAGCCCCGGCGGGCCGCAGTACGATGGCGCCAATACTGTGGCCAGGGAAAGCGGCCGGTTGGCCGTGGATCCGGGTGTCGTGGTCAAGTTGGGCGACGCTCGGATCGAATTGGAACGGGGATCGTCACACCTGGTCGCCGAGGGGACGCCGGGATATCCGGTGGTGTTCACGTCGGTACTGGACGACCGCTTCGGCGCCGGCAGCACCTTCGATTCGCTGAACGACGGAGTTTCCGAACCGGCGCCAGGCGATTGGGGCGGCCTGTTCTTCAGCCACACGACGCGCGGCAGCATCGATCACGCTTTGATCTCCTATGCCGGCGGCGAGACGGCGATCGAAGGTACCTATGCCGACTTCGCACCGATCGAGGTGCACCAGGCAGAAGTGCGAATCGCCAACAGCACGTTGGAATACAACGACGACGGGGCGGAAATCAGCTCGCGCAACGGCCGTATGAACAATTCGGGCAGCACCATGTTCGTGCGCGGTGCCCAGCCGATCGTTGTGAACAATATCTTCCGTGTGAACGAGGGTCCTGTCCTTCACATCGACGCCAATTCGCTAAAGGCACAGGTGTCTCCTGATACCGGACGAAGCACAGGTGAAGCCGATCGATTTGACCAATTCGACGACAACTTTGGCCCGCTGGTACGGCTGAACCGACTGGACGAGAACGCGACCAACGGGATGGTAATCCGATCCGATGACTTGACCACCGAGTCAATCTGGGACGACACGGACATCGTTCATGTATTGGATGGCGAGATCAGCGTCGGTGTATACAACCACGATACGTACAGTGGGCTTCGCTTGCAGAGTAATCCCGGCGAGAGTCTGGTCGTCAAAATGTCGTCAACCGCGTCAGGGCTCACCGCCACGGGCGAACTGTTGGATATCGACGACCGCATCGGCGGCGCTATTCACATCGTTGGTCAGCCTGGTTTCCCCGTCCTGATAACGGCCCTGGCGGACGACTCGGTCGGAGCCGGACTCACGCCGCAGGGTACGCCTCAGACGGACACAAACAGCGACGGGATCGATGGTGTGGACGCGGGAGCCGCAGCGCCCGCCGCGGGTGCGTGGCGCAGCATCCTGCTGGACCAATACAGCAACGACCGTAACGTGGCGATGGTGACGGAAGTGGAACCCTCCGCCACGGGCGGCCAGGATCTAAACGCAACCCTTACCACGGCCCAACCGCTGGGCACCTTGGCCGCCGGCGACCGGGATGATGCCGGCAATCCGGACGATAACGAGACGGGCGGCAGCGAGAATTTCCGTCTGGGTTTCGAGGTGTTGGGCGCGATCAGCCCTGACGACCCCGGCGACCGCGACATTTACAGCTTCGACGCGAAAGCAGGCGATCGCATTTGGGTGGACCTGGATCGCACCGGAACGGCGCTGGATTCGACGGTGGAATTGCTGGATATCTCGGGCAACATCCTAGCCACTTCGGATGATTCCTGGGACGAAACGGGCACGGCGAATGAGCTGGAGCAAAACGTCTTCCAAGGCGGCGACTGGTACACCCTGAACCATTATGATGCCGGCTTCAGCGTCCAGTTGCCCGGCACGGTGGGCGAGACCACCAAGTACTTGGTCCGCGTGCGCAGCGATTCCGGCGAGTTTAACAACAGTCTGACGGCAAATCTGCAGTTCAACGACAACGGCGCGGGGGTGGCTGACACGATCACGATTGGATCGGGCGATTTCACCGATCTGGGTTTCGTCAACGGGCAGACGCAGACGCTCCAGGTGGTGGGCACGTCGGACAACGACGGATTCTATGAAATCGATACGATCGCGGCACAATCGATCACCCTGGATGCATCCGAGGAACTGACGACCGAAACGGCCCCGGCCGCTGCCACGCTTTACGGCGATCCGTCCAGCGGCAAGTACCAAGTGCAGATTCGGATGCGGCAGATCGATGAAGAGCCAGGGTCGACGATCCGCTATGCCGACATCCGCTACGCAACTGACGGCATCGTGGTGGAAGGTTTGCCTGCCCGGTCCAACCTGACGGGCGAAGCAGCAGAGACAGAGAATAATGGCACTCGCGGTACCGCAGATGTCCTCGGCAACATGCTGGAGAGCGATCGCGTTGTGGTAAGTCTGGCTGGCGATATCAGTTCGCAGGGCGATATCGACTGGTACACCTTCGATGTCGACCTACAGCAGATCCAAAGCATTAGTGACGTTAGTGACAGCAATTCGGCAGCATGGCCGTTCGTATTCGATATCGACTACTCCGACGGATTGGTGCGAGCCGAGACCACGGTGGCCGTGTATCGCCAAGTGGGCGATCAGGCCGTCTTGGTCTATGTAGGTCGAGAGTCCAATGTCGAGGACGACCGGTCAAATATTGCCGAGCAGGATCTGCTGGACAATGGATCGTTTTCCGAGCGTGACCCGTTCATCGGCCCCGTTTATTTGCCGGAAGGCGACGACGTCACGTACTACGTGGCGGTCATGTCGAATGAGCGACTGCCGGATGTGCTGGACGGGACGTACCTGTCCGGTGCGACCCAGGCGCATTTGCGGCTTGAGCCAGCCAACTCGGTCCAGCGGATCGTGGAAGACCACATCGGCAGCAGCGGGTACACGTCGATCACGGCGCCGGTTGCCCCCGAGACCAGCGTTTTCGATATCGAGGACTCGGCGGCCGTGGATCTGCACGTGCAGAACTTGACCTTGGAAGATGTCTCGTTGTACGTGTCGCGATCGGCAAACGATACCAATGGCGATTTGCGATTGGTCAACCCATTCACGGGTGATGGGTGGGGAGTCATCGATAGTGACAACGATGATTTACAGGACATCGTGATGCGATCGGACGGGAGGTTGTATGGGTATCGCGGCAACGATACGGACACCACCGCGACGGTTAACGACGTCGCCAACACGGCGGGAACGCTAGTCGAATTGAATCCGGGGACCGGCGCGGACGTTGCGACGCAGAATGATGGCATTCGTGGGCCGACCACCTGGGGAACACCCAACCAGTACGGTTCGGATGTGACGTATACGGATGACGTGGATGCGTTGACGTTCTACCGTCACAATTCGAATGATCTGGCATACGATCTCTACTACTCAGTGTGGGATCCACTGGCTAACGCATCCAAGCTGTTTGTCGACGAGGCACCGAATGTGCCGGACGGAGCAGTTGATGAAGACGACCCGTCTAACAATCGTTATGGGTTTGTGGGCTATATCGGCGGCGCGACGAAAGCAACCGACACCGCGAACTTCACCGATGGCGGTAACAACGTAACGATTGGTCTATTCAGCAATGTGCTCGGTTCGGCGGTCGACATTCGGCTGAACATCTACCAACAAGACGATAATGACACGCCCGAGATCGAAGTTGACGTCCCGGCCATCCCGGGTAACACAATCAACGTTACTCTCAACCATGATGCTTCAAATAGCCGGCGGGACATTACGGCAACGGAAGTTGTCAATGCTATCAACAACAATTCGGACGCGCGCAATCTCGGCTACGCCGGTGTCACCACCGGAAACGCCGGCACGAATATCGCAGACAGAGGGCAGAGATTCCTGGTTGCGGACAACGGCGCGGATGGTACGGCCATCGGGCGAACTAGAGGGTTGGCATTCGTCGGAACGACCCTGTACGGCGTCAGCGACGATGGCGAGTTCTACCGGATCACTACCGGCAACGCGACGGTGTCGAACGTCGTTTTGCCGACCGGGGTCACCTCTTTCCAAGGTTTGGCTTTGGGGCCCCAGCATGCTTACGACGCCCTTGACCCGACTGACACGACACCTGGCGACTACGCGCATACCTTGTTCGCCATCAGCGACAATGGAACGCTGTACGCTTTTGATACTTCCGGCAATCCCCAGGCGGTTTTCGCTGGCAACGTTTCTTCGATCCAAATTGAGGATGCGGACAACAACAATCTGACAAACGTCACAGGACTCGCCTTCTCGCCGTGGGATTTCAATATGTGGCATCCCACCACGAACCGGGGTGCGGCGGATGAAGCGCACGGGGTCTTCATGGCGCCGGACAACAGCCGCGCTCGCGAGGCCGGTGGTACCAGCTTCTACTTCGGGCTTGAGCCGCACAACGGTGGATATGTGCGGTACGATTTCGACGGCAGCGGTAATACGAACAACGACGGCCAGTTTGGATTGACCGATCGAGAACAACGTGATTTTGGGAGTAATTCGAATCTGCAGGACAGCACGAACCTACCGGGCGGCGGCTACGGGACTCTGATCTCGGATCCGTTCAGCCTGGCTGGCTATGCCGCGGAAGATCAAGCGACGCTGTACTTCACGTATTTCCTGGATAGCGGCGCCGGACCGCAGGATGCCGCACGTGCGCTGATTTCCAACGACGGCGGCACGACCTGGGATCTGGTGGCGACGAACAACTCGGCCCGTTCCGAGAACAGCGTGGAATTGCCCTGGTATACTTCGCACGAGGCCACGGCAGCCGAAAACACGGGCGTACCGATGGTCGAGCAGCAAGTCCAAGAACTCTTCCCGGCTGACGATTGGCGGCAAGCACGCATCGACCTGTCGAACTACGCGGGCGATGGCAGCTTGACTCTCCGGTTTGATTTCAGCACCGCCCAGGGTATTCGCGATGACGCGTACACGGATGCGGGCGACTTCTATGCCGCGGCGCGAGCTCAGGACAATGCTCGCGAAGGATTCTACATCGACGATATCATCGTCGGCTTCTCCGAACGCGGGGAAATGGTCACCAATGCCGCCGCAAGCACACCCAACTACTACAACGTGCCCGATAATCCGGACCCCGACACGCCGCCTATACAAGTGACCGGGGACTATCAGTTGGAGATTCGCGAAGGCGCGGATTATGGCCGAGTGGACAGTTCCAGCGGCGCCGTCGTGGTAACGCGTCTGTTCGACACCAACCATCGCTTGGTGCCGGATGACACGCCGACCGGCGGAGTGGTTTTCGACAACTTCAACCGGACCGACCTGCGAACACCGACGTCGCTTCCCTGGCGAACCGGCGGTTCGTTCGAATGGTCGATTGTATCCAACCAGGCCGATGCGAATTTGGGGCAAATCGGTGTCATTGACTTTGCGAACCCGCTGCAAAGCGAGCACACGGTTCTGGAAATCTCGATGACGACGCAAGCAGGAAACATCACGTTCGACGAGAGTCATTCCACCTTCCTTGGGAACTCGCTCGCCGATGCAATCTTCTTGATCGATGGAGTCAACGTCGACGACGTGATGCAAACCCTCACGCCCGTCAACGGCTCGCAATCGTATGCCGTTTCCGCAGGCTTGCACACATATACGTGGATCGGTGCCAATCTCACGGACCTTTTTGGTGCGAATTTCGCCTGGATCGACAACGTTCAATTCCCGCCGGAGATCGTTGGCACCGGAGATGTCGGCGACGACAACTTCCACCGCGAACAGGGACAGGTGATCATCGAAGGCAACCAGATTTCGAATGTCGGCCAGTACGGGATCGTGGTCACCGCGGGCAACCGCGACGTCAGTCAGGATATGCCCCAACCGGGTTCGACCGTCAGATTTGCGACCAAGAATACGGGCAGACTGGTTCCCGGAGTTGTGATCGAGAACAACGTGATCAGCTACGTCGGTGGAACGGGCGGCGGTATCCGTTTCGAGGGCGATGGGACGACTACACCAGACGCGCCCGTCCCGTTCGGTCGGATTATCAACAATACGATCTACGGCGGTTCGAGCCAGACCGGCACGGGCATCTTGGTAGACAACAACGCCAGCCCCACGCTGTTGAACAACTTGATTGCCAATACAAACGATCCCATTTCCGTGACGGGCGGTTCTTCGGCCGTGATCGCATCCACCTTGTTCTACAACAACACGAATACCCCGGCGGACTCTGGCGCCGATCCCAAGACCGATACCAACATGCCCTTCGTCGATCCGACCGATCGCAACTTCTACTTGGAGTCCGGTTCGCTGGCCATCGATACGGCTTCGGACATTGTCCAGGATCGCGCATCGATCGTCTCGGTCAAGACGCCTTTGGGCATCCCGCAGTCTCCGCTAGAGGCGCCGGAAGAGGACGTCTTTGGTCAATCGCGAGTTGACTCGGACGCAAACGGCACGGGCGTTGGTACCACCGTATTCAAGGACCGTGGGGCCGTGGAACGGGCCGACAAGGATGGCCCTTATGCCAAGCTGATGTACCCGAGGGACGATGACGCCGCGGATGTCGATCCCAATGACTCCTTTGTGCATCGGCCAACGGAAACGTTCGAGCAGTTTACGCTGCTGGTGGCCGACGGTCCCGGCGATCCGTTGCCGGCAGAGGGCTCCGGCGTGAACGGAAATGCAGTACTCGCATCGGGGGCGGTGGCAATCACTCAGGACGGTGTCCAGATGATCGAAGACACCGATTACACGCTGGGCTACAACCAAGCCAGCAACATGCTGATCCTGACCCCATTGTCCGGCGTGTGGGAGCCGAACAAGGTTTACCAAATCAAGCTGGACAACCAAATCGCGGACAAGGCCGGCAACGCGTTGGTACCCAACCAGGAAGATCAGACGACGCGATTCACCATCATCCTGGGCGACGTGGACATGGACTACAGCGACGCGCCGGATGCCTACGACACGTTACTGGCCAGCAACGGCGCACGTCACGTCATGCTGCCCGACGCTCCCCTGTATATGGGCGACGGCGTTGATGCGGACGTCGATGGACGGCCCGGCATGCTGGCGGACGGCGACGACACGGATGGGGCGTTCAACGCCGGAACCAGCTCGCTCGTATCCACCTCGTTTGTGATCCAAGTGAAGGACACCGATACGCCGGCCAACAATCCTGATATTTCGGACAACATCACCGAAGCGGGGCCAGCCGGCCCAACATCCTTCGAGATCACCGACAAGTCCGGCAACAAGATGAAGTTCGAATTCGATCTGGACGCGGACCGAGTGAATGCGGCTTTCGCGGCAATCAACACAACGCCTCCGACCAACGAGATCCAACAAGTGGACCTGACCGGCGCCACGGGCGGCACGTTTACGTTGTCCTTTGACGATAACCTTGGTGGCGGGCTCCTGCCGACGGCCGCTATCCCTTGGAATGCCACGGCCGCCGGTATTCAGTATCACTTGGTGCAAGACATCGCAACCATTAACGCCGGCGACGTTGTCGTGTCGGGGGGTCCTCTGCCCAGCATACCGGTCACGGTCGAGTTCACTGGTCAGTACGCAGCCAGCGGAGTGCTGGAGATGGCGGCCGTTGGCAATTCGCTGGGGCCGGCGGCGCCGCTGAACGCGAGCATCGTGACGACGACGGTCGAAGGGGCTGCCGGTTACGCCACAGTCGCCTATTTCGCCGACGATCCCGCTCGTGAACTGGCCCGCCGGATGGTACGACAGATCGAAACGGAAGTGACGGCAGGCAGCCTTGTTGGGATTACCGCTGAAGACGTCGATGGCGGCTACGTGCGGATCGAAGGCGCCGAGACCGTGATCGTCACCCCGGGCACTGCGGGCGATTTGACGGGCCTGTTCGGCGGCCCGCTGGATATTCGAGTACCCGCAGGCTTCAACGACGATGGGGACACCTTCATACTGACTACCGGTGCGAAGTCAGTCACGTTCCAATTCGACGATACCAGCAACGGCGGCCACACGGGGGTCTCGGATCCGGCCTACGTGGCCGTGGAATACGACAGCACAGCGGACGGCCGGGCGGCCATCGCCGATGCGATCGCTGCGGCGATCCAGAGCGCCGTGGATGCCGGCCGTTTGAATGCGATGACGGTGACAACCGACAACGAACTGGTGCAAATCAGCGGCACCGGTGACGATGAAGACGGTTTGGGTATGTACAGCGCCACGTCGCCCGCCGGTTGGTCGGTGGACGGTGTGTTCAACAAGAACATCGGCGAGCCGACCCGAGTGATCGTGACCGCCTCGGGCGATGGGGTCGTGGACGGCTGGATCGACTTCAACCGGGACGGCGAGTTCAACGACAATAACGAGGAAAAGATCCTGGATAGCGTGGCCGTCACGGAGGGCGAGAACGAATTCTTCGTCACCACGCCTGGCTGGGCAGCCACCGGCCGCACCTACGTACGGCTGCGGATTAGCGAGGACGGCAGTCTCTCCCCGAACGGACTAGCGATCGGCGGCGAGGTGGAAGATCATCTGATCGACATCCTTCCCGGCCGGCCGCCGCAACCCGTGGACGACAATTACCTGGTCGACGAAGATGATCTGCTGGTCGTCGATGACTGGAATGGGACGATTGGCGGCACCAATGATGACAGCGTGCTGCTGAACGACAACGATCCGGATGCGGCTAATACATACGGTATCACGGCTGTCCTGGTCAGTTCGCCCGCTCCGAGCGCTTTCGTCGAGGAATTCACGTTCAACAGCGACGGGACCTTCACGTTCCAGGCGGTGAAGGACTACTGCGGCGACTTCACCTTCACGTATCGGCCTCAAGATTCACGACTGACCGCCAAGGACCCGGCCACGGTCACGATTACAGTGCAGCCCAAAAACGACGCGCCAGAGTTGGGAGGCATTCAGGATAAGTCCGTGGACGAAGACACGGACCTGTTGATCACGGGAATTTCCGTGACCGATCCGGATACGGCGCTTGATCCAAATGTCGAAGTGCAGGTCAGCGTTTCAGTCGAACACGGCGAATTGACCTTGGCCAACGTGACAGGGCTTACTTTCCCGCTGGACGTAGACGGTGACGGTACGCCCGACGACGGCGGCGACGGCGTGGTGGACGCTGTGGACGTGGATGGGGTGGCTTTCGAATCCATCACGTTTACCGCCAAGCCTGCGGACGCACAGACGGCGCTGGACGGTCTGAAGTACCGAGCCGACCAGGACTACAATTCCGGCGATCCCAGCGCGGCGGTTCCCAATGTCGCTCCGGATATGCTGATTGTTCAAGTCGATGATGATCCCGATGCGGACGGCTTCGGCAACGGTGACGATCTAGATCCTGCTGTGGACGACCCCAACCCCATGTTGGCTCGAGCAACGGTGGCCATCACGGTCAATCCCAAGCAGG
>CAZUAH010000399.1:0-12931 GCA_964617665.1 uncultured Pirellulaceae bacterium
TCCATAGGCAGCGATGGCACGGGAACCATCATCGTCGAAGCCCGTGGCCAACTCCCCGAGCCGTCGGTCTTCTATACCGCCAGCGCCAATGCTACTGCACAAGTCGGACCAAAACACATTGATCAAGTCATACAGTTGACGATCAAGGTTATCCAGGGTAATGCGAAAACGTTGAGCTTTGGACTCAATGGCGAGGGCCAAGTCACCGAGGTCAAAGACGCGAACCTTCAGTCGTGGTCCGTTCGCCAAGAAGGCGCCCAACGATTTCTCGATTTGCATCTCAAGGAAAACGTCACGGACCTGAAACCTGTGATCAAGATTCGCTCCTCCGAACTTCGGCTTCCGGTTTCGATCGACTTGACACACCTTACGCCAGGCGAGTCGGTGGGCTTTGAATCGTTGGTGAAAATTGACTACGCCCCGGGCGTGGATGGCACCACCAAGGTCGCAACTGACTTTATGCCGATCGACATGGGCGACAAGGCAACTCGCTATCAGACCGCGACCGGCGGTCGAATACAGCTCTTCTTGACTCGCAGCGGTGCTTCGCCCGCTCCGGTTGAGCTGATTGGTACCAAACTGAACGGCGATCTGCATGCCAATGGCAAGTCGATTCAATTCCAGCTTCGCAGCACTGCCCAGGTAACCGAGGCCAACGCGGAAATCACCATTCTCTCCGGCAATGCGGCTGTTAGCCAAATGCCGATCGGCGACAAATATCGGCTGCGGCTTTCGACCGACGGGCAGGCTCCGGTTTACAGACTTGCATTTCCCCAAGCGGGAACGTTTCCAGTGACGCTCGATTTCGTCGCCACGCTGGCTACATCCGAGGGCAACGGGCGCAGTATGGATTACACGATTGCCGCCAGCGCCGTAGTCCCCTTGACGCTGAACGGGCTCGATCAGGCTCTGGAATTTCATCGAGATCAGCAATCGGTCGTGCCCCTGCGAAGCAACGACACTTGGTTAGGATTCTTGCCGGCAACTGGTCGTGCCAGACTGCAGTGGAAAACCGCTCGCAAAGCTGGAGAGGGAAAACTCTTTTTTACGACCACCGGTCACATCGAGTCAAGCGTTAGTGCCGGCCTGCTGCGTCAGGATCACCAGATCGACTACCAGGTTCTTCAGGGAGAGCTGAAGTCGCTCAGCATTCAGTTGCACGGCCCGGGAGAAATACTTGACGTCCAGGGTAGCAACATTGTCGCCTGGAAGGTCAGCGGCGAAGAGGGCAATCGCCAGTTGGACGCAACCCTCAGCCAGCCGATTACCGGTGCAAGTCAGATCAAGGTCCGCAGCCAGACCCCGCTGGCCGCATTTCCTGTGCGTGTCGAAGGACTGCGATTAAACCCTGTCGGCGCGATCCGACATTCAGGCTACTTGCGACTTTCCAATTTGGGTTCTGTGCGACTCGAACCAACTGGCCTGAGCGGATTGAGCCAACTGGCACCCGAGCAATTCCCCGGCGAAGCGATCGAGGCCCGGCAGGTTTTCGTTTACCGTTTTCCCGCTGCTGACTACGCATTTACCGTTGCAGCCGATCGTATTCAGCCTGAAGTCAACATCTCGGAGTTGGTACTCTATCAACTGGCCGAAACCGACCGTGTGATCAAAGCGGACATCGAACTAGACATTCGCGAAGCGCCGATTCGCGAGTGGAGTTTTGGTATTCCCTCTGACTATTCAGTCGTCTCTGTCACGGGCGCGAGCGTGGCGGATTACATTGCAGCTTCCGATATCGCGGATGGTCGTCGTAATTTGAAAGTTATCTTTGGCCAGGACGTCGCGGGACGCCAGCTGGTTACATTGCATCTGGAAAAAAGCGAAGCTGCTGCCGAATCCGATTGGATCTTGCCACGAATCGAATACTCTGGCGCGAAGAACGTGCGTGGCGATATTGGAATTATCGGCGCGCCCGGTTTTCGGATTGCCGTGGGAGAAACGGACTTGCTGGTGGAAAAGCCGCTGTCCTACTTTCCAAAGCCCACGGCAAACCTCCAACAGGCCTTTCGTATCCGTGAACCAGGCTGGTCGGCCACGATGCAGATCGAACGGCTTGACCAAAGTGTGCAGTCCGATGTGTTTCACCTGTATTCCCTGAGCCAAGAGACTGTTTACGGCAGCGCACTGATCAACTATTTCGTCACCGGCGCCCCGGTCTCCGAATGGAAGATTACCGCCCCCGAAGTTCTGGCCAATGTAATCGTCGACGGCCAGGATATCCGTACTTGGCGCCGGGAGGGCGACACACTGATTGTTTCTCTTCATCAGCCGGTGATGGGGCCGTACACCCTATTGGTGACATTTGAGGAAAAGCCCGATAAGGACAGGGGCTCTTTCCAGGCCGGTCTGATCACACCCATCGGCGTGCAGGGCCAGCAAGGTTACATCCAGGTGGTCAGCCCAATGCAGGTGGAAATCAGTACCACATCGGTCTCTGAAAACCTGCTCAATCTCGATCCGCTGGAGTTGCCCGCGGAATTCCGTCTGCTCAGCACCGCACCTCCTTTGGGAACATGGCAATACACCGAGCGTCCGTTCGATCTCAAGTTGAAAGTAGACTGGTTCCAACCGGGCACGACGGCGACTCAGGTGGTTGAATTCTCCGAAGCCAACAGCCGTGTTTCTCTGGACGGAGAGTTGGTAACGGATCTGCTCTACTACGTGAAATCACGAGGGCGACGCGCACTCAAGATTAAGCTGCCCGGTGACCCGGTGCGTCTTTGGGAGGTTTCCGTAAACGGTCGGACAGTCACCGCACGGCAAGCGGAAGACGCCACCATCATACCTTTGCCCGGCGGCGCGGATCCCAATATTCCGGTAGAGGTAAGTCTGCGTCTTGGGAAACCGACCGTCGATGAGTCGAATCCGACGCTCGCCTTGCCGGTCGTCTTTGCCCCGGTCCTCAAGACACAATGGACGATCCTAGGAGAAGAGAAACATGTCCTCGTGGCACATGGCGGAACGGTCACTCCCCCCGTGCCTGTACTTCGGCCATCCGGATTCGACTGGGTCGCGAAACGAGGGATTGTCTCTCTGTTCGTGATCGGCCTGTTCAGCGGCATCGGATTCTGGACACGCGGCAAGAGGGGGCTCTATCGTTTGTTGGGACTGCTCAGTCTGGCGGTCGCCATCTTCGCAGCGATTTCAACGGCGCAATCGGCTTTCTCCCAGATTTCAGCGCCAGCGCCGTTGCAGCTGAGCCTTCCCGTCCTTTCCGCGGGGGAAAGCGTTGAACTACAAGTGAATAATGTGCCGTTGTGGCAGGTCTATTTATCCTGGGTCGGTCTGGGCGCCTTTTTGGGTGGCATCGTCGCACTCGCCTGGTCATTTGCTGGGAACAAGACATGGTTCAAATCACTCCTCCGCTGCGGCGGCATGCTCTCGATTGCCCTAGGCGTGCTGTTCCAGGGCGATGGAGCTCCGTGGTTCTATGCCCTGCTTGCCCTTGCGATCGTGATTCTTCTACTTGTCCCATCGGTCTGGGACTGGATACGCAGTATCCGTGACGGGATGCGCGCGTTCGCTGCCCGACGAAGGGAAAGACGAAGCGCAAGAAGAGAAGCAGCACAAAACAGTCCAGGCACAGAAGCGGGGGCGGCTACGGTGACGACTATTCTGCTCGCTCTGGCGCTCTCTTCACTCGCGCGGCCATGCTTGGCGGCCGTTCCGGCTGGTTTTCAGGCGGCCGATTCCATCAAGCAGCAGTGGCAGGTTGTTCAGCGAGACGCCCATCAAGACACTCGCCTTCAAGCCAGCGGAACCATCACGCTGTCCGGGCGACCGGGTGACCGATTTATGCTGCTGAAAGCGCCGGCCGTACTGACTCGCTTCGAAGGAGCAGGACTACGTCTCACCAAGCGAGAAGTACCCGGGGAGGGCCTGGCGTACATCATCAGCATCCCGGTCACCGAGGAAGCAGACGCTGCGGCTGTTGATACGGAGCCCGTCGCAGCGGCGGTCGACTACCAGGCGGCTTTCGAGTTCCGGCTGGAAACGCTCAAGCCAATGGAGGGCATACCCGTACTCACCGGCACTGCGGCCGTTCAGGAAATCGATCTCAGCTACGACGAACCTGGCTGGGAAGTCCATAGTCCGGCCGCGATTCGTGTCGAGTCGGTCGAAGCAAACCTGGAAGCGACCCAGGTCAAGGTGTTGCTTGGCCCCGGAAACGCGACCCTTTTGCTCAAACCCAAAGCCCGCGACGTCACCACGGAGGAGACCCAGTTCTTTGTGGAGGGTTCAAATCTCTTTCTGCCAGGCCCCGGTGTAGTCGATGGTCGTCATCGTCTTCATATTCGAACTTCGCAGGGCCAGGTGAGTGAATTGAATGTGCTTGTTCCCAAAGGGCTGACCGTGAGCGACGTGAGTGGCCCAGTCGGTTCCTGGCAGTTCGACGCCGACACTGGTGGCTTGAGACTGGAAATCGTGCCGGCTCAGTCGCAGGCTTTCGATGTTTTGATCGACACGCAACGTGGTCTCGATCCGCTGCCCGCGGATGTCAACCTGGCTCCGCTGACGGTCGCTGACGCATTCGGCGAAGTCGGTCTAGTCGCAATCGCGTTCGGCCCTGACGCTCAGCCTGAGAAGTTGGAACCGAAAGTCATGTCGGCCGTCAATTTGGGAGACTTCGACGCTGATTTGATCTCCAGCGAGCAAGCAGTCTTGCATCGAGTTTATCGCTATGGTGCCGAGGGTGGAGAATTGGCCCTGCGCGTTGCACCGGTCGATCCGGAGATTCGTGTCGTCAGCAAGCAGGTGCTTTCACTCGGCGATGAACGGGTCGTCTTGGGCGTCAATTTCGCCGCGGACATTTCGCGGGCCGGCTTGTTCCAATTGAGCTTTCCTTTGCCTGACGGACTCGAAGTCGAGTCGCTTACGGGCGCAGCGCTGCGTCATTGGGCCGAACTCAGCGAAGGCGATCAGCGCCAGATCATTCTCCACCTGAACGGTAAGACCATCGGTACGCAGAACTTCTCCCTTACCTTGTCCGGCGCAACGCCGAGCGATGTTAGCGAGTGGGAAATACCGCGTTTCGAGCTGAACGAGGCAACTCGCCAAACCGGCGAGTTGGTCGTGAGACCCACCACCGGAATCCGCCTGCGAACCGTGTCGCGACACAATGCATCCGAGGCCGATCCGCGTTCCATGGGTGGCAAGGCTCAGGGGGCGTTGGCTTTTCGCCTGTTGCAGCGCGACTGGAAGTTGGTATTGGGCATTGAAAAACTTGATCCGTGGGTGACGGGACAGGTATTGCACGAAATCACGTTGCGCGAAGGCCAGACCCGATCCGCTTTGATCGCCAGCTTCAACGTGCAAAACGCCTCGATTCGTACGCTGCCGGTCATCCTTCCGATGACGAACGAGGACGAGATCAAGACGCTTCGAGCCAGTGGGGATATCGTCAGCGATTTTGTCAGGACGGCTCCGGATTCGAATGTCTGGGAGATTCAGTTCACACGCCGTGTGGTCGGCAGAATCAGCTTTCGAATCGAATACGAACGGCGAGGCGAACGGGAGAACGAAGATGAAATCCTGAGTCCGGCCGGATTTCCGGAAGCCCGACAGCTCTCGTACTTCTTTGGCATCCGCGCCGGTGGTCGGCTCGAGTTAGAACACGACACCCTGTCGCAGGGATGGCAGCGAGCTGACTGGAACACCGTTCCCCAAACTCTTCGCGAGGCAGGTAACCGAAACGCTCCGGCGCTCGTCCTGCGCGCCGTCGCTCCCGCCAATACACTCAAAATTCTCGCCAAACGCCATTCGCTGGCAGATGCTCTCAAGCTCCGCGTGGCTGCGGGTTCGTTGACCACCGTCCTGTCGCCAACGGGCGATCAACTGACCGCTGTCGAGCTGACCATGGAAGTCATTCAGCGAAGCAGCCTGAGTGTCGGCCTGCCTGATGGCGGCGAGCTGTTCAGTATCTTCGTCAACGGAGAAAGTGTGCATTCGATTCGCCAGGAAGGGAAGGCAAATGCCTGGCAGTTCTACATTCTACCTGGCATCGACGACCGCACTGCGAAAGTTCGCTTCGTCTATTCGCTCACGGGCGATCGGTTGACAGAACTGCAGCTTAGCAGTCCTCAATTGAATGTTCCCTTAGAGAACATCGAATGGCACGTCGTCGCTCCGAAGGGTTTCGAGTTGACCGACAACGATGGCAATCTCGAATTGGTCCGGCAAGCGAATCAGGCAGAATATGATCGCGACTCGTACCTGTCGAAAGTTAGCGGGAAACGACAAGACCAGGCACAGCAGGCCGCGCAGCTTCTGGCGCAGGCGAATCAACTTCTCCAGGCCGGTGAGCAGACCAAGGCCCGTTGGGCGCTGAATAGCGTCGCCAACCAATATGCGCTCGATGCTGCCTCGAATGAAGATGCTCGAGTGCAATTGGAAAACCTACAAACACAACAGGCGATCGTCGGCCTGAATACTCGCCGTCAACGTCTCTACCTCGACAACAAAGGAAATGACGCGGCTTTGGTCGATAACCAACAACTTCGTGAAGCGGCGGCCGAGAATCCGGTTCTCCAGCAGGACCAACTGAATTTCCGTCCCCAGCAGCTGAGCCAACTGCTGCGCGGAAACACCACCGAGGATAACGCCGTCCTCCAACAGATTGCCGGGCGGTTGGTCCAGCACCAGCGCACAACCGAACCCGCTCCTCAGGCAATCATCATCAGCCTGCCGGAAGAAGGCGCGGTCTACACCTTCAGTCGCAGTGTGCAAGTTGCCGAGAATGCACCATTGGAACTTGACCTTCACTTCGGATCACAGTTCAAACTCCATCACTGGCAAACAGCATTAGTGCTCGCCCTGCTCGCAGCCCTTGCAGCGACCTTGGCGTTTGGCATAACCAAACGAGATGCAGCCCAATGATACCCACGTCCCCCGATTATGGTGTGGTCTCCTGACCGCACCACCGCTCCGACCGTAGGTCTCCTAGGGACCGTGCATCGCGTGGCGTATTCGGATGAAATGGCGGCGTCTCTTGGTCAAACTGCGCGCGGGTCGAGAGGCCCGGTCGCGATGGCGTTCGAGCAGGGCCGGTTCCTGCCGGTCGCGCGTTCGACCGTCATCTGATCGAGCCGTCTTTGCTGCCCGACCACGATCCAATTCTTGACGTGTGAGATAGCCCGCGGTAAGCTCAGGGCATGCAACGACAACGGAGCCATCCGCCCCCGGTTGACGGTGGAAACTGGACCTGTCCCGTTTCGTTTGATTACCCCGTACCCTGCGCAGCCCGCTCTGCGCCGGAAATTAGACCTGTCCCGTTACCTGCCACCCGCCGCATTTTCTCGCCCTGCCCGATCCACAGACGGGGGCCGCAGCTATCTGGAGGGTGACCCTACTTTCCTTCTTCTGTCCGCTTGAATGACCCGCCCATGAAACGAAGACATTCTCCAGGGGAAGGGATCTCGAATGAAGGCATTTCGCCGTTGATGAGCCCGAGCGCCAGTTCGACGGTCGTCGTTGCACGGGCTTTCTTCACATTCCACTTTACAGACGCGACACCGCCTGACATATCAACACGTGCCCAGCCATTCGCCTCGAACCAAATGCTATCTATATGGGACTTGCCCGCGACGAGCTCCCATGTGCCAAGCAGTCGTTCGTTGAACCTCTCGAGTTCTTCCTCGGTCTGTGGGCACGAACGAATGAACTCCGCGACATCATCCCACTTCACTACTCCATGAACGCCAAACCGGTCGTTAGGTGGTGGAAGGCTCCCTATAAACATTCGATGTGCGATGTATTGACGAGTAGACGGATCAAGAATCCTCATGTCGATGTCTATTTGGTGCGCCTCTCTCGTGGTGCTTTGTGTTATCCACTAGCGGCCATTCTGGCATTCCTCTTCATCCCAGTCTTGCTTCACCTCATACTTATTTGAAGTTTGTAGGCCGGACCAAGCAAACCGTGCAACTGCCGGAACTTCGGCCTCTCCTAATGGCGTTGTTTGCAGTACGGGCTGTCAAAGCACGTAGGCCGGTTTGCGCTGTTCCGGCAAGGGTCGGCCTCGGTCCGGCCTACGCGGTGCGCAATTGAAGTTAGATGCCAAGGTAGAGCGTCTACTAGAACAACCAGGGCTTCACAGAATCCGACAGTACTCTCGCAGGACCCGCTCCGGGTGAACCGGGGTGGGTGCTGGTGGCTGAGCGACCCCAAGTTCTGCCGGTCGCCGCACCGCAACGGGCTAGATCCAACCTACCACAACATCTACCCGGGCTTTCGCGTGGCCGCAGATCCGGATGACTGATTCCGGTATTGGACTTCAGCGGTGAGCGGCGATCATCCGGCCTTCACCGGACCACCGCATTGCGGGCAGGTCGTGGCTCGAATAGAGATATATTGTCCGCAGTCCGGACACGGGCGAAGGTCTGGGTTATCTGCTCCCGAGATCCCGGAGCGTCGTGAGCAGAGTGCGACCACCAAGACCACACCAACCACGCCCGCGCCAAGAAAGGCCAGGATGATGATCAATTCCAGAATACCGACAGCCATGAAACCGCCTCCTTCAGATTATTGATTCGTCGCCTGGGGGTGATTATTGGGAAGATCCTTGGCGCGGGGCGGCAACGATAACGAAATCTCCTCCCCGCTTCTCGCATGCGGTAGGGGGAAACGTAGTTGAGCTTCACTTGACGTGTTGCCATGACCAGCACTACCACGGTCGCGATTCTCCCGCCGATTTCGGATATACTGAAGTTGGTGCCTTGGAGGCCGTCGTCATGCACGTTCGCTGCCCACACTGCCACAATCCGATCGAGTTGGTGGCCGAAGCTAGTCTCGAGGAAATCCCCTGCCCCGCATGTGGCAGTAGCTTCAATCTGGTCGGAACGGAAAAGACCGAGTCGTATAACCCAGGCAGCCAAATGCTCGGCCGCTTCGAGGTGATCCAGCAACTGGGCATTGGTCACTTCGGAAGCGTTTGGAAGGCCCGCGACACTGAGCTTGACCGGATCGTCGCCGTCAAGATTCCACGGGAGCAACAACTGAATGCCGAGGAGTCGGAGGCTTTTTTCCGGGAGGCAAGAGCGGCGGCACAGCTCAGTCATCCGAGTATCGTGGCCGTGCATGAAGTGGGGCGGGAAGGCGATCAAGTCTACATCGTCAGCGATTATGTCGAAGGTGCAAACCTGAGCGAATGGCTGAGCGCCAAGCGGCTGTGCGCCAAGATTGCGGACGGATTGCAGCACGCCCACGAAGCTGGCGTATTCCATCGTGACCTGAAGCCGGCCAATATCATGATGGACGCAGCAGGCGAGCCTCACATAATGGACTTTGGCCTGGCGAGGCGCGAAAGCGGCGAGATAACGATGACTGTGGACGGCAAAGTGCTGGGCACGCCGGCTTATATGTCACCGGAACAGGCCAAGGGAAAGTCGCACGAGGCGGACAGCCGTTCGGATATCTACTCGCTGGGCGTGATTCTCTTTCAACTACTGACCGGCGAGCTTCCGTTTCGTGGCGAGAGGCAGATGCTGCTGGTCCAAATCACCAGCGAAGATCCGCCTGCACCGCGCAAACTTGACAACAAGATTCCGCGAAACCTCGATACCATTTGCCTCAAATGTCTCAGCAAAGAACCGCGATGGCGGTATCAGGCGGCTGCCGAATTGGCCGACGATCTTCGGCGAGCGATCAAGGACGAACCAATCAAGGCCAAGCCCGTCAGCCGGTTCGAGAAGACACGACTGTGGTGCAAGCGAAAGCCCTCGACGGCTGGGCTGGTTGTTGCGATCGCGATTCTGGTACTCGTCGCCATCATCGTGCCACAGTTGATTCTCGCTCAACGCCGAACGAATGATCGTACAAGGGCGGCTACTCTAGTGGATTCGCTCATCGCGGCTCCACCAGAAGTCGTCCCCTATGTGATCGAGAACCTCGAGCCGTTACGGGAATACGCGTTGCCGATACTCCGGAAGCGATTTGAGGCCGCGGATACCGAGTCAGTTCAACGGCTTCATGTTGTCTGCGCGTTGGCGGCGTTTGGCCAGGTGGAGTGTGAGTTTTTGGTGTCCAGCATCGACGGCGCGCCGCCGGCCGAGTGTGCAAACATTGTGTCCGCACTGGGAGGGGTGAAGGATTCAGCCTTCACCTCACTGCGTCAACGGGCCAGCGATAGAGAGGCTGATCAGGAATGGCGGAGCAAGGCCCGGCTGGCGATCGTCGCCTTGCACCTCGGTGACGCGTGGATCGCACGGGACACGTGCCGGCTTCGCCCGGACCCGATCCAGCGGACATCATTCATCGATACCTTTCCCACGTGGCACGGCGACCTTACGGAGTTGGCCGCGTCCGTTGAAGGTAGCGACGATGGGGCGCTCCGTTCAGGGATGGGACTAGCCGTGGGGGGCGTGCCGGTCGGGGAAGTCGAAGTTGCAGAAAGGCAAGCATGGCAGGTTGTGCTGTCCAACTGGTATGAGAACGCAAAGGACACGGGAACGCACGGCGCGGCTGGCTGGGCGCTTCGTCAATGGAATCTGGAACTGCCCGCGATTGCGCCACCCAGACAGCCGTCTGAGGAACGGGACTGGCACATCAACAGTGTCGGCATGACGATGCTCAAGATCCCGCCCGGGACTTTCACTCGAAAGGATCGACGCGACATGGATCCGGCTGACCAACAAGTCACGCTGACGCGATCATTTCTGCTCAGCGACCGTGAAGTGTCGGTAGGTCTGTTCCAGCGGTTTGTCAATGATCCAGACTACCCGAACGACGATAAGCCGGACAGTTGGGAGGGGGCGAGCAAGGAATACAGCCCGTCTGCCGCACATCCTGTGCAAAACGTCAACTGGTATGATGCCGTGCTATTTTGCAACTGGCTCAGCCGCAGGGAGGGACTCCGGCAATACTATGAGCCGACTGGCAAGAAGGAAACACTTCGTGACCACAGGCGCAGGGAACAGGAGTATGACGCGTGGCAGGTGGTCGCGGACGGGAACGGCTACCGCCTTCCCACCGAAGCCGAGTGGGAATACGCCTGCCGTGCCATGACAATTACCGAGTACGCTTGTGGAAACGACGAGTCTCTGCTTGACAGGTATGCCGTCTATGACGCCGTCCGAACGGAAATCTGTGGCAGTAAGATGCCCAACAGCTGGGGCCTGTTCGATATGCACGGCAATGCTTGGGAATGGTGTCATGACTACTACGGGTCCCTTGGAGTCGAGGAGGCGGTGACAGACCCCAGTGGGCCTCAAGAAGGAGATAGCCGCGTATTGCGTGGCGGGTCGTTCCTCCATGCCGCGCGCAATCTGAGTTCGGCCCACCGCGGGGACCATCAGCCAGTGCTTCGTTTCACCCCCCATGGCTTCCGCGTGGCCGCAGATCCGGATGACTGATGCCGGTGTTGGAGTTCCCGCGGCGAGTAAGAGGCAGTCTTCAAAAGCAGGTATCGCGACCGAGTTCGGTAGTGGTGGCTTCCAGCCGCCATTGGATCGTCCGCGTTCTAGGATTCATGTGGCGGCTGGAAGCCACCACTACGTATTTGAAGGCCGGCTCGAAGAGTCATCCGGCCTTTACCGGGCCACCGCATTGCGGACAGGTCGTGGCTCGTACGGAGATGTATCGACCGCAGTCCGGACACTGGCGAAGGTTTGGGTTGTCGGCCCCGGAGGTCCCGCAGCGTCGTGTGCCAAGCACAACCACCAAGACCACACCAACCACGGCTGCGCCAAGAATGCCCGCAATGACGATCAATTCCAGAATACCGACAACCATTGATCCACCTCCTTCAGATTAGTGATTCGTTACCTGGGGGTGATTATTGGGAAGATCCTTCGCGTTGGACGGCAACGGAACGCATAGTCCTTTCTAAGGCTCAAGTACATCGGGCCACACAGATCCTCAATCAGAGGCGAGTTGCACGAGCAGCGGAGGGCATATCGACAACAGGCTGTCGATGACGCATACTCGTTTGTAGTACCGCCTTCAGGCGGAAACGGCTTTCGCAGTACCTTGTCCTTACCCACAGATCACGATACCCCTGCCTGCTTGTCAGGCAGGTGAACCAGTTTGAAAAGCTAAGGAAAACGCCGCAACGATTGCACCAAGACCCCTGCCTGCTCGTCAGGCAGGTGAATTAGTTTGGAGCCCGAGTCGGAGACTTGCGCTCCTGCCTGGCAAGCAGGCAGGGGGCGTGCGGTATCCGTATCTCGTCATTTAGCTGGTCAGACTACCGTTCCTGCCACGCAAGGCGGCAGGGGCGGAGGGAAAATGTGGGTAAGGACAATTACTCCCCAAACTCTGGTTTCCTACACGATACGGTGATGTCAGATCAGTTCGATCCGTACCATAAGTGGCTGGGAATTGCTCCCAAGGACCAGCCACCGCACCACTATCGTCTGCTGGGCATTGATCCATTCGAAGACGATCGCGACGTGATCGACTCGGCGGCCAATCGCGTCATGACTTACCTCAAAGAACTGGCTATGGGCGACGATGCCGCACACTCGCAGACGATCATGAACGAGGTGATGCAGGCGCGCCTATGCCTGCTGAATCCAAAGAGGAAGGCTGAATACGACAACGAACTGAGAGAGAAGCTTTCGGCGAATCAGCCACCTCCTCCGCGCGTGATGCCGACAAGCGCGAAGCCTCAAACGAAGAACGCGCCCAGTCCGACTTCTCCAGTTGCCATTGTCGCTACTTCGCCGATGCGCGAACTGCGTCCGAGTGTGAATTGGCTGATGATAGCAGTGGGCGTGGTTGTCTCGTTGGCTGCCCTGATACTGATTGTGGTCGCGTTTGCCCTGAGAGATGGACAACACGAGGAAACCGAGCTAGCAGAGGGCCAATCCGATACACGGAAAGTTGAAGTGGCAGAGCCCGTCGACGACATAAAACCCAAGCAGGTAGTGCCGGTAGATCCTCTTCCGGCGGCGCACTCTGCGAGCGCGTGGCCATGAAGTAGCGGCTCGGATTT
>CAZUAH010000400.1:0-12897 GCA_964617665.1 uncultured Pirellulaceae bacterium
CTCACAAAACCAGCTCAGTTAACCAGGAAAGAGCAAGTTTGGCGCCCCCGAGACCGCACCACAACCGGGTCTTCACTCTCCCTATGGGAGAGTCGAGCCAACGGCTCGGAGAGGGTTCCGCATGGGGCCCTCCCCGGGCCTTCGAGCCGACCCTCCCGCGTGCGGGAGGGTGAAGGTGCGTCTAACCTGGACGACCTCTTGGCAGCCAAGGAAACGGACTGGGCGATGTACCGGTACGACGGTACGCGGAAAGGGAGTTTCCCGGCACCCCTTCCCACGGAGCCTTCCTTGAAGTGGAAGGTGGAACTGGGCGGCCCGTTGACGCAGGCGATCGCCGTGGATGGCAATGTGTATGTGGCCGAGAAGGACGCCCACAGGGTCTGTTGTCTCGATCGGAAGTCCGGTACCGTGCTCTGGAAGCATACCGTCGGCGGAAGAATCGACTCGGCTCCAACCTATACCGAAGGGCTCCTTGTTTTCGGTTGCCGAGACGGCCATGTCTATTGCCTCGATGCGCACACCGGAAAACGGGTCTGGCGTTTCCGGGCCGCCCCCCACGACGCGATGATCGTGGCGATGGATCAGTTGGAGTCGCTATGGCCCGTGCACGGCAGCCTGATCGTGAGCGGCGACAATGTGTACTGCGTTGCGGGAAGGTCTTCCCATTTGAACGGCGGGATGTACCTCTACCGGCTCGATCGAAAGTCGGGCAAGGTGTTGCAGGAGAAGAGACTGCAGGCGGACCTTTCATCATCCTATGAGTTCG
Organism: uncultured Pirellulaceae bacterium; assembly: GCA_964617665.1. GTDB lineage: Bacteria > Planctomycetota > Planctomycetia > Pirellulales > Pirellulaceae > JADHUC01. The sequence continues at coordinate 767 of CAZUAH010000400.1, forward strand.
AACGGGGAGTGTTGTCCGACCTGATGACCCTTCAGGATGGAACCGTTCACATGCGAACACTAAGCTTCACGGAGGGGCAGTTGGAAAGCGCGGTGCATGCGAACAACTCGGGCAGAGGTTTGTTTCCTGTGAAGGGGGCTCCAGTCCTTCAGACGGCCTCCGGCTTCCTGGATACCAGCCTGTTCAATACGGCTGTCTGGGGAGTGGGCTCGACGAAAGGACAGATCGTCGCATATGACGGGACCTCTGCATTTGGCTTGATGAGTTACAGGAAGTACGGGCAGAGCTGTGGCCATGATGTCTTCACGTTGGCCAACGACGGTTATCTTCTCTCGTGTCGGGGGCTTGCCAACACCAAGGAAAAGTCCAAGAGGCGGAAGGGGAATGAAAAGGAGAAACAGCCGAAGACGGAGGGGGAGTGGTCGCTCCGTATCCCCATACGGGGAAAGGCTCTCCTGGTGGGCGACAACTGTCTCTACGTCGCAGGCGTGAGGGACCGTGTGGAGAAGAAAGATCCGTGGGGACACGTCCAGGGCAGAATGGGCGGCGTTCTTGGCCTCTATGCAAAGTCCGACGGCGCGAAGATCACAGAGATTCCTCTGGATGCAGCGCCAGTTTTCGATGGACTCTCCGCAGCCCGAGAGAATGTCTTCCTCGTGACCGAGCCAGGAGAGGTTCTTTGCTTTGAATGAAGGTCGAAAGGGATGTCCAGCCGCTTTTTCGGCTACACCGGGGTCGCCACGGATCCGACACGCCGGAGCACCGAACGACGCCATTCGATGCCTCGATTGATGTGGCCGCAGCAGACAAGCAAATTGCGTTTCGTTGCGTCGGTGGGGGCGACCGAACGCACAAACGGCAATTCGCCACTGGATTCGGTCGATTTCACCGAGGCAGGCGGCTAGCGGCAACTGGCGTGCGTTACGGGCGCAACGGTCCCAGACAGACTGCGTTCGGAGAAGACGTCCACACTCTTCAATCCACCAAAATAGACCAGGCCGCCGTCGGTGATTCTAGACGAGAAAGAAAACGCGGAAATCACCGGGCTTCGTCAACCTCGAATCTGACGCCGAGCCTTACTCGACCCCTTGTTTCCGCGCCGTGACGCGCAATGCGCCAAGCGCGGCCTTGGCTTTGTTTTGTTTATCGAGGCTCGACCATACGTAGGTTTTGGACCAGCTTCTTTCGGCAAATGTGGATATCCTGTCCCTGCGATCATAGGCCCCGACGAATGTAATGAAGTAACCGTTAGGGCGGAAGCCAATATGGTTGTGCGAGTGTTTGCCATCCTTGGAGTCATCCAATTGGGCGTCGATGTCAACCCACCCGATCCCAGGCATATAACACTGATTCCAAGTGTGAATAGAATCCCCATCGATCTCATAAGGCTCGGCGGAATCGAGGGCGAGCTTGATGCCTCCGATCGCCCGAGTCGGAATTCCGCGTGCGCGAGCAACAGCAGCGAACAGCAGGGTATGCGCGTAGCAGCGACCCACGCCCAAGGAGAGGAATTCGCTGGCTCGGCACTGCGGACCGCTGGGGCCAACGACATCCAGGGCGTCATTGACGGCGTCCCGAACCGCCAAGATTTCCGCGAGGTAGGTCGATTTTGTGGCAATGCCCTTGGCCAACTTCACCACGGCAGGCTGAGAGAAGTCAAAGCAGTATGTTTCAGATGTGGCTTGTTTCAGCAATGGTTCCGGTACATCCTGTTTCGAAAAAACGTAGTCCCTGTCGAGCGTATGAGCCACGCTGGTCGTGAGGATATCGAACCTCTGTTCCGCACTCAGCGGCGCGCGATCCCCGACCATTTGGAAATGGGCCCAGTTGTTGCCGAACCGATCGACGACCGACCGCGCAGTGCTGGGCGTCAGGGAAAAATTGGTTACCTGCTGGAATGAACGGCTGTCCGGACAAGCCCAGAAGAGATCCATGCGATACCGATTGGAGTTCCCATTCACGATCGGCATTTGAAGCAATACGGATTGGCATATCGGCCGGCCAACAATCGTCTCTTGATCCTCGAGAACAGCGACAGAGTAGACCTCCGCTTTCTTGCCGTACCTGTTCAAAACCAGCAGCCTTTCTCCGTCGGAAGCTAGACCCCATGCGGGCGAGCCAAAGAAGTGCATCTTGCGGCTCGATGCGGGCTTATTCCGACCGAGGGCCCGATGCGGCGCGTCGCAGATCAGCAACCAGTCGTCTGAGTAGGTGTCGAAGTGTTTCAAGTAGGCATAAAGACTGCCGTTATGAAGGGCCAACGAGTAAACCTTGCCGGGAGTAGAGAGGAGTTCCGCGACGGCACCTGTCCTGTGAGAACAGGCGAATATAGTCGATGCGTCATCAACAGTAGAGCTGAAGTATAGAACACCCTCATCGATCGCCAATCCGTAAAACTTGCCCGGTACCGGTATGCGCAGGGGAATCGTCTGCATGAGCCGACCGGTAAGTGAGAAGCGGCGAAGGAAACTCGCTCCCGATCGGCTCAGGACCCATAGGTTATGCTCATCGCAGCAGATGGCGGCAGCGTCACTGGCCGGAAACTGACAAACGGGTGTGAGTACGCCGTTTCGCCGATCAACCTTGAGCACGGAATCCCGATCGGCAGAGTAACCTTGTACGAGGATAAGCAGGTCTTTGTTGGCGGTTGCCAGTCCCATCACGAAGCCGCGCTCGATTGGCTCGCTCTGCACGAAGAGCGGATCATTGCCGAACAGGTCACGCAGGGAGTCAAGGGGCGGGATCGCGGCATTTTGTCTTTCCGTCGTGGCGTTCGTGATTCCGCGGCTCCGGAGCAATCGAACGGCCAGTCCCTTCGACGCGGGACTGAGCCTATCGATCGGGACCTCTACGGTGCTCCCGTCCGGCTTCTTCAGGATGACGAGTGTCGATCCATCTTCCTTCCTGTGTTTGGCCCCAACGAATTCGGCCTCGGTCTTGTATTCCCCGCTGGCATCGGTCCAAATGTGCAACTCGTCGGACGAGCCCCGCCCGACGAGAAGGACGAGGACCGCCACGCATGCACAGATCCCACAGTCAGCAGACAAGCCGCGGCATCGACCGCGCCACCTCGGAAGGAGAGTTGGAGTCAAGGCACGGAAAGACGGCCATCCAGGTTTGGGCATGTCTGAAGCTCCTGAGCGACGAACTAGCAAAGGTGCCCTCACAAAGGTACCGCATCGACTGTAGGCGTGCAACAGTCTCCGTGCGGCGTGATACGGGCCGAAGGACAACCCGTTCTTCGGAGCGACCGCGGACTAATCAGTCTGCTTCAGTCACATCGGCAGAGGCGTTCGAGTGGTGCTCGCGAACCTGCGTCGGTCGCCTCTCTCTGTCGCCCAACCTTCACGGCTTGCGCGCGTCGGTGATCATGACCGAGGCAGGAAACGGCGGGTTTTCACCGCCTCACACTCGGAATCATCGCCGGCCATCGCTTCTGCCTTCTCGCACATATTTTTTGAGCAAGGCATGCATCTCTTTCACCATCTCCGGATGGTTACGGGATATGTCGGCGGTCTCTTCGATGTCTTTGCTCAGGTCATGAAGCACCAAGGACACAGGGAAGGAGTCATCCACGATCTGCGCGGTGGTTTTCGGGCCGTTGACCGTCAGCTTGAAAGCACCCTTGCGGATGGCAAAGGTACCATTGCTGTGATTGTGCACGATCGCCTCGTGAAACGACCCGGGGCTCGCTTCTCCCGTCAGCGCCCTGAAGAAACTATGGCCGTCTTCGGCGGTGTGGTTGTCCAGATTGATGTTCAACATCTCCGCCAGGGTTGGGATGACATCGTTGAACACGATCGTCGTTGGGCAACTCTCGCCCGGTTTGATTCTTTCGGGCCAACGGACGAAGAACGGCACGCGGTGTCCGCCCTCCTGCAGGCCCGCCTTCCAGCCGCGGAAAGGCCCGTTGCAGTCGTGCCCGTAAATGGCCGTGTCGCCCCTGACCCACCTGGCCCGATACCCCTTGGTGCGATTGACCGGCCCATTGTCGCTGGTGAAGAAGACGATCGTGTTCCTTTCGATTCCGAGTTCGGCAATCTTGCGCAGAATCTTGCCGACATGGTGGTCGACTTCGACGACGAAATCCCCGTACGCCCCGGCGCGGCTGGTCCCGACGAATTCCCGGTTGGGGACGATCGGGTTATGCGGTGCCGTCATCGCGTAATAGAGGAAGAACGGCTGATCGGGCCGGGTGCGGGCTGCCGTCTCGACGAATTCGCACGCCTTCTTCGACAGGGTCGGGACGAGGCGGTCCATGGTGTAGCCTTCGGCAATGATGTTGTCGTCCCGGCCATACCATTCGCCGTTCTTTTCCTTTGCTTCCTGCGAGGAGAGGGTGGGGATGACCGTGGCCCGGTTGTTCTCGATGAAGGTCGCGGGGTTCATCTCCGCCGACCCGGCGGTGGCGAAGCAGTAGTCGAATCCGTAGTCATTGGGGCCTTTCAGGACGGGTGAGGCGAAGTCGATGTTCCGAAAATCCTGGTAGTTGGGATGCACCCGGATGACCTCCCGCGCGCTTTCATCGCGCAGCTTCCAATCGATTCCCTGGTGCCACTTGCCGACCAATCCGGTGAAATATCCCGCCCCCCGGAGCAGATCCGCGAGCGTCTTTCGGCCCGGCTCGATCAGGGTGCCGGCAAAATTGGCCAGGTTGCCGCCCGATCCCAGCCGGGTGCGCCACATATACCGGCCCGTCAACAGGCCGTAGCGGGACGGAACGCAGTAGGATCCTGAGGAATGGGCGTCGGTGAAAATCAGGCTTTCTCTTGCCAGCCGGTCCAGGTTGGGCGTGGGGATTCTGCTGTCGCGGTTCAGGACGGCGGCATCGCCATAACCCATGTCATCGGCGAGGATAATCACGACGTTAGGTCGAAGCGTTTCACCCGGCGCCGCCGAAACGACTTTCTGGGCGGCGATCGGCGCCAGCACCAACGAGCAGGCCAGGGCGAATAGTGTTCTTCTCATGGTGTTCTCCTCAGCGGCCAGCAGCCGCAACCAGAGTAGCGCTCTCATCCGACTGCTTCCTCCGTCTTGCCCGTCGTACAGACCAACAACAAGCAGAGCCCGACGATAAGACTTCGCGTCTGAAATGCCTGGAGCACACGGCGAGTCTCGGTGTCTTGTTGTTTCATAATTGCCTTCAATGATTGGGCAAAGTTGCCTTTTCAAGTTCAGCGCACCCAAACCGTATGCCAACGATTTCTGTCATGAGACCACTTTCTGCTGCAGCGCACGCCCGACTCGAGCAATTCATGCGTTTCCTGATCCTGTGCGTGTCCGCGGTCGCCCTTGCCGTTTCCGCAGCGGATGCTGTGGCGCAAAACTCCACGGTGAGGCATCGGGACGTGCTCTTCATCGCGGTGAATGAACTGCATACGAAACTTCATGAGACAACTCAAAGCCGGGTGGCAAAGCCGACTGTGCTGCCTTGCCCGCTGGCCGTCACCTCGATGCCGTTTTCGTTTCCTTGTCACCGAGACACAGCAAACGCCCGTCTTCCGTCGTCAGGTAAAGCTTGCCTTGAGCGAGAGCCAGTCCATCCCATGAGGGAGCGGGTACGCTGGCTTCGGAAAGAACTTTCCCGTCTTTGGTGCTGACGACTTTCAGGCTGCCGTCCTGGTGCACGACATACAGCCGGTCCTTGGCATCCATCACCATGCCATAGAGTTTGTTTTCCAACTGCTTACTGCCTTCGACCGTCGTCTGCTGATCCTGGTCTCCCTCCGCATCGGAAGTTGCCCAGAGATTCACTTTCCATATCGCCTTTTCCGCGATCCGATCGCTGCGATAGGGACGGAGACCTTGACGGGCCTCCGTTGCCGCCTGCCAGCCGGTGATCCATTTACTATTGAATCCCTCTCCTTCCTCAAAGTCGCGCCGGTAGAGCGTCGTCGTACTGTTGAGCGCTCCAATGATGGTGTTGTCGCGATACACGCAGAGCGGGCGACGAAAGGCCTCGTTGGCAAAGCGGTGAATCTGGCGCGGACCATAGGTCCAACTGCCGCGTGGGGTGTACACTGCACCTTTGCCCGTGTTCAGCTTTGCAAAACCACTCCATTTGTCGTCGGCCACGATTTCTCCATCGCGTGAAAAAATCCAACGCGACATCGCGATCCCGTCGCCTTCACGATGCAGGATATCGATAGGGTCAAATTCAAGACCGGAATTCTCGTAGAAACCCTTCTGCGGGATACTGTCCAGTTTCTTCACCCAGTGGCGTTCGCCATTGATGGGATTCACGGCAAAGAAGAAGATGCCGCCATCAGAAAGCGACTGGCGACCGGCCATGAAGTAAGCAATGTCATCAAGAATGAGGATCGATCCAGGCACGGGCCAGGGAGATTCGACCTGGCCGTAGGCTACCATGCGCTCATTCATGGGAGCGGCCGTCAGACGCCAGACAAGCTCACCGGTATCCCCCTCCAATGCATACACGTAACCACTGTGATCGCCGAACAGACAGAGGCCGCGATAAATCGTCGGCGGTGTGTCCACTCGCCCATTGGCAGTAAATCGCCATTCCACCTTTCCGGATCCAGCGTTGAGGGCAACCACTTCATGCACATCCGGACGCGCCACGTAGGCCCGCCCTCCGGCGATAACAGGCGCCGTCACCAACCCTTTGACGAAAGGGTTTTCTTTCCAGTCGAACCCGATCGGACTCGATGCAGGAAAACCATTCTTCGGAACCGACACGTTCGTTGACCAGAGCGTGTCGAGTTGATCGGGTCCGGCAGCCAGACTGCTGCTGCTCCGCCAGGCATCATTCCGATACATCGGCCAATCAGCGACATCCGCAGCCGGAGCCTTCGAGTCGGCTGTTCCGCTTCCCTTCTCGAACACAAACTGGATCTGCTCCACCGGGAGATCCGGCGGGTAACTGGCAGCGTCCTTACCAGGATACTGCGGTGCAAGCCCGACATAACCGCGCAACATCGGCCAGCAGGAACAGTGCTTCGGCGTGGCGTAAACGAGCCCATTGGCCGGGATCCAACTGTTTTCCCGCGAACAGTAGGCTTTGGTAATCGAGTTGACGACCACGTCGCCCGAACGAAGATCGGTCATTTCCACGACCCCGGAGAGCATGAAGTTTGTCGTCGCTACCGGAGGGGCGCAGTGACTCAGTCCACCGTCCAATGTCCGGCGCGTGTCCCCCGTCTTGGGATCCAACGCGGAGACTTTAATCGGCAACCGCTTCATCGTCGTCTCGAGACTTTCCCGGTCAGGATAGTCCGCTTTGCCTCCATGCTGAATCCAGAGGTCATCCCCGATGAACATGGCGCGTGCCTGCCTCGCGTGATTCATTCCCGGCGGATACATCTTTTCCCAGGCGAACACGCCGGTCTTTGCTGACAGAATATAGATGCCGCAGTCCTTGTCGAAATCATTAAACGAGGAAACTTCGAAGGCAAGCTGATCGTTGAACAACACCGTGCGACTCACCTTGTCCAACCAGGGATAACCCGAACACGTCCAGAGCACCTTCCCCGAATACAGGTCAACCGACACGGCCTCCGACTTTTCGCCACGCTGGGGTCGGCCTTGAATGAAATTCACCTGATCCTGTCCGGCAACCACGGTGCGCGGAGATTTCGAGTCCATCTTCCAGAGCTGCTTGCTGCTCGCCGCATCGAACGCGTAGATTGCTTCGTCCGTTGTCGCGACCACGGTCCCATTGTGCTGTACCAGTTCTCTCGGCTTGGCAATCTCAGGAAAGCTGCGGACGATCTCACCGGTAACCGTGTCAAGGGCAACCAGGTTCTGCGTTGGAAAAGCGACCGCGAAAAGATACTTCTCCGTTGCAACCGGACGCGCCTGATCTCGGGGCAGACGTTTCATCACGAATTGGGCCGGATCTGCCTGATCCTCCGACACACTCAAATCCCTGTGCCACAATCGAAGCCCATTGAAACTATCTCGCGTAAGCGTTCGTCCGTAGAAATTCCGGCCACCATCCGAAACGAGCCCCTCGACTTCGTGACCGGAATGTGCCGCGATCCAGCGAATGCGCTCCGGAGGGCCGGAAGCAGTATCAAAAGAAACCGCGTTACCGTTGGAATCGTGCCGGGAATGTGACCAGCGACCAAAACTCTCCGGCCACGGTTTGCGGGCGACGAGCCAACTCTGCTTGGCATCACCAGGTGATTCGGTCTCTTTGACGGCCTGGAAACCAGCCGCTTCCAGCTGCGCCTTGGTCAGAGACGACGTCTCAGTCGCCACAACAACGCCATTGGGAACAAGCACGCGAAAAACCTCCTTCGGCGAAACCTTCTCACCAGACGCAATGACAAGATTGACGAGGTTCTCCGTGTAAGGTAGTTCAACATTGACGTCGAATTGCTCAGCGGAAGCGATACCGTAAACATTCTGTTGATGGAGCTCCACTCGCATCTGTTCGACTATTCTCTTATCGGTATCAAGAAGATGAACGATGTACCTTCCCGTCCGGGCCAGAGACACGGCGGACGCAGCATCCGAAGCGCCGACCTGCACCACCAGGCCTCCATGCACCTGGGCGAGTTCTGCTTCAGCCACTTCTTCAGCCGCAAAAGATAGCGGGAGTGAAACTACCGCCTGGAGGGCTGCACACATGAATACAGCTGGGAACAATTTCATGGCACCATGGTTTCGTTAGAGAACATCCCGGCAAGTCACACATTCGATGGTACTTGTCACAGGAAACGGATAGAAAACGTGATTTCCACTTGCCGACCGGATTCTACTGGAAGGAACGGGCGATTCAAAGGCGTTCTTGTCCTCTCTTCTCGAAGCAAGGTAACGGAGTGAATCGTAACTCTTTGGCCATTTGCGCCAACGCCGCCTCCAAGAATTGGGGCAACTCGCAAAAGAAAACTCATTCGTGAATCACTGCCTCCCGTAAACCAATTGGTCTTGCCTGAACTGTCCCCGAACGGGGCGTAGAGCGGATCTCCCCAGATGCGGCTGGTCACGTAGCCGCTTCGTTCCGAACCGCCGCTGGCAACCATCGCTTCTTCCACGGCGGCACCGGTATCAGGTCCGACTCTGCCGTGTGCGTGTATGATCGGCGGATGTGGGCAGCCTTCGATACAGCCGATACTATGGAGGATCGGATTGTGTGGCTCGCCGTCGGTGCCGACGAGTGGCTCCGCTTGGTGGACCGGGCGGCCACTTCGGGCATGCTGAGACGCGTGGCTGATGATTGGCGATGGAATCGACTCGAATCACTGGAATCGAAATGAAGAAGAACCGTATCGGTGTGTTGCTGGCAGTCCTCTTGATGTCAGTTCTGATTCAAGAGGAGAGTGCGGACGCTCAACAGCGTGGCTCCCGGAAGGTGGTGTGGGCCAAGACTTTTGATACGCCCGAGTCTATCGGCCGCATCAGAAAGGTGGGCGGGTCACCCAATACGGACAATGTCCTTGAAATCGTGAATGAAGGCATAAAACCCGGCAACAAGAGCTTCAGGATTTCGTTCACACCCGGCATGGGAGACAGTTGGTATGTACAGTTTCTCGTCAGACAGAGAATTGACCCCGGTCAGTTGCTGAAGATAGCCGGAGCGATGAAGTATAGTTGCGCGGCGGAAGTGAACGTCTACTTCACGCTCTGCTACAACTCCTATTCGGATGCAGGTTACACCAAGCGCCTGGGCATGAGGCGGTCTCGGGTTACCAAGGGAATCAGTAAGCGGGATGTCTGGGAGCCGATTCTGGATGAGCCCTTCAACTTAAAGCAGCGCTCTCTTGAATTGGGTCTGAGTGATCCATATCAGGAACTCGTTTTTCTTGAACTCAAGGTATTGAACCTGCCTGCTGGAGAAAGGATAAGCATTTGGGTCGATGACCTGAGCATTGAGCATGCTGATCAAGAGGATATCAAGGCCTGCGAAAAGAGCATTCAGGTAGCCTACAATCCCAAGCCCTACAAATCACAAATCGACAACTTCTACTACGGCTATTTTGGCGGCGTACATGGTGGCGGCTTCCCCAGGTACCACACCCAACACAACCTGATACCGGTTGATAAGAGGGCCCTCGTCAATATCGAGTTCATGCTCAAGGGCAATTTCAACCACGTGGTGGGCGGCGTCGTGTTTCCCGATGGGGAAAACGTGGATTTGCTGACGCGGAACATTGCCTTGCTGAACGATTACGGCGTCTATACCACTCCGATTGTGCCAATCAATCCGTTCTACAACAGACCGGGCCGAGGAAGTGAGGCCACCACCTATCAAGTGGCTGAAAGACTGCTGCGAAGAATCATTCCTGCCCTGGGCGGGACACCGGGTACCAACGGCTACATTCTGATTGATGAGCCTTTGCCGTCTAGAAAAACGATGGATGTGTGGATCTGGGGCAAGAAATTGTACCGCGAGTTGGATCCCAACAATCCCGCTTCAGGGCCCATGAACACGCCGGACCGTGTCAGGTACTACACCCAAACCGAGCATACGGTCTGGATCGACGAGTATCCAATCAGAGGCCATCACTACGACAGCTATGGCGAGTTCCCCGGCAATCTATTCAAGCTGGAGCATATCAACAAACTTGCTTTCGAGCTGGGGGCCAGGCAAATTTGGAACACCAATCAGGTGAATGGCTCCGTCAAACCGAGGAGAAAGGGTGGTATTCAGGGACGATTAGCTTCGCCTGCCGAACACCGGTTGTGCAATTACATCAGCTTGGCCAGCGGTGGCCGTTCCATCAATTACTACATGTCCTCGCCCGTCATCAAGCTCACGATGGGAGGAGCTGCAAACCCCAGGCTGATGACGGTTTCCGGGTATGGCTTTGGCAGCAGTGTGGGTGCCGAGGTGCACCCTGTGGGCAAGGAAGTCATCAAACAGGGAGAAGTGGTTCCCGTCTACGGGCCAGTGCTGTTGGGTACCTACTGGGAGCACGAATGCAAACTGCCCATCACCTGTAAGCAATTGACCTTTGGGACACCCTTTGACAAGGCTGCCATCGGGGCCAGCTACAACAAAGGCAAGGACTACGATGTCGTCGTGGTGTACAATCGCGATTCGCTCGGCGCTCAATCGGGCACCGTGGACCTAAGTGCTGTTGTCAAAGGTCGTCCGGTGTACGACTTGTACGCCGGAAAGGAAGTGGCCCTGAGCAACGGCCTGTTGACTACGGGCACCTTGGCTGAGGGTGATGGCAAAATGTACCTTATCGCGGATGACACCGCCGCCAAAAAGGTAGCCGATGGGATCACGTGCCGGCAGCACACGCTGTTGAAGCGGAAATTCGATTTCTATTACCGAGAACAACGCCATAACAAGATGGATATGGCCGGCCTTGCCAGTGCGTTCGAAAAGAACCAAGCCGACGTCAAGTCGAACCCGGGCAAGGCCTTGGCAGAGTTGAAGCCGGCCTTCACTCAACTCAAGGCCCGGGAAGAGGGCACAACGCCCTTTGCCAGGTCCCATGCTCTGCTCAAGAAGGCTCAGGCCTCCTACGTGGAGATCGTGGAGCGCCAGGCCCATTACTGGAGTTACGTGGCGGTTGACGAAGATCCCAACGAGTTGGTACGAGTACCCGGATACATGGACTGGGAAAAGGAAACTCGTCAGCTTTCGGATGCGTACATCCTCCTCAGAAACGCCCTCTATTTCGGCCACGCCGAAAAGGTGCTGCCGCTTGCCGAGCAGTTGGCGCCCAAAGTCGCTGCCATGGCCCAGGCGGTGAAACGAGACCAGTACCAACCTGTAAATGCACGAGCCGTGGATCTGCTGCATAAGAAAGCCACGGCTTTGAACGATTTCGATCTAATCAAAGCGCTCAGAGACAACATGAAGTAGGGCACTTGATGGATAGAGAAACTGGATGTCGAGACCGAGGGAGGACGTTGAAGCATACACTAATGTGTGAAAGCAACACGAACCGTTGGTCGGGAACAGGTTGCCGCGCGCATCCAACGGAATCCGCTTGCAGGTACAGGTCACGCCGTCCTGGCGCACTTTACGGCGTACGGGTCAGAGATCGGATGTCATCGAGTCGACGACACATACCGCCCCAGTACACCGCAGTATTCACGTGAGGTCGAATCTGCGTAGGCGTGTCGGGCATCTGAACTTGCGTCCGCGTTGACCTCTCCGGCGGCGCACTCTGCGAGCGCGTGGCCATGAAGTAGCGGCTCGGATT
>CAZUAH010000401.1:0-12836 GCA_964617665.1 uncultured Pirellulaceae bacterium
TTTAGGCCAGGGTGGCCGGGGTTGGAGGGCGCAAGCCCGAAACCCCGGGGCTTCCATCGCTGACGCTCAGTCCAGCCCCGGCCACCCAACCAGACATCGATCGGCAGACGCACCGCTAGGGCTTCGACGGAGCAAGACTTCTGAGGCATTTGAGGTACGTCGCGTGTTTCGCCTCGGTCATGTCGGCGGACTTGTCAACGAATGTGACGATCAAGGTCTTTCCGCCGTAGTCGGTTGCCAGGCGCACGGCCCGCAGTCCGCCGAGGATGCTTCGCCAGGAGGCGTCGCAAACGAATGTCTCCAATTCGTTGATCGTCTCTTTCTTCTGATAGTGGATCTCCGCCGATGGGACACGGCTGACCAATCCCTTTACCAACTCTTCCGCCGTCTTTCCGCCGTGATCTTCGAGTGTGATGTTCACGTTCGGGTATAGCCCCGTCCCTGCGCGAAACGAAGCCAGAACGCTTTTCCCGGAGATTCCGCCCTTCTCCCAACCCCTCGGAAGATCGACTCGCAGGTCGGTCTTCGGAATATCCATACGCTGCAACTCCACTTTCTCTGCACCGACGGCCACGTGACCAGTCATCAGCAAAATCGTCGCCATACCCAATAGCACAGACACAGTCCTCATCATGATGCCCCTTTCCCATGAATCTCGTGTTACGCATTCCCAAAGTCTACCTCGCGTACCGTTCGACGACGGGGCGACTTTTTCGGTACTCCTCACTGGCCCCGACACCTCAACCGGCCCGAAGGCCGTGCAGCTCTTAGGTTTGTCCGTAGCCTACAGTTAAATTCACTCTTCCCCTGGGAGAGTCGAGCCGAAGGCTCGGAGAGGGGCCCGCGTCCTGCCCTCCTCGGGCCTTCGGCCCGCCCCTCCCGCTCATCGCGGGAGGATGATGCGTTTTCTAGCCCGCACGACTTCCCCTGTGACGGTCGGAAGAGAGGTCTCGCCGCCCTCTTAGTTTCCAAACCCGTTTCGACCGGCGCAAGGCCGGTCGGGATGAGCGACGGAGAGCTTTTTCCCCATGCCTGACGTAGCCAGTGTGGTTTGTACTGGTGATCGGGATGTTTTGGGTTTTGCCTAGCCGAATTGGAAAATGTCCTTGTCGAGGCAGGGCTCGGCGGGTTTTGCCCGGAGAGCGTGGTCGTGTTATGCTTGTGTCAATCACCCGGTTCAGTAGGGTGTCTCGATAGTAGACGTTCAAATGCCTGATATCGTTGATCCAACCGGAACCTTCACTGCATCGACCAATCTGCTGCGCCAAGTCAAATCTCGCGACCAGGATGCTTGGCGTCGTCTTGCTGGGATCTATGGGCCGCTGGTCTATCGTTGGGCACGAAAATCGGGGCTGCAGGCGGCCGATGCCGAGGACATCGTCGGCGAAGTGTTTGCCGACGTGGTGAGGACGGTCGAGCGGTTTGCACATGACGGGCAGTCGCACAGCTTCCGTCGTTGGGTTCGAACCTTGGCATCGCGTAGACTGTTGAAGCACCTGCGTAAAAGGAACGCTCATCCCGTTGCACACGGCGGGTCTACTGCTTGCCTTCGCACGCAGAGTTTGGCCGAAGAGAGTCTTCATGAGAAGAATCTGGAGACGCAAGACGAGGTCGAGTGGGTGCGGCAGCGGGCCATGCGGATCATCCAGGACGACTACAAACCATCGTATTGGAACGTGTTCCGGCGCGTGTCCCTCGAGGGCGAGACTCCAGCGGACGTTGCCAAGAGTGTAGGGATGAGCGTATGGGCCGTATACAAAGTACAGTCTCGGATCCTGCATCGGCTTCGAGCCGAATTGGACGAGCCGATGTGAAATGACCGGCAAGATGCGCGACGCAAACGACCAGAACACGACGTGCCCAAACGCCGAGACGCTTACGCGCTGCGTGCTGGGACGTTTGCCGCCGGATCAGCACGAGTTGGTGACGGCTCACGTTAACCAGTGCGCACGCTGCCAGGATACGATCCGGGATGTTGCCCCTCCTTGCGACGAGTTTGTCGAGAGCCTCCGGATTCCGCTCGCGCGTGACGGTTTCGAGGAGGAAGAGGAGTGTGCCACTTCCGTCTCACGCGTCGAAGGCCTTCTGGCAGAGGCGTTGAATCCCGAGGACCAGCCGACGGTTGCTATGTCAGAAGATCCCAGTGACGAGTCGCAAGCCATCGTTACCCAGGGCGTGTCCTCTTCGGCCTCGGGTACGGAAGCTCCAGCAAACGCCTTCATCGATCCAGGACAACTCGGTCCGTACCGCCTGCTGGAGAAGTTGGGCGAAGGCGGCATGGGCGCGGTGTACAAGGCGCTGCACACCAAGCTGGACCGTGTCGTTGCCGTCAAGGTGTTGGGAAAGACTCGACTGAACGACGCCGATGCGGTAGCCCGATTCGAGCGCGAGATGAAGGCGGTCGGCCGGCTGCAGCATCCGCACATCGTCCACGCCACCGACGCCGACGAAGACAACGGTGTCCACTACCTGGTCATGGAACTGGTGGTCGGAATCGACTTGTCCAGGCTCGGTCGGCGTCTGGCCCCATTGCCTGTGGCGGAAGCGTGCGAGTTGATACGCCAAGCGGCGGTCGGTTTGCAGTACGTCCACGAACACGGTCTGGTGCATCGCGACATCAAACCGTCGAATCTGATGCTCAGTGTAATCGACACGCTCCGCGAGTCGGAAAGTCGCTCACGGAGCGAGCGACCTACACTCAAGATCCTTGATCTTGGGCTCGCGCTGCTTGACGCAGAAAGCGGCGAGGGCGAGTTGACGTCGACGGGCCGAGTGATGGGCACCATCGACTATATGCCGCCAGAGCAGTTCGAGAACACACACGGTGTAGATATTCGCGCCGACATCTACAGTCTGGGAGCAACACTGTACAAGTTGTTGACAAGCCATGCTCCCTTTTCCGGCGAGAAGTATGGCAGCTCGCTCAAGAAGATCGCGGCGCTGGCTCGCGACGAGGCGCCATCAGTCAGCACGCATCGAAACGACCTGCCGCCGAAACTGGTGGCGATCATCGATCGGATGCTCGCGCGCAATCCCTCCAAACGATTTCAGACGCCGGGCGAGGCGGCCGACGCGCTGACACCGTTTGCCGAAGGGGCTGATCTCGTTGCGTTGTGGGGGCGGGCCGAATCCGTACCGGAATCCAGTCCGAATGTTCGTCGAACAGCGGTTGCGGCGCAAACTGTGGTTGCGCCTGGACGACCGCGGCGCACAAAGTCGATCGTTGTTTGGATTGCGGCCTTGGCGGTGATCGCTGGGGCAGCCGTTTGGGCCACGAGTCGCTTCCTTGTACGCGACGAACCGAGCGTGGCCAGACAGCCCAAGTCGCTCGTCGGCCAGCCGTCAGACGTCCACTCGTCAGACTCAAATCAAAACGTCGAGCGGCCGTCGCCAAGATCAACCGATGCAGCGGCCGATTTTGACGCAGGACGGGACATGGTCACGTTGCCCAATGGTTGGCAGATTGGTAAGCCGGTTAGGCTTGGACCACCGATCAACAGCGAGTCTGGCGACTTCAATCCGACGCTTTCGGCAGACGGGTTGACGATCATCTTCGGTTCACATCGCACGAGGGTTTGGGACGCTTTGTGGACCTCCAACCGCGCGGGCATCGAACAGCCATGGAATGAACCCGTTAGGCTCAACGAGATGGTAGCCGAGTCGGCCGACCTGTCGGGAGATGGGCTGACCATTGTTCTCTCGGCAAAGTCTTCAGACGGAGGCGACCACCGCGATCTTTGGATGTGTACTCGTCGTTCGCGGGAACACCCGTTCGGCCCGCCCGAGAACTTGGGGACGGCAATCAATAGCAGCCACGACGAGGCAGGGCCCAGCCTCTCCGACGACGGACTCACTCTCCTGTTCGCATCGGGTCGACCGGGTGGACACGGAGACAGCGACATCTGGATGTCAACACGACCCTCCAAGGACCAGCCGTGGGCCGAAGCCGTGAACTTGGGATCGGCAGTGAACAGTATCAAATCGGACGGCGGCCCAGACTTGTCGGCCGACGGACTCGCCATGGTCTTCGAGTCTCGGCGTGAGGTGTCGCACGGGGTGGGCGATCTTTGGATGTCCACTCGCCAATCCATCGATCTGCCTTGGGGCGAACCCGTCAACCTGGGCGCCGAAGTAAACTCATCGACCTGGGACGCCGAACCCACGTTTGCGGCAGACGACACACTCTTGTATTACAGTACTCGACAGCCGAATCAAAACGACGAAGATCGCGGCAATGCGAACATCTGGAGAGTGCCCGTCAAGCGACCTGAATCACCGACGCTGCCTGACGGTCTTGTGATCTCGGCCATGGGTTGGGAATTGGCCCATGTCTATCGAAACGCGAAAGGCATCGAGGGGATCGCCTTCGATCCCAGAGATGGCAAGTTGTACACGGGCGGGCTTGATCACGGCATCTGTCGATTCGAAGATAGCGGTCCCGTCAAAGCCATGGACAGGGCGGCGTCTTCGCCAGCGTTCGCTGCCGATGGTGAATCCATCTATTGCGTCGACTACGGTAAAACGACGCTGACCCAGGTGGATTGCGATTCGGCTGCGGCGATTCGTACGATCAACTCCAGGGACGCTATGTCATTCATCTTCCGGCTCGCCCCTTCCCCGTCGCGGTTCAAGGGGTCGGAGACTCGAGCGGGGGACCTGTTGGTTAGCGAAGCCGGACCTGGCACTGGAGGAGCTCTGCGTCGATTCACAACTGACGGGGAGGAGCCGGTAACGCTATTTGAATCTCCCGATGGAGACTATGTTTACGACTTCTGTTTCGGAAGCCACGACATCTATCTCATTCGCGCGTACCTTCCCATGTCTGAAGGTTTCGACGCCACTAGGTTGAAACAGACGTTGTGCCGTCTCGACGACGGTAAACTCGTCACGATTTCCACGGACGAACCGTTGGACAGCCTGGGAGCTATCGTATTCGATCATGTGACGTCTGACCTGCTGGTCGCATGCTGGGAGACCAACCGCATCCTCCGCGTCCGCCTGGACGAACAAGGACTCGCACGACAGGTGAGCACGGTCCTTGAAGGCTTCAAACGGGTTGCTGGTGGCGGGATGGCCATCTCGTTGGACGGTCGGCACTTGGCAATTCACGATTTGGAATCGCACACGATCTATGCGTTCTCAAGATCGGCAACCGGCAAGACAAGGAACTGATCTCCCTGCCTGCAGGTTGCCACTCTGCCACGGCGTGACAACAAGGACACCATCGCACCTTCTTTGTCAGCGCAACCCAACACCACAGCAGCACTTGCGGCGGTTGATCGCAATCGATGTTGGAGGAGAATCTCAGATTCTTGGTCCAGAATCTGGCCAATCTTGTCCAAGACCATGCCGTTCGTGGATTAGAACAATTGACGTGCATTGCGCACAGATCTTAGCAGTCGTGCAGACGACCAGTAGCAATGGGTGTGAGAACGCGAACGGTTGCTCGTGGTTCATGCTTGCGGGTTACTGTCAAATGACTCACTATAGACGTTATTAGCCTAGCGGAGATGCCTCATGGGTGTCGAGGATCCGAAACTTCCCAATCAAGATGCGGCAAATTCGCCTCCAAAGGAGACGCATGGCGAGGAAGGTTCGACCAGATCCCAGCGAATCGACTCCGAAACGCTCGAGTTTGAACCGGCCCGTGGACGTTCGCAAACGGTTCCCGATGGGACGGAATCCCCCATCCCGGAAGAGACTGGTCTTGATGCGCCCGAGGCGTTCGGCCGGTATCTGGTGCGTGGCGTCTTGGGCAAGGGTGGTTTTGGTGCCGTCTACCTCGGCTACGACGATCAGCTAGAGCGAGAAGTGGCGATCAAGGTGCCCCGTCTTGATGTTTCGTCGGAGCAGATCGAACAAGACTTCCTGACCGAGGCTCGCCGAGTCGCCCAACTCAGACACCCCGGCATTGTGACGGTATTTGACGTTGGCGTGGACAACGGTCAATGCTACATCGTCTCCGACTATTTGCGCGGGCAAGACTTGACCGACTGGCTGAAAGAGAATCGGCCAACCCTCGAGCAAACCACGCGCATTGTGGCGGCCATGGCCGATGCCCTGGCCCACGCACACGCCCAGCGGACCGTGCATCGCGACCTGAAACCACGCAACGTGATCCTGACCGAGGGGCTTGTTCCGGTCATCATCGATTTCGGGTTGGCGGTCAGCGATCCCCAGGCCGTGGGTTCCGAGAAAGGGATTGTGTCGGGAACGCCAGCCTTCATGTCACCCGAACAGGTTCGCGGCGAAGGCCATCGCATTGATGGCAGAACGGACATCTTTGCTCTGGGCGTCATCCTGTATCTGATGCTGACCGGCCAACGTCCGTTTCAGTCCGGGGACCTCTCGGAATTGATGCGTCAGGTCCGAGAAGATGAACCACAACCTCCTCGGCAACTGGTGCATGAGATACCTCGGGAGCTGGAACAGATCTGCCTGAAGGCGATGGCCAAAAAGCTCGGTGAGCGCTACACAACGGCCGCCGACATGGCTGAGGATTTGCGACAACTGCCTGGCAGGGCGGTCACCTCTGGTCTTAGCCAGCAAACCGTGCTGCCACAGCCGACTGCCCCGCCCGTTCCGGCCCAATCATTTCCGACTCGAACCGTACATCAACCGAATGGGGTGGAAGAGCCATCGGTTCAGGCCGATCATTCGGCGGCTGAGGCGTCGTCCTCGGACCTGTCGTCTATAAGCCGGGCTCGTGCGGCAGAACGCCGACGTGTGACGGTCGTGCACTGCGGGTGCGACCTTTACGAATCGGAGGAGATTCTCGAAACGCTCGATCCCGAAGAGCAACAAGAGATACTGATCGATTTTCAACAGTTCTGCCGGGACACCGTGCAGCAGTTCGAAGGCACGGTTGTCCAGTCCACCGACGACGGTGTGCTGGCCTGTTTCGGCTACCCCGTAGCTTTAGAGGACGCACCGCAGTGCGCCGTGCGAGCCGGGCTGGGACTCCTGGATGGGATGACCGAGTTCAATAAACGGTTTCCGCAACAGCAGGAATTCCGCTTGTCCGCACTGGTCGCGATTCACAGCGACATGGCTGTGGTGGAGGACAAGGGTGGCGAGGGAGAGACCCTGTCGATTGTCGGCCAAGTGCGAAGCGTCGCCAGCAAGCTCGGATCCGTGGCAGACCCGAACACGGTTGTGATCAGCGAGGGCACACATCGGCTGGTCAAGAGTTTCTTTGAGTGCGAGAGCATTGGATCGCACCGCATCAAAGGCGCCGGCAAGATAGAAGTCCACCAGGTGCAAAGCGAACGCGCCGCAGGCAGTCGCATCGACGTGGCGGAGCCGGCGGGGCTGACGCCGCTGATCGGTCGCGATCGCGAGGTTGGGCTGCTCGAAGACCGATGGGAACAGGCCGCCGAAGGGATGGGCCAAGTGGTCTTGCTGATTGGCGAGGCAGGTCTTGGCAAGTCTCGCCTAGTACACGTGTTGAAACAGCACGTCGTCGGACACGCTGACGAAGGCGACCCCATCATCGAATGGCGCTGTTCACCACACCACCAGAACAGCAGTCTGCACCCTGCCACCGCGTGCTTCGAGAGCTTGCTCGGATTTGGCCGACAGGATTCCCCCGGCACTCGGCTCGATCAATTGGTCGAACATCTCCGACAACTAAACCTCGACGGCGACGAAGAGATCGGCCTGTTGGCATCGCTTCTGTCAATTCCGCTGGATGGCCGCTATCCGTCGTTGGGCTTGAATCCCCAACGCCAGAAGGAGAAGACGCTCGACCTCTTGCTTGACTGGCTCCGCGAGTCTTCGTGCCAGCACCCAGTGTTGTTCATTGTCGAGGATTTGCACTGGGTCGATCCCACGACGTTGGAGTTGTTAGAGACACTGGTCGATCAGGGATTCAACGACCGCATCTTGACCTTGCTGACATTCCGCCCGGAATTCGAGACGCCCTGGAAGAGCAAAGCCCATCAAACGCAGGTCGCCCTAAATCGTCTGACGAAGCGCCAGATCGGCGAGATGATGGCGTTGAAGTCCGGAGTCAAGAAGATACCGCAACAGGTGGTCGACCAAGTGGTCGAACGAACCGATGGAGTTCCATTGTTCGTTGAAGAGTTCACCACCATGATCCTCGAGGCCGCCACGGTCCGAGAGACCGACGGCGACGCGGAGATGTCTGCCTCGTTCCCCGTGCACGAGATTCCCGCCACGCTGCAGGACCTGTTGATGGCACGCCTGGACCGCATGGCCAGCGATATCGAGGTCGTCCAGCTCGGTGCAACCATCGGGCGGGAATTCACGTACGAATTGGTCCAAGCCGTCTCGCCATTGGAGGACGCGGACCTGCAACAGGAGCTGGCCAAGCTGGTCGAAGCCGAACTGCTGTTTCAACGAGGACGTCCGCCCAGGGTTCGCTACATGTTTAAGCACGCCCTGATTCAAGACGCGGCCTATCAGTCTTTGCTGAAGAAAAAGCGTCAGCAGTTTCATCTGCAAATCGCCGACGTTTTGGAAGCACAATTCCCGGAAACCTGCGACAGCGAACCGGAGTTGTTAGCACACCACTTCACCGAAGCCGTAGCGGCACAAAAGGCGGTCGAGTATTGGGATCGAGCGGGGCAGCGAGCCCTCGAAAAATGCGCGCATTTGGAGGCCATCGAACATCTGACCAGCGGGCTGGAACTGCTTCGGACTCTTCCGGAGACTGCCGAGCGTCACGCCCAAGAAATCCGGATGCAGGTTAGTCTAGGAGTCCCGCTACAGTCCACCAAGGGATACAGCGCGCCGGAGGTGCAGGAGAACTACGCTCGGGCCCACGAACTGTGTCAGCAGTTGGGCCTGACGGCGCAGTCGTTCCCGGTACTTTATGGACTGTTCAGGTATTACATGCTACAGGCCAACTACGCCAAGGCCGAGGAACTCGGCGATCAGTTGGTGGGGATGGCGGACCAAACGGACAATCCCAACTTCCTCGTCGCGGCTCACCGAGCTTTGGGCGGGCCTCTGGTCTATCAGGGGCAGCACAATCGAGCGCTGGTGCACCTTAAGAAAGTGATTTCGATCGAACCGACGCCTGAACTCCGTGCCGAGGCGTACCAGTACGACGTGGTTGATCCGTGGATCACGTCCCGGTCGTACATGAGTTGGGCGCTATGGCTGCTCGGATATCCGGAACAAGCGCTCGAACAGAGTCGACAGGCCGTTACCCGGGCCGAAGGTCTTGAACACCCGTTTAGCGTCGCTTTGGCGCTAAGCTTCGCCCAATGGCTGCACCAGTTTTGCCACGATGTCAGTCGCACACGAATGACTGCCGAGAGAGCATTGACCATTTCTACCGAGCAGAGCTTTGCTTTCTGGATAGGTTGGTGCCGAGTCCTGCGCGGCTGGACGCTGGCCCAGCACGGGCAATGCGACGAAGCGATTACCGAGATCCGGGAGGGTATCGTCGATTGGCGAGCACAGGGTTCTGAGTTGGGTTGCCATTACTACTTTGCGCTGCTGGCCGAGGCTTGCGCGAAAGCGGATCGGATCGACGACGCTTTGAACGCGCTGGCCGAAGGCCAAGAGTTTGCCGACGCGACGGGTGAAGCTTATTGGGCGCCGGAGATCCCACGACTCAAAGGAAAACTACTGCTCCGGCGCGACCCAGCCGCGCACGAAGACGCGGAGAAGTGTTTCCAGGCAGCGATCGAATTAGCTCAAAAACAAGAGGCCAAATCGCTGGAACTCCGCGCAACAATGAGCCTGGGCCGATTGTGGGCAGAGCGGGGCAGTGCGAGTGAGGCACACAGCATGCTGGCGAAGACCTACGAGTGGTTCAGCGAAGGGTTCGACACTCGCGACTTGCGAGAGGCCAAGGAACTGCTAGGATCATGGTCGCGATGATCCACGGTTTTGCGAACTACGGATCGTAGCCAAGCGTAGGAAGGTGATACGCAGATTGCCGGAGGTCCCGTTTGGATCGTATGGGCAATCACCGTCTGACAGCCCTTTTGATGGAGGAGTGTGACCATGAAGATTGCTGCCGCCATATGTAGCGAGAAAGGCGGGTCGTTCAGCATCGAACAGGTCGAGCTGGACGAACCTCGCGAAGACGAAATCCTGGTGAAGGTAGCGGCTTCAGGGATCTGTCATACGGACATGACGGTGCGCGACGAATTCTACGGCACACCGCTGCCAGCGGTACTGGGGCATGAAGGCGTCGGTGTGGTGGAACGCGTCGGCGCGAAGATCACCAAAGTACAACCTGGCGACCGCGTTGTGTTGACGTACAACTCATGCGGCACGTGCATCAACTGCCAAAACGGAAATCGTGGCTATTGCGATGACTTCTACGGACGGAACTTTGCCGGATTGCGCGGCGACGAATCCCATACGATGTGCCGGGACGATCACGGCGTTTCCGCCAACTTTTTCGGGCAGTCGTCTTTCGCGACTCATTCCTTGGCCAACGAGCAGAATGTGGTGAAGTTGCCGGCGGATCTCCCCATTCCTCTCGAGCAGCTCGGGCCGCTTGGCTGTGGCATCCAGACTGGTGCCGGAGCGGTAATGAATGCACTGCGTCCCGAGGCGGGCAGCAGCATCGCAATCTTCGGCACGGGTTCGGTGGGCATGTCGGCTCTGATGGCTGCGAAGGTCGTGGGCTGCGGGCCGATTATCGCGGTGGATATCAGACCTAATCGGCTTGAATTGGCGCGTGAATTGGGTGCCACGCACACCATCAATCCCGCCGAGACAGATCCCGTCGAGGCCATCATGGCAATCACCGGCTCCGGGGTGTCTTACTCGGTCGAAGCCGCGTGTAACGAGCCGAAGGTCGTGCGTCAGGCGGTAGACAGTCTGGCCCTCACCGGAGTTTGCGGCCAACTCGGCACGTCGCCGTTGGGCACGGAAATGACTCTGGATATGAACAACATCCTGTTCGGCAGAACGATACGTGGGATTATCTTGGGTGATTCAGTACCCGACGACTTCATTCTCAAAATGATCAAGATGAACCTGGATGGGCTGTTTCCGTTCGACAGGCTGATCAAGTACTATCCCTTTGATCAGATCAATGAAGCGGTGAAGGACTCCGAGGAAGGTCGAACGCTGAAACCAGTGCTCCAGATGGAATGAATTCGCTGTCGCTGTTTTTCGTTGATCACGGGGTCCATCGGAGGATTGTCGGCCTGAGAGGGCCAACCGAAAAGAGCGAGAGACACGAGGCACTAGGCGTCAGGTCGAATTCTCTGCCGGACCTTTTCGCGCATCAGATCGATGGGGGCAGGCCGCTTGGTAAATAGCTCGAATTGTCTGGCCGCTTGCCGGACGAACATTTCCACGCCGTTGATGGTCTCACAGCCGCGCTCGCCAGCTTGTTGCAGCAAGAGAGTTGTCTCGGGATTGTAGATGGTGTCGAAGACCAGCATTCCTTCGCTAAGCCAGTCACCTTGATACGGCGTTTGATCGACGTTGGGAGACATACCGACGGCCGTGCAGTTGACCAGGATATCGGCCTCGACGGCACCACGATCGTCCCAGGGCACCAGATGGCACCCGAGTTGTTCTGACAGTGCCACGGCTCGACTGTGGGTCCGGTTGGCGATGGTCAGTTCGACACCTTCGCGCTGCACAGCCATTCCAATCGCTCGGGCTACTCCGCCGGCACCCAGCATCAGCAACCTGCGGCCCTGCAGACTGGGATCACCAAACAAGTTCTGCAAACCGATCTGGATACTCTCTAAGGCCGCTTGGTAATCTGTATTGGTGGCCTGCCAGTCGCCATTGTCGTCACGGAACAGGGTATTAGCCGCTCCGCTGTCCTGCACCGGTTCGTCACACTGATCCGCTTTGGCAATCACTGCCTGTTTGTGCGGAATCGTGATGCTGTAGCCCTGGAAACGCAGCCATTCGTAATCGTCCAGCGTCTCAGAGAATACGTCCGCCGGGACTCGAAGCGGTACGTAAACTGCATTCAAGCCTTCCTGCCGAAACGCGGCATTGTGAATCAGAGGACTCATGCTGTGACCGATTGGATCGCCGAGCACGCCGAAGACCTGAGTGTCTGCATCAAGGTCGTCGAAATGATAGACCTCTTGCATGTCATCAAACGACAACTGCCCGGGAGCCACCCCGCGCTCGCTGCTGGCAGCAGCATAAGTGAACGGCGCGCCATATTTGCCGCACAGGATGCGGCTGGGCAGCCCGAATTCTCCCATACAGAATCCGACCGTCGGCACCTCCGAGGCTTCCACGATCTTGAGGATTCGTACCATGTCGCTGGGAGTGGTCGCCATGGTCACCAGCTTGACGATGTCTGGATCCAACCCGCACATCTCGGCGTGGATTTCCTCCAGCCGATCGGGTGTTTCGTCAAAATCGTGGTGACTGACGATCCGCTGCGTCTTGCCGGAGCGCGGAATCTGCCCGGCGATATCCCTCTCCAAATCGACGTATTCAACTTGCTGGTCGATCGCGGCGCGCAGCAGGTCCAGACGTTGCTCTTCGGAGTGTTGCCAGCGACCCCCGTCGTTCGGCCGTCGACAAGTGACGATCGTTGCAGTGGGCCGGTCTTCGAGCAACCGGCTGAGATCGGGAGCTTCGTCCAAGTAGTCGAGACGCAACTCGACCAGCGTCACACCCTTCTCCGCCAAGGAGCGATGCTCCGCAACGAACGCTTCATGACTCGCATGGCCGATGCTGACGCAGATCATGGCTACCGCTCCACGTAGGTCGTTCAGCCCCGAGCGCCGCGTAGGCCGGACCGAGCCCGATACCCTTGCCGGAACGGCGCAAACCAGCCTTGTTGGTTTGACAGCCTATACCGTGAACAACGCCATCAGAAGAGGCCGAAGTTCCGGCAGCTGCACGGTTTGCTTGGTCCG
>CAZUAH010000402.1:0-12794 GCA_964617665.1 uncultured Pirellulaceae bacterium
ACAACCCGAAACGCTGGCCTTACGTGGATCATTTCACGGCCAACGACCTGATCGTATCGCACATCGAACGTTATGTATGTCCGACGATTACAAGCGATCAATTGATAGGTGGAAAGGCGTTTCGATTTGGCAACGACAATCGCACAGAACGCGATATCATGGCTCTGGCAAGCCTGCCGAAACGTGACGCAGATCTGCTGGCCGACACGTGGTCACCTATAATGATTCCCGCTCCACTTGATGCGGTCGCACGACAGGCAATTCGTCAGTCGGACGGTATTGCCTGGTACCGTTGTGCAGTCCGCATTCGAAAACCCTGTATAGCCAGTGGGCCGTTGCGTCTGAACGTTCCATCACCGGCGAACAAAGTCACCGCTTGGTGCAATGGACATTCGCTGAAGCCTCAGGCGACAGATCTTCGGGAAACGATTGTCTTTCAGATCGACGCAAAGGCTGTCAGGCCGGACGATGCCAATTTGATTGCCCTGCGTGTTGAACAGGAGAATAGCCCAGCCTTCACGGCAGCTCCGACCGTGGTAGCAGGTGACGAGACCGTAACGCTCGCGGGACGTTGGCAATTCCGCGCCGGTGACGATCCGTCGTTTAGGAACATGCCGCTTCCAGCCCGTTTTGGAGTGTCAACGGACATTCTGTTCGACAAATGACGCCGTTCCTGCGTGCGAGCGAAAGCACACAATTGCTCGTCGCATTCTGCGGAAATCACCGTCGGTAGTCCTGCGGGTTCTTCAGTCGTGCCGCGTCCGACCGACGAATGAAGCGGCGGCTGAACAGCTTGTCGATCTGCGCCGGATCGAGCCGCCACTCTCCTCCATTCTCGTCGCGTGGCACACGTATCAGGGTCAATTCGCGCGTCGTCGTCTTTCCGCCATACCGAATGTCAATAACGATGGTGCCGGGTCCGCCCTTTGGAGCGTTGCTTGTCAGCACTGCCTCTTTCGCGTCATCCTTGAACTTCAACGCAAGAAACTCTTCCGTTCGCTTGAACGTGATCGTCTTCAGGTAATCCCACACTTCATCCGCATCGGGTTGTCCGTTGTCCCCACGAGATCCTACAAGCAAGATCTTCCCGTCAAGTGAGATTTCAGCTTTCACGTACCGCGCCGCATGAGATTCGCACGCCAAAACGCAGGACGCGGTCAACACGAGCAAAGTGAGGACGACATTTCGAAGCAAGGGAGTTGCAGTTAGCATTCTTCACCTCCAGACAGCAGATTGGCTTGACCTTTGAGCATTCGTGAGCGTCAGAGTGACTTCCACCTATTTCATATTATTCGACGGAACCGTCGTAATGAAAACGCGGGCAGTCCACTCTTCCCGAATTATCGAAGTCTATGCCTTCCATAGCCAGCAAGGCACGTTTCATTTCGAGGCCGCCTTGATATCCGCCAAGACCTCGGTCAGACCGAATCGCGCGATGACACGGCACGATTAGCGGAAACGGGTTGTTCGCCAACGCATTTCCAACAGCCCTTGCCCCATTCGCTTTGCCCAAATGCATTGCGATCAGGCGATAGGTGCTGACACTCCCTCGCGGAATCTCGTGCTCAGCACGCAAGACTCGCCTCTGGAATTCGCCACACGCACCCAAATCGACAAGATCAAGCGAGAAGTCGATTGCCTCACCTTCGAGCAACCTCTCGATTCCGGTGGCAATATCATCAATCTCCGTACACGACAACGCCTGCGCATTCGGATAGAACTCCGAGACGAGATCTTCTGCGGTTCGATCATGCTTTGAAAGCAAAATCCGGACGATCAAGGGATGCCGATCGACTGCAGACCAGATTATGCCCACCGATCCAAAGGGCGTCGAACTAATGATCTTCTTGTTCATGAATCGAACGACCGAGATCAGCTGGTGACAATGGCACCATGTGACGGTGGATTCTTCGCGGTTACTACGATTAGGCTCTCATCCGATGTTGTATCCCGGTTTGACGACGAGTCAAGGTTCATTTTGCGATCATCGCGCTTACCACGGAATCGACCGGATAATCCGGGACAAAACCGAACGGGCATGAAATCTCAAACGCCGATGATGTTCGCTGCGAAACGCAGGCGGATTTCTGTACAATGTTGGCTGGATCTCTGTTCGATTCGTCCAGCACAACGACAGCGAAAGGGGATAACCATGAATGGCGACAACGAGTGTTGGGGCATGGACAACACGGCTCGCTGCCGTTTCTTGGGTTTCTTGGTCGTAGTGCTTGTGAACGGCGGCCTCGCAGGAAGCGTATCGACTCCCTTCTGTTATGCAGACGAACGACGGCCCAACCTGTTGATTCTTATGGCGGATCATGTGGGTGCGGATATGGTTGCCCCGAACAGTCAGTGCCTGAAGCCGAACCTCGATCGGTTGGCGGCCGACGGCGTGCGGTTTTCGCGGTGCTACACGCCGCTTGGAATGTGCTCGCCGGCACGCGCGTCGTTCATGACAGGGACATATCCTTCGACGCATGGCGTCTGGGACTGTACGCACACCCAGCGAAAAGAATGGGTGGACGTTTCGCCGAAACTTGTGCATTGGGGGCAACGTTTGGTCGCAGCAGGATACAGTACGGCCTACTTCGGCAAATGGCACCTGACGCAAAGCGAGCGGTTGGAGGACTACGGGTGGCAAGAGTATGAGATCCGCCGAACGGCGTCATTCCGAGGGCCTCGCATCCCAGGCTCGGAAGTCGTGTCGCGAAAAGAGGGCTATCGCGACGTAACGCTGGCGGCCGTGCGCCGAGACGATCAGGGTGATCCGCATCACCCGGCGTTCGATCGCGGCATCGACTTCATCCGTCGCCAAGTTGCCGCCGACAGACCGTTCTGTTGCTTTGTCTCGACCAGTGAACCCGGCGGTGCCTGTGCGCCACCCAAACGGTTCTTCGACAAGTACGACCTCGAAGCGACGCGGGTCTCACCCACGCTTCGCGACGACTTGGCAGCCAAAAGCGAGATGCTCCGCCGCATGCAGAGCGGTTGGAAGGACGTGAGCGATGACGACTGGCGGAAGATCACCACGTGCTACTTGGCGCTGCTCACCTTCCTGGACAGCGAGATAGGCCGGATCATTCAGGTGCTCCGAGACAACGACTGCTACGACGACACGATCATCGTGTACTTGGCCGACCACGGACAGATGCTTGGAGCGCACGGGCTCGTGGGACTCGGCTTGGGCCTGGCATACGAAGAAGTCTACAAAGTGCCGCTGATCGTTCGCTTGCCCGATGGTCTTGTTCACGACACAACCAACCACCGAGGCCGGAACGTGGAGGACGCGCTGGTCAGCTTGGTGGATGTTGGCCCAACGGTTCTGGATCTTTGCCGTCTCGCGCCCCTTCCCGACGCTCAGGGCCGCAGCCTCAAGTCGTTGATCGAAGGCCGAGCCAACAAGGCGGATTGGCAGGAAGCCTACGGCGAGTTCTTCGGCCAGCGTTTCATGTTTACCCAACGGATCGTATGGCATGGCGACTGGAAATACGTCTTTTCGCCTGGCGGTGTCGACGAACTGTACCATTTGGCCAAGGATCCTTACGAAGAAGAGAACCTCGCCGCCGACCCGCAGCACCGGGAGGTCCTGCTGGACATGGTCAAGCGGATGTGGCGGAAGATGGAACAGATCAGCGACCAGTCGCTGTTGAATACACACTACTCGACGCTTCGCGCGGCTCCGATCGGACCGGATTTACGTCACGCTGGTACGTCGGACAACAAATCGACCAATGAGTGAGCAAGATCATGAGTAACCTCGCGATCAGGAACGTTTGCATTGTCGGCTCAGGGTTCATGGGCGGCCAGATCGGGCTGCAATGTGCCGTGCACGGGTATCCTGTCTGGATGCACGACACGTCTGAGTCGGCCTTGCAGCGTTGTGCGGAAGAGCAGAATTCGTTGCTCGACGAGCAGATCGAAGCTGGTGCAGTTACCGCCGACCGTCGGCAGGCGGTTCTGGATCGAATCCGGTTTGCCACTTCATTGGACGAAGCGGCGGCCGCCGCGGACTTGGTGATCGAGGCCGTGAAGGAAGAGCTGGGTGTCAAACGCGAGCTGTTTCGGCAGTTGGACGAATCGTGTCCGCCTCAGACGATCTTCGCGACAAACAGTTCTTCGATTCGCGTGTCGCGGATCGAGACCGCTACGAATCGACCGGACAAGGTGCTGAACCTCCACTTCGTTCAGCCCGTGTGGAAGCATCCATTTGTCGAGTTGATGCGCGGTACGGCCACGTCCAACGAGACGTTTGAGACTCTGCGTGAGTTTGCTCGTTCGATCGGCGTGGTTCCGTTTCGAGTTCGTTGCGAGAGCACGGGTTTCATCTTCAACCGCATTTGGCGTGCGGTGAAGAAGGAGGCCCTGCGCGTCGTCGACCTGGGCATTGCGACTGCTGAAGACGTGGACCGGACGTGGATGATTCAGATGGAAACACCCATGGGGCCTTGCGCACTGATGGACCGGATTGGACTGGACGTGGTTCGCGATATCGAGCAGGTTTACAACGAAGAATCCGGCGATCCGATAGATGCTCCACCGAAAGTGCTCTTGGACATGATCGAGAAAGGTGAGTTGGGCGTGAAAACGGGAAAAGGCTTCTATACGTATCCGGACCCCGCGTTCGAGTCCCCGGAGTTCCTGCGCGATGCCTCGCCATGACCTTCTTCGGCTCTACATAGTCAAACGAAGCCTCCTTCCCACATCGCTTTGTGCGATCTATCATCTCCTAAGCAGTGCTTAGAGACAAATTCGCGGTCCGCACGGCTGAGTCTCTGGAGAAATCTACCATCTTCGGCGTTCGAATCGTGCAAACATAGTTCACGTCCGCTTAGCTCCCTGTTTGGCGGAATCAACATGCGAGACTACCACCGAGAGAACCTGTGCCACGACCCGATTCACGGGTATATCCCCTTTACATCCGAGGTTAATCTGGACGAAGGGGAAACGTGCGAACGCCAGATCATCGACCACCCGTGGGTCCAGCGTTTGCGACACATCCATCAATTACAGACGGCCTGGTGGGTGTATCCGACGGCCGAACATACCCGGTTTCAGCATGTAGTCGGGGCAATGCATTTGGCCAGCCGAGCCGTATCGGCGCTGTACGAGAGTTTGCGCGAAGTCTGTCCTGACGTACCCAGTCGAGGATACGTGGAAACCCTGATGCGCATGGCGGGCCTGTTGCACGACGTGGGGCACGGGCCGTTCGGGCACTTCTTCGACCAGCATTTTTTGCGCGACTACGGCCTGACCCACGAGACGTTGGGAGCGAAGATCATCTGCGACGAACTGGGCGATCTGCTGCGTGGCCTGCGACGAAATCCCAACGGCCAGTTGCTCGACGACGAGCACCTTGATCCGCACCAGATCGCATGGCTGATCACGCGACCTACAGGAGACGGCCAGGGCGATCACCCCGAATGGTTGCGGTTTCTACAAAGCCTGCTCAGTGGCATCTACACGATTGACAATGCGGATTTCGTGCTGCGCGACGCGTACATGTCGGGCTACAGCCAGCGCGCGTTCGATCTGGATCGCTTGCTGCACTACAGTTTCTTCAGTCCATCCGGCTTGACGATTCACGACCGAGGGATCGACGCGTTGTTGCGGTTCATGGCGGCCCGCGCCGAGCTATTTCGTTCTGTTTACTTTCACCGCTCGGTGCGTGCGATCGACTTGACGCTGGCGGATCTCTTCACACAAAGCAAACAACACCTCTTTGACGGCGATCCATCCGAACGTCTCACGCAGTACATGAACTTCACGGAATCCTCGCTGCTGGTCGACGTGTCACGATGGCAATACGACGAAGATCACCAGAAACGAGCGTTGGGCAAAGCGTGGCAGCGGCTGTTGAGGCGTCAGGTTCCCTGGACCATGGTTTGCCAGCGCAGTCTGGTGTTCGCTGGAGACGACGCGGAACGCAGCAGCATCTTCAGCGACGCCGCATTTGTCGAACAGAAGCTCCGCGAGAACTTGCCAGATGAATTGGCCGATGTGCCGATGCGTGTTGACATTGCGCGGGCAATACTCCGGCCTCACACCAAGGGGCCGACCACCGGCCAGAATTTCTTGTACGATTCCGCACGCGATTCCATCCGCCCGTTGACGGCCAATCAGTTGTTTGATCGATTGCCCGTCAGTCAACGGATTTGCCGAGTGTATGCCGAGTCGCGCGAATACGCCGCGCCGTTGGCCGCGGCGTTGGATTCATTGATCGGCCATGGCGGCGAGGACGATTTGACAAACATGTAAGACGGGACTTGCCGTATTGGACAATGGATGAAATGATGACAAACGCTATACCGTTTCTACCAAGGATTGACACGTTCGACGGCAAGCCGAAGGCGACCGTGTCCTGTCCAACGCAGGCGCCTTCGGCTTGCCGTTAAACGAATGCGTAACAATCGACTTCCCTTCATCGGGAATCAGGAAGGCCGCTGATATGTTTCTAGGTTTCGGTGAAATCATGGCTCGCATCGCTCCCGAGGGCCATTTGCGCTGGCGCCAGGCCGTGCCGGGGCGTGTGGAAGTGACTTGGGGCGGCGGCGAGGCCAATGTTTGTGCTTCGCTGGCCATGTATGGACAGCCGGTGCGATATCTGACGGCTCTGCCGCGACATGCGATCACGGAAAGCGTGGCCGCGTCGCTGCGCGGGCTGGGCGTAGACGTGGACCACCTGCTGTGGCGCGACGAAGGGCGCATGGGGGTCTACTACGTCGAGGTCGGTGCTAACCAACGCGGATCGACTGTGTTGTACGATCGCCAGTACTCCGCAGTAAGCCTGGCCGGTCCGGACGAATACGATTTCGACGCGGCGTTGGACGGCGTCCACTGGGTGCATATTACCGGCATTACTCCGTCGATCAGTGAAAGCGCCTGCCAGGCCAATCTGGAACTGGTTCGTCGCGCAAAACAGGTCGGTGCATCGGTCTCGTGCGATCTGAACTACCGAAAGAAACTGTGGAATTGGCGGCCGGGAACCGAGAGGCAGACGCTTGCGCGCGAGTGTATGTCGGAAGTCCTGCCGTACGTGGATTTGGTGATCGGCAACGAGGAGGATGCGGCCAGCGTGTTGGGGATCCATGCCGAAGGCACTGATGTTGAACAAGGAACGATCAACGCTGCGGCCTACGAACAAGTTGCTCGTGAGATTGTCAGCCGTTTCCCGAACGTGTCGCGCGTCGCCATTACACTTAGAGAGAGCATTTCGGCGGACCACAACAACTGGGGTGCTATGTTGTTCGATGCGGGGGTCGATCGAGCGTTTCTGGCACCCCTGAGCGAAGACGGCGCATACTGCCCTTACGAGATTCGGAATATCGTCGATCGCGTGGGCGCCGGCGATTCCTTTGCCGGCGGTTTGTTGTACGCATTGAATTCGGAAGAATACAGCCAGCCGGGTAAGGCCATTCATTTTGCCGTCGCGGCGAGTTGCCTGAAACACTCGATCAAGGGCGACTTCAACTACGTAACCGCAAAAGAGGTGGCCGCACTGGCGGCCGGGAACGTGACCGGCCGTGTGCAGAGATAGTCGAACGTGTTGGGAGATTTGAAATACCGGAATTGATGTCCTCACGGGAGGGCGAGGCTCCTTCCGAGCCGCGCAACAACGCGAGAAACCGGCTCAGCAGGAGCTTCGCCCTCCCAATCTGCGGACACGCCTGCGTGACTCGGGCGAGTCCTTTTGGAGATACACATGGCACACGATCAATACGAAAATCCGCTTATCAGTCGTTATTCTTCCAAAGAAATGAGCCGTCTGTGGAGCGCGCAGAAGAAATTCAGCACATGGCGCAAACTGTGGGTTGCATTGGCGGAGGCTCAGCAGGAGTTGGGATTGGCGGTCACGGACGAACAGATTGCCGAACTCAAAGAGCACACGGACGACATCGACTTCGAGGCCGCTGCGAAATACGAACGCGACCTTCGGCACGATGTGATGGCTCACATACATGCCTACAAGGACGTCTGTCCAACGGCGGGCCCTGTCATCCATTTGGGAGCGACCAGCTGCTACGTGACGGACAACACGGACTTGCTCGTTCTGCGTGACGCACTTGAGATGGTATGCCAGCGTGTAGCTGCAGTTGTTGACAGCCTGGCGAAATTCGCCGCGGAGCACCGCGATTTGGCCAGTCTAGGTTTCACGCACCTGCAGGCGGCTCAACCCACTACTGTCGGTAAACGAGCATCGCTGTGGGCCTACGACTTCGCTTTGGACCTTCGTGAATTGGAACACCGGTTGAACGAGCTGAAGGCACGCAGCACGAAGGGCACGACCGGCACGCAGGCAAGTTTCTTGAAGTTGTTCGACGGCGACCATGATAAGGTGAGACAACTGGAGCAGTCAGTCGCGCAGAAGATCGGGTTCGACGCCACTTACGCAGTTACCGGTCAGACCTATTCGCGCAAGATCGACTCACAAGTCTTGGACGCCTTGTCCGGCGTTGCGCAATCTGCGCACAAGATGGCTACGGACTTGCGAATATTGGCTAATCGAAAGGAAGTCGAAGAGCCGTTCGGGAAAAACCAGGTCGGTTCGTCGGCCATGCCGTACAAACGCAACCCGATGCGCAGCGAGCGAATCTGTTCCCTGGCTCGCTACGTCATCAGCCTGCAGTCCAGCCCTCCGAACACGCTGGCCACTCAGTGGATGGAGCGGACGCTGGACGACAGCGCCAATCGTCGTCTGGTTCTGCCACAGGCGTTCTTGGGAGTCGATGCTGTGTTGATTCTGTGCCAAAACGTGACGTCGGGCTTGGTAGTCTATCCCGAGGTAATCGCAAAAAACCTTCGCGAAGAACTGCCTTTCATGGCCACGGAGAACATCCTCATGGCCGCGGTCGCCGCTGGCGGCGATCGGCAGGCTCTGCACGAGCGCATTCGTCAACACAGTCACGCCGCGGGCGCTGCGATCAAGAACGAAGGAAGGCCGAACGATCTGATCGAACGTCTTGCAGCGGACGAGGAATTCACCACGCTGGACTTCGAAGCCGCCATGGAACCGACACAGTTCGTAGGCCGAGCACCCCAGCAAGTAGACGACTTCATCGAAGAAGTTGTCAAGCCCATCCGGCAACGGTATGCCCAGGGCGAAGCGTTGTCGGCGGAAGTAAACGTGTAGCGGGCCTAAAGGAGTGGCCTCCGCCATGTTTGGCAATAGAGGAATCCGAGCTTGCACGAGTCCGTTCGTTTGCCGTCGCCCAAGGTGCGACAGGCAGCGAGTATCGAGACTACGATCAGCGGGACCGTTGACAATACCACGCCGCTGCATCTGTACCGTCATGCTCCAACGCCAACGCGGCTCCCAGCCGAAAACCTGTGTACACGTGAATCCGCGGAATCCCTCGCTGAGACGTTTCAACGAGAGGGAGCCGAACCCTCTTGGTTCGACGACGAGTATCCCCTGCATCGTGTCTGTATCAGCAAAGGCTTTCGTCTGGGGACGACCGAAGTAACGCAGGGCCAGTGGTACTTGGTTATGCAGACGAAACCATGGAGTGGGCAGGACAACGACGACCACGCAGCGAGTTACGTGAACTGGTACGACGCGGTGGAATTCTGCAACAAGCTAAGCGAGAAAGAAGGCTTACGCCCTTGTTATGAGGTAAGCTCGATCAGACGCGAGGATGATGGCACGATTGAAAGTGCGGAGGTGACGACCCTTTCAACGGACACCGGTTACCGCTTGCCAACGGAGGCCGAGTGGGAGTACGCTTGCCGCGCGGGCGCACCAACGCGTTTCTGCTATGGAGACAATACTTCGAGGTTGGCTGAGTATGCCTGGTACTGCGACAACGCAGACATCATTGGCGAGGATTACGTGCATTCGGTCGGCCAGAAGAAATCGAACGCCTGGGGATTATACGACATGCACGGTAAGCTGTAGCGTACCAAACTAGCCTACGGTATCAATCCCTTGTTCTTTCAGGCTGAAACGAAATCTTCGGCGTTTGGTGGGGAAAGTCTTGTTCAAGGTCGGTCTTTGGCGTTGGGGGGGGTATCCCAATAAATCGTACAGTTCGGCAGGGCCTCTTGAAGCTCCTCGATGCCATCCTTCGTGACGTGTGTGCTATGAAGCTCTAGCCATTCGAGTCTTGTCAAACTCCTGAATTGCCTTAGTCCAGCATCCGTAATCTGCGTGTTGGAAAGATACAGCAGTTCGAGCTTCGTTAGTCTTCCGACGTGCTCCAGCCCTTCGTCCGAGACCTGTGCATGGTCAAGCACAAGGGTGTCAAGTTCTGTCAGTCCCTTGAGATTCTCCAGGCCAGTATCCGTGACTGTCTTGCCGACAAGCCCCAACGTCGTCAGTTCTGGCAGCCGCTTGACGTGATCCAAGATCACATCGCCAGCATCGGTACGGAAACCAGTACCACCGCCACTTACGCTAACAACATCCGAAAAGAAGTCTTCACCGACCAACTCCCTCAGCCACGCTGGGGCTGGCGGCTCCCGCTCTGGCGTGAACCCCCACTCGTCAGGTTGCTGGTAATCGTAATGGACTACGCCCCCCGCCTTCCTAATCGCCTCCACAGCCCCTCGCTGCTTTTCAGCCTGACGCATCTTGAAGGCAAACCACCCCAACCCCACACTAAACACCACAAAGACGATTAACAACGTGCGAAGGCTGAATCTAAATCGGCGGCGTATGGAACGGGTGGTCATGGGTCCTTAGTTTGCTGGGGGTTGGTCTTGGCGTCCCAGTTTATTTCACAATTCGGTAGGGCTTCTTGAAGTTTATTGATGCCTTGGGCGGTGACGTGTGTGTTGGAAAGGTACAGACGTTTGAGCTTTGTCAGTTCCTTGAGATTCTCTAGTCCCGCATCTGAGACTTGTGTGCCGCTGAGTTCGAGCAATTCAAGATTCGGCAGTCCCTTGAGGTGTTTGAGTCCAGCATCCGTGACTGGTGCTCTATAAAGACTCAGAACTCTTAGTTTTTTCAGCCGCTTGAGATGCACCAGTCCAGCATCCGTGATCTCAGTGTCGGCAAGCTCAAGGGATGTCAGGTCGGTCAGGCCATCGAGGTGCACCAGTCCAGTATCCGTGATTTGCGTGTCTGAAAGTGAAAGCCCCTTGAGTTTCTTCAATCCCTTCACGTTCTCCAACGCAATATCACCGACTTCTGTGAAATCATAACCGACTACAGCAAGGACATCAAAAAAGAGATCTTCACCAAGCGGCAACCACGCTGGGAGTGGCGGCTCTCCCTCCCGCTCCAGTATCACCACTCCTGTTTCGTCCAGTTGGTACTCATACATCACCGCCCAACCCGCCTTCCCTATCGCCTCCACTGCCTTCCTCTGCCTCTCTGCCTCTCTCAGCTTCACAGTTAGCCAAGAGCAAGGAACAGCGACGGCCACGACCAGCACCACAAGCGACCGGACACCGAATTGAAACCGCCAGCGGAAGAGCAAACTCACGACCAGCCAAACCAACATCACGACAACAACCAAACACACGGCTGCCACGGCAATTAGGACTGTCCAACCCTTTTTCTCATTGAAGGCAAACCACTGGAACCACTCGGACAGGAACAGGAAGCCTTCGACGGCGAACAATCCGAAGATCAACCGACCCGGCGAGAGGTGATACCGTCGGCGTTTGGTGGGGTTAGGATTGGTCAAGGTCGTTCTTAGGAGTCGGTTCGCGAGGAGGTTCGACAGACTAGTATGTTAGTATTTCACAATTTGGAAGGGCCTTCTGAAGCCCCTCGATGCCTTCCTCCGTTACATTTGTCTCATGGAGGTCCAGATAGCCAAGTTCTGTCAGCCCTTTGATAGCCTCCAGTCCAGCATCCGTGACCTGGGTGTCAGCAATACACAGCCTTTTCAACCTCTTCAGCGTCCTGAGATGTACGAGCCCAGCATCCGTGACCCGTGTGCTGTTGAGGTCCAGACATTCGAGGTTCGGCATCCCCTTAACAGGTTTCATTCCAACATCCGTAACCCGTGTACCGGAAAGGAAAAGAACATTGAGACCAGTCAAGCCCTTGATGTGTTCCAGATGCACATCGCCAGCTTCTGTACAGTAATTTAGGTCTACGCCAGCGATATCACAGAAGAAGTGGTCATCAGCCAGCCCCCTCAGCCATGCTGGGGTAGGTGGTTCCTTCGTCCATGTTATGATTTCGTCCCCGTCTACTTGGATATCGTAGTAAATCTCCCCTCCCACCCTCTCAATCGCCTCCACAACCTTCCTTTGCCTTTCAGCTTCACGCCACTTGTAGGCAAACCACCCCAACCCCACACCCAACACCACAAAGACGATCAAAAGCGTCTTTAAGCTGAAACGAAATCGTCGGCGTTTGGTGGGATTCATGGGTCACGTCTTCGGCGTCAATTAGATCGGTTGGTCTTTGGGGTTGGGGGTGGTGGTGTCCAGTGTATCCTGCAATTTGCAAGGGCCACTTGAAGCTCTTTGATACTTTCCTGTGTGACGTGTGTATCTTGGAGGAGTAGAATCTTGAGTCCAGCCAGCCCTTTGAGATGTCGGAGTCTCTCATCCGTGACGTGAGTTTCGGCAAGCACCAGCGATTCAAGTTGCGTTAGTACCGTTAGGCGCTCGAAGACCACATCGCCAGCTATGCCGTTAGGAAAGGACACGGCAGTGACATCACAAAAGAAATCGCCCCCAACTAGTTCTATCAGCCACGCTGGCGGCGGTTCCGCCTCTGAATTGATACGTCCGTGTTCGTAGTAGTAATCATACCAGACGGTTCCCCCCGCCTCTTCAATCGCCTCCTCCGGCGGCCCAGATTCTCTTCACGATTGGGGATCATTTTGAGGGACTCC
>CAZUAH010000403.1:0-12768 GCA_964617665.1 uncultured Pirellulaceae bacterium
GGTGATTGCGACGTTCCGTCACGTTGTCCAGCTTTCACGAAAAGTGAATTGTGCGATCACTCCGAACACTTCATCGCGGCACAGCGTTCGACGGCCTCGGAGGGCCATCGAACCAGTAATTTCTGCAACGCTGGGGTTCAGTCGTTCGGGCAAAATGGAAACGACGTAAAGAGCAACGAGGCAAACGACTACGAAGGGAACGACAAGGGATTTGCAGGCGTCATTGCGGCCATCCATCACCGGCTCCGTGATCTGTTTGCCAAACGGATGTTCTGGCTTTCATTCCCTGCAACCCGCGAGGGGGAAGGGAAGTGATCTTTGATAAGACGAGGAGTCGCTAGGTAGTGCGTGTGGATACCCGCCGTCCTCGTAGAAAATCAAATACAGATTCAGAGAGGGGCTGACCATGTTTTTGCGTGTGTTCCAGATTGACCCTCATCAGATCCCTTTTTGCTGTTCGGATGGCCCTGTCACTAAATCCCCACTCCTTGAGCTTCTTCCTGTCGATGACCCACCGACCACCCGAGAACTTGATTACTGCAATGGTCTTCCACCATTTCTCCTCGTTCTCATCTTCTATTACTTGGTGAACAATGTCCCAACAATCATCTCCCCAGAACCGAAAGATCCGGACGTCGTCTACAGAGAAAGACCGTCCCTTCTGATCGCGATCACTAGACTCGAAACGTCCTTCAACATGATATACGTTTCCCTGAGGGTCCTCGATGCTCTTGTTCAACCTCTTACGTTTGACCATGTCGCTCTTCCTGGCGTGTCGGTGCCCACGGATACACCACGATCAATTCTAACATTCACGGCATTAGGGGTGCAAACGAGAGCCACCTGCGGGTGGTGTGTGATTAGTGTGTTGCTGGCGAGTTGCCGCTGGCCAGCCCTATTCCGCGTCTTGGCTATCTGGTGCCTCCGGTGTGATCTTGGCAAGCTGCCGTTCCAAGCGCGTCATCATTTCGTGCATTTGACGGAAGGACAGATGGATACATGTTAATTGGACAGCGCCACTTTGAATTAGCCGTTTGGGCGCTAGCCCCGGTTATTGCGGGAGGAACCGGGGCTAGCGCCCAAACGGCTAATGAGTTCAGGAAATCCAACGAATAGCAGCGTTTGAGTTTCAAGGTGGCGCTGTCCAAT
This sequence comes from uncultured Pirellulaceae bacterium, assembly GCA_964617665.1. Classification (GTDB taxonomy): domain Bacteria; phylum Planctomycetota; class Planctomycetia; order Pirellulales; family Pirellulaceae; genus JADHUC01. The sequence continues at coordinate 1,150 of CAZUAH010000403.1, forward strand.
TAAGGAGCCAATACCGGCAAGGACAAGCACTGCGCCGAGAATTACCCAGGGAAGCCAGCGCTCAGATAATGTGTGCCACCAAGCAGGAGAATAAAGGTCGAAAAACACAGACTGGAAATGCACGCGGGACGTGTTTCGATCCACCACTTGGCCATTTTCACTTGCTCCGCTGCTTCGAGATGGCGGGGTGCCAGAAAACCGAAGTCCTCTCCAATCTACCACACGCGAGAGGCGGAGGGAAGATTTCGTTGTCGCCGCCGCGTGTCCAAACGTCTAGCCCGGATTATTCATCAGCCGCTGGGCGATAGCCCAATGCCATCTACGATGGATGCCGAGAATATTCTTGCCAAAAGCGTCGAGATGGTGACCAAAGAGTTGATAACTTCGGTTGTCGCATACAACTTGATCGCGCAGTTTCGTCGTCAGGCGGCAAGGCTCGTTCGTGTTCAGCCGCATCGGTTGAGCTTCAAGGGTGCCTGGCTTTCGTTTCGCGACCATCTCCTGCTCAAGGAGCGAGAGACCTTATCGGAATGGCAAGACCTATATGTCGAAGCATTGATTAGCGCAGGCAATCGAAAGCATCCCAATCGAAAAAAGCCACGCTGCTATCCACGCCGGGCGCATCCGCGTCGGCCGAAGAGCACCAAATTCATGAAGACGCAAAACAAAAAAGAAGAAAAGCAAAAGAGCGAATTTCCCCCAACAATGGAGCCATCGTAGATGGCATTGGGCTAGCGCCTTGCCGCTCACAAACCCTGATTTGACGATTGCGGGACAGAGCCTAGCGGGCTGACTAGGGATTCCCAAAATCAATCACTTTCGCAGCAGGTTTTCGTACAGCCATGGCTTTGACTCGCGGGCGTAGGAGTCCTGTCCCACGAGATCGAGGTCTCCGTCGCCGTCGAAATCGATTACCACGCCCGTGTATAGGCCCTTACCGCGGGCGACCGTCTGCGGATCACCAAATTGGCTTGTCCCATCGTTGTAGTAGATCAAGACCGACTGGCTGACATTCTTGCCGGACCACGGGATCCCTGTGACGACGTCCAGATCTCCATCGCCGTCTATGTCGCCAAGTCTCACGGTGTGATTGTTGTTGGTCGACGGGTTGATCACGTGGCGTGGCCAATCACTGGTGTTCTCGACGCCGGGGTTGTGGTACCAAGCCAAGCAATGGTCCTTTCCATTGCGGTAAGCTTCGGCCGGTCCGATGACCACATCGTTGCGTCCGTCGCCGTCGATGTCGTCGATGGCCTCTTTCGTGTTCTGATTCACCTTGGCGTAGCCGGCGTCGATGGATCTTCGAGCGTACGGTTCCGTTCGCGGATTATCGGGTGCCGCCAGCCACACGCCGGTGAACGTGATGTCGGGCAGTACACCGTCATCCAATTGCCCAACGGCCAACCCTTCCGATTTCTCCAGTCTCGTGTCGATCGACTTATGTTCGAACGAGGACAGATTGTTCTGGAAGAAGATGTGAACCTAGTTCGGTTCGAGGCTGCGGCAGACGACATCGGGTTTTTCGTCGCCGTCCATGTCGGCGATTTCCATGTCGTTTATGTGATGCAACGCGAGCGTGGCATCATTGAGCTTGAAAGCTCGCCATGGACCGGCGGCGCTGCCATCGGGGCGGGGATTGATGAAGACGAACGCATCGGCTTCGGCTTTGCCGCCTGAATGCATGTCTGAGCTGACGATCAGGTCCAAGTCGCCATCGCCATCCATGTCGGCCAGCCGCGCGGCGCCAAGAAAGGGTCGCAGTTTCACATCTGGCTTGAACTCGCGTCGCAACCAGTCGCCCTCATTCTGCGCAGGTGCCTGGAACCACGCGAAAGTCTCGCGGTTGCCAGCGTGTTTGCCGCCTTCGATGACTACCACGTCGGCTCGCCCATCGCCGTTGATGTCGCCAGCGACCAAACTGGTGACGCCTGACACAGTTCCATTGGAGATGTCCTTCGAAGGGGCGAAAGGTACTTCAGCACGCGCGATGCGACCACACACGAGCGTTGTTCCTGCAAGGGCCAAGAAAACCAGTACGGTGGATGTGTTCGTTTCTCGCTTCGTCACCATTTGCAGCATCTTTCGGTTCTCAGGGGCGAGTGCGGCCGTCTTCGATGATCTTGGCGAGCTGTGCCTTGAGGCGTTCGGCCACGTCTGGGTGTTTGTCGATCACATTTGTCTTCTCGGCCGGATCATCGGCAATGCTGAAAAGCTGGAATGGCGGCACTGGCGTGTTGGCCAGCTTGGCCTCGACGACCACGTTGCGGGCCGTCTTCTTGCCGTAACGATGCAGCTTCCAGTCGCCAACTCGCAGGCCGAAGTTTCCGTTGTTTCCGTTGTCCTGTTGCACAAGGTGATCGCGACCGTTGGGGTCTTCTTCGCCCAGCAGGGCACCGAGAATGTTGAAGCTGTCCAGACAGGCGTCTTCCGGCAACGTCTGCCCGCCAAGTGCGGCGAGACTGGCTGCGAGATCGATCGTGCAGACCATCTCGTCGCTGAGTCCCGGCTTGATGCGACCCTTCCAGCGAGTGATGAACGGAGTTCGCGTTCCACCTTCGTAGACGCTGTACTTGCCACCGGAAAAGTGGCCGGCGGCGCGGTGGTTGCCAATCTTCTCGATAGCGTCATCCTTGTAACCGTCATCGAGCACCGGTCCGTTGTCCGAGCAGAATACGACCAGTGTATTCTCCGCCAGCTCGAGGCGGTCGAGTGTCTTCGTCACTTCGCCGACACACCAATCGAGCTGCACGATCGCGTCGCCGCGGTAGCCAAGCGTGGTCTTCCCCTGAAAACGTTCATGCGGCATTCGCGGAACGTGAATGTCGTGCGACGAGAAGAACAGGAAGAACGGACGATCCTTATGCCGTTCCATGAATTCGATCGACTTTTCAACCCACTTATCGGCCAAGTCCTCATCGCGGAATCGAGCGGCGTTACCGCCCGTATAGAAGCCAATGCGACTAATGCCGTTGTGGATTGTCGAGTTGTGCCCGTGCGACCAATCCATCTTCAGTGTGTGGCGATGGGTTCTCCCTGTGGGATGGTCGGGGCTGGGTATCGTGCGGCCGACCCACAGCGGATCCGATGGATCGAGATTGGGGACGCGGTGATCGTGGACGTAAACCTGAGGCACACGGTCGTTGGTGGTCGGCAAGAGGAAGCAGGTGTCGAAGCCGATTTCCAGCGGCCCCGGCTTCAGTTCGCCATTCCAATCCGGCCCACCTTCGCCGCCAAGCCCAAGATGCCACTTTCCGATGACGCCGGTGGCATAGCCAGCGCGCCCGAGGATTGACGCGACGGTCTCCGTTCCCGGTTGGATAATCGCTGGCGAGTTGGGTGGCGCGATGCCGGTGCCCTTGACACGGAAGGCGTAGGTCCCGGTGAGCAGGGAGTAGCGAGTCGGCGTGCAGGTGGAAGCGGAGCAGTAGCCGCTGGTAAATCGCAGGCCTTCGGCGGCCAGTTGATCGATGTGCGGGGTCTCAAGTGCCGTTGCGCCGTAGCAAGAGACATCGCCATAGCCGAGATCGTCGGCCATGATGACGATAATGTTCGGTTTCGATGCGGGAGTCGTCTCACTGGCCAGCAAAGCTGCTGCCGACAGGAAGACCCCTGCAATGCAGCCAAGTCGTTGGAAGTTGAGCATGTTTGCACCTCTGATAATCGGTTGATCGGGAAGACCACGGCTTCACCGGGCTCGCTGGACTGGTCCAATGCACTCGTCTCGCCCTGGCACACGTTGTCACGCAAGAGCAACTCTCTTGTCAATCCTGGACACGGAATTCTACACTGGTGCGGCGCGGGGCTTCCTCTTGACATAGCTCCTGCACGCGTTCGGCGCTGATTGCCTGACGGTAGATGCGCAAGTCGCCGACAAGGCCTCGAAAGGGCTTGTGAGTCGAGGGAATGGCGATGTCGCGTCCTTTGGCGTGCAACCCCTTGGTCATTATTTCTGGAATCGCATGGCGGCCGTCCGGCTTGCCGTTCAGGTACATGCGCACTTCTCCCGCTTGGCGGTCGACTACGGCGACCAAATGGCTCCAAGCGTCGGTCGCAAGTGGCGTGGCGGTTGTTGGACGCACGCTTCGGTTTGCCCCGCGGCCTTCACCAAGCACCAGCTCGGCCCGGCCGTTGTCCAACAGATTGATGACCCACCAGTTCTCCGGAAATGCTTCTTTGCCCAACAGCCGTGTGCTATAGCCGTCGACTTTCACCCAGAAAGCGAGCGTGAAATCGTCGTTGCCAAAATGCAGGTGCGATGCGTCTGGAATCACCGCGGCACGGGGACTCCCATCGGCCACAAGGCACGTCCCAAAATCACCCTTGCCCCATTGTCCGTTTACCTCGGCATCATGCCCTCGGCCCGAGCAGTCTCGAGCCAACATCCCAATACCTTCATCGAAACACCAGCGTCCGACCAAGCCCGGCTCTGGAGCCGTCTTGACCGGCGGCAGCACCGCACGCCAAGCCGCCGGCGACAATGGCGTGCCCGGCCGGCCCGAATCCGTAGACCACAAGCAAAGGACCTGCCCATTCGCTAGGGTGAGATACAGGTTTCCGTTGGCCGCCGCCATTCCATCCCAGACCGGCGTCGCCGGCAGAGCCATCTCAGCCAGCACTCCGCCATCCGCGGGCGAAACGGCCAGCAACGAGGCCGCCGCCTTGCCCTCCAGTGCAGCTTGAGAAGTTAACGGGCTGCCATTGGGACCGGCGACGAACATAACTTCCTCGGTTTGAACCATCGCCCGAACTTGGATAGGTATCCGCTTCCACCAACGGAACTGGACGGACCGCTTGCCGCTCAGCCCCAGCTTGCGATACTCTCTCGCCGTCAGATCCAACGGCACGTCGCTTTCCTTGGCTGCGGCAAACAACGCCCATTGTCCTCCCATCTCGGCAATCGGCCGGTCATAGCGGTTTTGCCCAAAACCGTAGATCGTATCATCGCCCTCGACGAGAATACGGCCGGAGGGGAAGAGCGTGCGGCTAAGCCGCAGGTCGTAGAATGCCCCTTGGTGAGGCGACGTGTACATGGGAGCGTACGTCCACTGCCAGCGGTTGGTGGTATCCGAACTGAGATAGCCGTCAGGACTGTGCAGATGGGTGACTCGGTCCGGCTTCCGGTTGCCTTCGAAGTCAAATACTTGATGCCGCATGAAGATCCTGTCGCCGTCGCTCGACAACACATCATTCAGGCAGCCGTCGACACTCTGCTCATCCAAAATCTCGGAACCGTCGGGGTTCCGCGTCGAGATGATTGCGTCAACAACCTTTCGGCCGGTATGGGGCTCCAATCCGTAAAGGCGAATGCCGCCGTCCAGGTAGGACGATCTTCCGGCCGCGAAGTACACGATGTTGTTGACGACCAGCACGCTGCCGCTCACTGGCCAGACGGATTCCAGTTGGCCGCGTGAGACAATCAGCCGCTGTTCGGGGCAGGCAAGGAAGCGCCATACCAGCGCTCCATCTTCTGCTCGAAGTGCTTGGACCGAACCGTCCCGGCACCCACATAAGACCAATCCCTCGTGAATAGTCGGCGGGGAATCGATGGGGCCGTCAAAGGTAGCCTGCCAGACGGGCTCGCCCGTGGCGGCGTCGAGTACATGCAGCGTGTGGGCGTCAGTCGAAGCCGCGTAGATTCGATTGTCGGCGATCACGGGGCTGGTAAGCCGTCCGCCCAGTTCTGCCTGCCAACCGAGCAACAACTCCGTACCGACCTTGGTACTTGCACGCCCGGAACGCGCCATGTCGTGCCGATAGGTGGGCCAGTCTTCGCTAGGCTGGAGACTTGAGGCTGGAGGCTGGAGGGCAAGAGGTGGAACTTCACCGTAGGCGGGGCCATGCTCAAGTCTGCGATCAATGGACATCTCTGCCGAGCGCGACGGCGGGTTGGAGTTCATCGCCAGGAGGCCGCAAAGCTTGGCGCGGAAGTAGCAAGCGCAGTCGTGCGGTGGAACGTACAACCGGCCGTTGGCAGGTAGCACACCGAAGTAGCAGCTTCCACGCGACCAATGGTGGGCAGCCACCTCGCCGGTGTCCGTATCAAGGAATTCTATGCCGGCTCTGCCGGCGATTACCGTGTTGCCGACCACCTTCATCTGATGGCAGCGGTGATGCTGAAAGCGGTAGTTGTATTTGCCCTTGACGCTCTTCTTGATAGCTCCCGTCAGCGGATCATAGGCATTGACGTCCAGATTGTCGTCAAGCGGCCGCCACAGGTTCATATCGACGTCCGGTCCCCACAGACATCCGTCGAAGCCAAACAGATCGACGGGAACCGAGTAGTTGGACGGTGCGTAATCAGATCTCCAAAGCTCGCTGCCATCGACCGCCGATACAACATTCAACTGACGCCCACCAGCGAACGCGATCACATCCTCGTACATAATCAGCGTCGGAGCAAACTGCGGAGCCAGAAAGATGGTCAACTTGTCAGCACCAGGGCTGTCCGGGTTGGCTTGGTCGCGGAACTCGATCTTCTGCCCCGTGGGCGGCGATGTCCAGCGCGGGGTACCGGTCTTGAGATCGAGGCTCTGGATAGCCTGACCATCGTGGTAGACGACCTGTTTTCCGTCGGCCGCCAGCGTAAGTGGCATAACCATAGCGGCGTTATGCTCCCAGAGCGTTTTCCCACTGTTCGGATCGACGGCCACCACACGCATGTTTTCGCCTTCGCCCCGTCGGATTTTAGCTTCCGTATTTGGGTTGACCAGCACCACCAAAACCCCGTCGGATAAGTAGAACTCCTCGGCCGGTCCGGTTTGCTCAAAGGTGCGGATCAGTTTCCCGGTGGCTGCATCCAACACACTGACCGGAGCGAATTCTTCCAGCGGGATGTACACACGATCATCGCTGGCGACCAGTCGACGGTTAACCTGCGCGGGGCCAACTTTCTTGCCGCCTCGCGAGCCGCCCCAACTGGCAAGTTCGCGCCGCCAGAGCTGAATGCCGTTAAAGGCATCGCGGGCGATCAAGCACCAAGTCGGGGAACGGGAGGTAAAGTGCGAATCGTCAAGAATGTAGAACAGGCGGCCCTGCGTTGTGAGCAGGCTGCTGGTCTTCACCCCTCGGTTCCATCGCGGCAAAGCCTCCCACTGCAGGAACCGAGGCGGGCCGGCTCGCTGGTCCTGGCTGACCGCGTTGCCGGTGGCGTCGTAACGCGTGTGAGACCACTGGTCGATATCATCAGGCCAGGGCTTGCGGAAGGAGTCGAGAGTCGAGAGTTGAGAGTCAAGAGCGAGGGCAACGCCACCAGGAGCCAGAACACGCTGGATCTCTTCATCCCGTATCCCGCATCCCGTATCGTGCATTACGATCACGTTTACCATACCGTCCGCATATGGCAGAAAGGGCCCTTCCCACTGCATCGCGGAAACTCGGCCGTAAAGGCCTGCGTCCCGAATTCGGTTGCGCACTTCTTGGAGGCGGTCGCTGTCGGGCACAAGTCCATGAACCAGAACGTTGGACGCCTTGGCCAACGATACGGTCAGGTCTGGGGCGTGGCACCCTGCGTCCACGATGAAACCACCGCGGATACCGCACTGCTCCATCACTTTGGCAGCATCAGGAGTCGCAGCGTGCGCCATCTGAGTACAGGCTGCTAAGGCGAACAGTGCAACGAATCTAAGATACATCGTGAGGGATCCTCTCTGCGGTTCAGAATGGTCGTTTCAGGTGTTGTAGACTTTCGGTCGGGCTCATTTCACCTCAACGTCATCCAGTTTGATGGTCTTTCCGTCGCGTAGGGCGACGAACAATCCGTGGTCGGTGATCGCGATGCCTTCCCATACGGGCCGCGTGGGCAAGTCGCAGATCTTGACGGCGGCACCGTCCCGGAGGCTCAGTCGCATGAGCACTCCACCGTTCTCGCCACGCAGTGACTTCAGAACGAAGTCGGGTGAAGACTCGCCGTTTCGAGACATCGGTGGCCCTGTGACGTAGACGGCATCACCGGCTAGGGACAACGCCTCCACGCGAATCGGCACTCGGCGGGACCAAAGCTCGGTGTTTGCAGCCGGGCGGGGTTTCCTGACGGAGTTGGTGCTGGCGGCGCGCTGCTTGGCGAAGACGGTGTACTGGTTGCGCCCGATTTCATAGAAGCCTTCGTGGAACAGCAAACGGCCGGAAACCATGTTGTCGGTGGCCCATCTGACACCGACGAGCAGATCGTCGTTGAAAGCAAGCAGTCGCGCGGAATGTCGTTGATCCAGAATGAAGCTCGATCGGTCGTACAGGCTATCGTCGAGGAAACCTGTGATGCTGCCCAACGGGCTCTCCTTGAAGTCCTGCTCCCAGGGCTGCTTCGTCCAGGGCGTGTAGGGCCACGAGGCGGCCTCAAAGTGAAACGTCTCGGGGTCGAGCCGCAGGTTTTTCATGAAGAGACTTGTTCCATCGCAAACGAACAGATCGTTGAGCGTACCCTGCACGTCCGCGCCGGGTTCGTTGGAACCTTCGCCAGCCGTGCTGCGCATCTCGCAATGGCGCGGTTGGCCGGTCTCGGCATCCAACGCATAGAACCGCAAGCCGCCATCGAGGTAGGTGGTTCGTCCAGCCGCAAAATAGACAGCGCCGTCGTTGATTGTGACGCTTCCGTGCACGGGCCACGCCGACTCGATGTTGCCGAACGCCACGATTGATCGATGAGCTGGGTTGGCATTGAATCGCCATACGAGTTCGCCGTCGTCCGCCCGCAGGCAATAGACGTAGCCGCCAGCCGTGCCGCAGTAGACCTTTCTCTGCCACAACGTCGGCGGTGTATCCACACGGTTGTCGACATCGGCAGACCACGCAACTTGACCGTCGCGGGAATCAAGTGCGATCACGCGGTGAGTGTGCAAGCCGGCGAGGAAGACTTTGCCCCAGCCGACGGTGGTCGCCGTTGTCGGTTCGCCTAGGTCAGCGCCCCAGCTCTCCTTGAGTTGGCTTCCGGGTTTCGCGTCGGTAGATGCTGAACGGCTACCGTCGTGGCGATACATTGGCCAGTCGTTATCATTTTCCGCATTCCGACTTCCGCATTTGCCGTACGCCCGCCCCTTCTTCAACCGCTTATCGTCTGGGATGGTGCGCACTTCTTCGGTGGAACTCGAACCGCGGTACGCGGCAAATCCAGACATTCGCGCACTGGCAAAGCAGATGCACTGTTGCGGAGGCGTGTAGACAAGCCCGTTGGCTGGCATGATCCCGTAGGAACAGATGCCGCGCACCCAGCGGTTGTTGTCGACCTTGCCCGAACGCAAGTCGGCGAATTCCAGGCCGTTCCGTGAGAAGATGACGAAGTTCTCCGTCGCCTTGTTTCGATAGCAGCGATGATGATGCAGGCTGGTCATCACCGGTGTGACGTCGTGAGTGTTCTTCACTTCTCCCGATCGCGGATCCAGTCCCCAAAGTTGATAGGTACGCGCGGTCTTGGGTTTGTTATTGGGCGGGGCCAGAACCCACAACAGGCCGCGGGCTTTGTAGATGCTAACCATCGTACGGAAGCCGGCCGCACCGCACTGCTTCTTCCACAACAGCGAACCATCGTCGCTGGAGAGGGCCAACAATTCGATCGGGTAAGGCAAGCCTCGATTTGCCAGTTGCCGGTAGCTATACAGCACTCCGTCGCTGACCAGAAGGTCGCTCACGGTGTCCGTGGCCACATATGGCCTGGTGCCATCAAGTTCCACCATTTCGACCGGGACTCGCCAGCTTTCCGTACCGTCTTTCACATCCAGCGCGATCACCGCATCCCGATCGTGTACGAAGACTTTGCCGCAGCCGACGGTTAGGCTCAAGCGGGTGAGCGTTGCGTCCGACGCACGGAACTTGCCGTCGACGATTCCGTGAAACCCTTTACACTCCCAAAGGGTGCGGCCCGATTCCGGATCGATCGCCATCACGCTCTTGGCCGGTCGCGGTCCGACATTACCTGCACGCTGGGCCGCTCGGTCCACTGTGAGAAACAGCACGCCATCGTGGAAGACGATCTCGTTTGTGAACTCGGTGCCGTCGTATGTGCGCAAGATGTCTCCAGACGCTGCATCGATGCGGGAAACGGGGGCGCGAAACCCTAGGGTGACGTATGCGTCGTTTCCGTTCGCCACAAGTCGCTTGTGGATAACGCGCGGATTGCTGATCCACGGACCATGACCAGAGTGTGACGCCCCGTCGCGAGCCCAGGCTTCGCCCGACCAGGCGCGGTTGCCCCAATCCTCGATTGGGCGTTTCCACAGCATCGTCCCATTGAACGCATCCCGCGCGCACAGATGCCATTTCTCGAAATCGTATTTGTGGGTGTCGATTGCGATCGGCCCGAGGTCGGCGATGTAAAGAAGCCGTCCCTGCGCAGTCACGAGTCCGGTCAGAGACGGAGCGGTGTCGTGCGTTTTTGGCCAACGCGGCGAGCCAATCCACTGCAGCGACCGCGGCGGCGCGACGAGTTCATCCCGAGCCACGGGATTTCCATCCGCCCCGTGGAGCCAATGCGTCCACTGATCCATTTCGGCAGGCCAAGGCTTTACCGTCTTCTGCCACACCCCTCCGCGTTTGATGCAGGCCACTCCCAACGGGGCAAGCACGCGCATCACTTCCGATATAGGCAGTGCCTGTGGCTCATCCGCGACAAACAGGTTTACGGTGTTGTCGGCGTAGGGGAGATACTCCTCCTGCCAATGCCGCACGGTGACTTGGCCTGAGGGGGCGCGTTTCGCCAGACGAGCGCGAACGCTGGCCACCTGCTCGGCGTCGTGCGACAGCCCCTGCACGATGCACGAGTCGTTTCGGCAAAGCGCGTCAGTCAGTTGACCGTCTCCACAATCGTAGTGGACGATCACGCCGCCATGCACCTGTGACACATCGAGAATCTGTTGGGAAGTCCGCTGTGGCTGCTCGTCCTGTGCGATGGCCCATCCCACGGAAGTCCCGACAAGAACGCAGGCGATCCACGGCGCGATTCGCAAAGACCAGCCTGTATACCGCGGCCGCAGTTTCGAGTTCGCGTGATCGGGGTCCGCCGTGTCGGTAGATTCCGCGACCTGCCCAAATGTCAATGTCGTCTTGCTTGCTTTCACGGTGAGCTCCATTGAGGTTGCATTCCATCTCGCGGCGTAAGTTTCACCAACGCTTCATCGCTGGCTGCTATTGCGGGAAGTGTCGACGTGCGGCGGTACTACACAGCACCAAGTATAGTGTAGCGGGGCGTGGATTATCACTCCCATAGGTTCAACGTCCGCCGGACAAGCGACGCACTTCTACCGATTCAAACACGACTTCGCCATCCTGGCTGAAGAGGAACAGCCGTTTGCCGCCCAAGCGGACCTGATCAATGTTTGCACGGTTGAACTGCCGAAAATCGTTGCTCTTCCCATATTTCAGCATCGCGAACCGCGCATTTGTCTCTAAGCACTGCTTAGTCCTGAATCTTCGGGACGACGTGCGATGAATGTACGACGGTTGTCGATGCACACATCCAGGATTCGATCCTTCAGGACGATGCCCAGGGCGAATGGTTCGTCGAGATCCTTAAGGCGAGCGGCAGATGGCTTCTTACCTGTCGTAGTGGAAATAGCCAGAAATCCCACCGTCCAGTGCGGGTTCTGGCGAAACCCCCAACGGGAAACACTCATCTGCCGCGCGCCCGCCAGC
>CAZUAH010000404.1:0-12752 GCA_964617665.1 uncultured Pirellulaceae bacterium
TCAGGAAATCCTACGAAAAGCAGTGTTTGAGTTTCAAGGTGGCGCTGTCCAACTAAGCAGTGCTTAGAAACAAATGCGCCGTTCGCGATGCTGAAACATGGTGAAAAGCGACGATTTTCGGCAGATCAACCGTGCAAACTTGATCAGGTCCGCTTGGCCGGCTCGTTTGACGCGTTACCCATCCGGGCAAGAACATGACTCCCAAGCGCGGACTGCGTACATTCGACAATGCGGTCTCCATTGTAACGGGCGGTGCGTCGGGCATTGGACTCGCTTTGGGAAAGGCCCTGGCCGCGCGCGGCTCGCAAGTCGTTCTGGCTGATCGACAAATTGACTTGGCGGAAGACGTCGCCAATCGACTGCAACAAGGCGGCGCACGCGTAACAGCCGCCGAACTCGACGTCAAAGACTATGCAGCTTTCGAACGACTGATCCAGCAGACGGTCGAACAACACGGGCGTCTCGACTATCTGTTCAACAATGCTGGTATCGGGATAGCCGGCGATGTTCAACTACACGAGTTGCAGGACTGGTACGAGATGCTGGACGTAAACCTTCGTGGCGTCATCCACGGAATTCAGGCCGTCTATTCAATCATGGTCGACCAGGGATTCGGGCACATCGTCAACACGGCTTCGATGGCGGGCCTGATGCCGACGCCAGGTGTCACCGGTTATGCGGCTACAAAACATGCTGTGGTAGGGCTATCGGAATCGCTGAGGATCGAGGGCGCTGCCGCCGGAGTCCGGGTGAGCGTCCTGTGCCCAGGGGTGATCGATACACCAATCCTTGAGGACGGCGGCAAGTATGGAAGGCTAATGGTGCCTATGCCTCAAGAGTTCCAGCGTCGGATGTGGAAACGACTGCGCCCGATGGCCCTGGCTCCCTTTGCGAAAAAGGTTCTTCGAGCCGTTGCCAAAAACAGAGCCATCATCGTGATCCCGTGGCATTGGAGGGTTTTCTGGTGGCTCCACCGACTATCTCCCTCACTCGCACTCTTTCTCGGGCGCTGGCATTATGAACGTCTGAGACGCGAATTGGACGAATTGCGGCAGGCCGAATCGTCGTAAGGCCCGTTTCCGCGCACGCGAGGAAACGAGAACACTACGGGCCTGTTGACACCAGCACGCCGCCGACCAAAATGACGGTCGTGTGAATCTAAGAGAGTATCCAGACACGGACGGAATCCGAGAACCTCATCCCAAGGAGAAGGCCCACCATGAGCGAAGCCAACAGAAATCCCTCGTCGCGCCGCGACTTCATCAAAACGACAGGCGGAATCGCAGCGGCTACGGCCGTGGCAGGTGCCGTTGTCCCCCATGTTCACGCTGCCGAAGACAATACAATCCAGGTAGCGCTGATCGGCTGCGGCGGTCGTGGGACGGGAGCCGCTTCACAGGCCCTGTCGGTCAAAAACGGTCCGATCAAGTTAGTCGCGATGGGCGATGTATTCGAAAATCGTCTTTCCAAGAGCTACGATGGTCTGAAGAAGCGACATGGCGCTCAAGTGGATGTGTCGGACGACCGCAAGTTCATCGGCTTCGACGCCTACAAGAAAGCGATGGACTGCCTGAAGCCCGGTGACGTAGCGATCTTCGCCACGCCTCCCGCGTTTCGATGGGTGCATTTCACCTATGCGGTTGAGAAGGGCTTGAACGTGTTCATGGAGAAGCCCGTCACAGTCGACGGCCCTTCGACGCGCAAGATGCTGGCACTGTCCGAAAAGGCCTCCGAGAAGAATCTCAAGGTGGGCGTGGGCCTGATGGTTCGTCACTGCCGGGGACGACAGGAATTGAAGAGCCGAATCGATGATGGCGAGATTGGCGACATCATCGCCATTCGCGGCTATCGTATGAGCGGCTGGCGAGGTACCGGCCCAAAACCAGCGGACATGAGCGAGTTGATGTTCCAAGTGCAGAAGTTCCACAGCTTCTTGTGGGGCAGCGGCGGCGTATACAGCGACTTCTACATCCACCAGATCGACGAATGCTCCTGGATGAAAGGCGCATGGCCAGTCCAAGCTCACGCCACAGGCGGCCGTCACTACGGTGACGGTGCAGTGGATCAGAATTTTGACAATTACGCCATCGAGTACACATATCCGGATGGCACGAAGTTCTTCTATTCTGGTCGGAACATGCGCGGCTGCCCGAACCCATTCGCCAGCTACGTGCACGGAACGAAGGGTTCGGCCATCGTCTCGACAGCAGCCCACGCACCAGGTAAAGTCCGGACCTTCGAAGGCCAGATCTTGGACGACGTAACCGCGCGTGATCCATCGCTAGCTCGTGACAAGGCGAAGATGCTGTGGGCTTATCCGCAGCCGGAAAAAAGCCCCTACCAACTGGAATGGGACGACCTGATCGACGCCATTCGCCAGGACACGCCTTACAACGAGGCGGAACGAGGCGCGATCGCTAGCCTGGTAACGTCCATGGGACGTATGGCCGCGCACACAGGCCAGATCATCACCTACGATCAGATCCTGAACTGCGAGCACGAGTTTGCGCCCAACGTGGACAAGCTGACGATGGATTCCGACGCGCCACTGCTTCCCAACGAGGACGGCAAGTATCCATCACCAATGCCGGGTATTATCAAGAATCGGGAGTACTAATTCCTGGCTGCCTGACTAGAAGGCATTTCCGGCCTCATTCTTGGGAGGGCGAAGCTCCTGCTGAGCCGTGTTTTTCCGCGATTTCGGCTCGGCGGGAGCCTCGCCCTCCCGGTTTTGAAAGCGCGAAATGCGCTAATCGTCCTTATTGATGATTTCAATCGCCGCTTGCTCGTTGGCGGCGATTGGGATGACGAGACTGAGATTGAGAATCTTCAGAACTTCGCTCGCAAAATCCGATGGCGAGTGAAGCACGAACTTTCCCCCGCCGTTGTGGAAGTACTTGCGGCAAGCAAGCAGCCAACTGATACCTGTGGAATCGAGGGTATCGACGTCCTTCAGATCCAACAGTACTTTGCCCTTGTAGCAATCGCTACCCAGCAACTCTGAAAGCGGATCATCGCGTCCTGACAGATCGTCGTAGGCAACCTCGCCGTGCACGCCGACTCGCGTTACGCCGCCTTCCTGGGATTGAAGTGACAGCTCCATTGGCCAACTCCAGCAAAGTGCTCTGTGAGGTGAAAATCACTCCGAATGCCGCACAAACGCCAGGGAGGCGGGCTCTTCTCGAAAGATGTGATGGGCTCCCACGACGCCATACGACTGGCGATTCAGCAGTGATCATCGTAATACGCACGGTCCTTTCCATCAAGCGAGGGATTCGGGAGTTGGGCGATTCCACGGTGAAAGAGCCACGGACACCTATGGCGATCCGCCCTCAAAGCTTCCCCGTAACACGTAGTCGCCGTATAATGCAGGCCCCTTCAGCACAGGGAGTTTGCCATGGAACAACAGTCATACCGCCCACGGTTTTCCGTGCCGGACGCATTGGTTGCCATCCTTATCCTGATGGTTCTGCTTGCCCTATCGCTGCCCGCGATTCAAGCGGCGCGGGAACGTGCTCGCGTTATGCAGTGTAGCAACAACTTGACGAGTATCGTGTTTGGTCTGCAGAACTACCACGATACCTACAGGGCGTTTCCAGCAGGCGCAATGCACACGGGCCGAAAGCACGAGAGTGAACGGATGGGGCCATCGTGGTGGTACGGTCTTCTGCCGTTCCGCGAACATCGCGATGCTTTCGATAGGATTAACGCAACGCAACGAGCCGGCTATAGCACGTCGAGCGTTCCGTTTAACGCGCACTCGATCAACGACACCTGCGACAACCTGCTGAGCAATTTGAAGCCGACCTACATGCGTTGCCCCTCAAGTCCTCTGCCAATTATGGAAAGGCCAGACGGTCCAATCGCGCTGCCCACGTATGTTGGAATTTCAGGCGGTTGCGACATCAGCGAACGCTCCGGCGATTACGACGCTGAAGGATCGTTTCCTTTGTTGAATGGCCCCAGTTCGGCGCGATTGTACGTCAACTATTCCAAGGGTTTCGCGCCCCACGACGGCATCATGACCACCAGCGGGATGTTGCCACCGTGTCAATACACGAACATTGCCAGTTGCTCCGACGGGACATCGAATACGATCATCGTCGGCGAACAGTCGGATTGGCTGCGGGATGCCGACTCGGACAACTCCGCCAAATTCCACGGCGATGCGGGCTGGGACACGAACGGCACGGCGGGAACGGGGCCGAAAGACGGCGGGGGATTCCTTTCCGGGACGGCGGTCTCGACGCGTATCCCAAGGGTTCAACCACCTGGCACGGCCCCGGAGCCGTGGGGGGTGGACTGCTACAACGTGACGACTGTGCGATATCGCTTGAACGCCAAGCATGTATTGGGAACGAACCCGCATCCCGGTTGCTCCGAAGACCACGGCGCAAACAACCCGCTGCAGTCGGCGCATCCCGGTGGCGCTTTGGTTGGGTTCGTCGATGGCTCCGTGTTGCCGCTGTCAGAAGACGTTGATCTGGCCGTCCTGCTACGACTGGCCATCCGCGAGGACGGTCAGAACGTGGGTGACCTCCCGAGGATTACTTCTGAAGATGCGCGTCATCCCGCTACCGACGCGATCGTAGGCGAAGCTCCGACGGACACGACCATCGAAAAGGCGGCATTGGATTTCATCCGCGCGTTTTCCCTGGATCGAGATGCACGGAAGGCCCTCACGTTCTTCGACGCCGCCGCGGAACATGACAACTCCGGGAAAGGCTCCGCCGTGGAAGTCGCCCGCCATATGGTCTACGACCTGCCGCCGCTTGGTGTCCTGAGTGTCAGCGAGATTCGCTTCTTCCGCAAGACGAGCCTTGAGTCAGTCCGCAAGCGATTTCGTTTAGCCAAGTTCGACGACATCGAGAGTCGGATCGGCAACGGGCTGGGATGCCTGGTGGGATTCACCTTTAAGCTCCCAAGCAAGGCCCAGCGCTCGGTCTACTTCGCCTACGTGTTTCAGAAGCAGGCCGAGGAAATCAAAATTGTCTTCTCGACGCTTGTTGAAATGCCGGACGACGCCGAGGAATCAGATGCGCACGCCTCCCGTCATCTCTTGGTGCCGATCGAGTTCGAGATCGCTCGGGCTCGGAAGATGGTTGAGACGCTGGAACCCGAAATCACGAAGCGAAAGCGCGATATCGCGCTCGACGAGTTGAAACTGGCTGAATTAAAGAAACACATCAAAGAAGATGAGAAGCGGCTGGCACAGCGATGGAGTGATATCAAGCGAATGCGCGACGATTTGGCTCGAGGCGACAATACCTATGTTTACGCCGGCGGCACTTACACCGCCAAACAGGTCGAGACGGACCTGACCGGCAAGTTCGATCGTTTCGCGACTGGCGAAGCCACCCACAGGCAGAACCGAAAAGTGTTGGGAATTCGCGAAAAGGGCCTAGCGGTTGCTCAAGAGAAACTGAAGTCGCTGATCGCCGCCAAGCGGCAACTTGAGGTCGAGGTGGAGAGCCTCGAAGCGAGGCTGAAAATGGTCGAAGCAGCAAAAGCCAGGGGCGAACGGAATGTCGAGAACATCCAGCTGTCGAAGATTCGCCAACTGCTGAGCGACATCGAGGCCGGCGTCAAGAAGGACACAAAATCAGTGGACACGGACGATCTCCTTTTCGGGGAACTCCAAGTGGACGAACCAGCAGAAAACACCACCATCCTCGAACGCATTGCCGAGTACGAGAAGAAGAAATAAAAACAGGCCGAATCGGACGAGCTAGACGAGCTTTTCAATCGCGATTTGCCCAGCGATGCTGTGAAGAAGTAGAGTCCTGCGGAGAAACCACCTCTTGGTTGCAGGTAGTACACGTTCAACCAACAAGGATGCCGAGGACAGATTCCAGACCTCTTCAGGAAACAACGAACGATGATCATCAACTTGCGATATGCAGTAATTCTCGCGTGGATTTCATTGCCTTGTTTGACGTCCGCCGAGGAGCGTACCGTTCAGATCGAACAGCCAATACAGCCGCGCGGTACGATCGCGTTGAAACTTCGTACGAATCAGCCTTTCGAGAACGGCTCGGCCACGGAGTTGGCGAGGATTCCGTTCCTGACCATCGCGGATCTAGGGGAAGGTTTCATCAGGCAGGATGAATCCAGCGTGCGAATTGGGTGGCAGTGGAAGGGCGTCAAAGGCGCCCCGTACGTCGTGCCCCAACTGCCTGAAATACCAGGTCCGGATACGTACTTCGTTCAGTTCACGTGGGACGCGGAGAATGGACTGTTTGATTTCTACGTAAACGGCCACTCGATGCGAAAGGCCGGCGTCAAGTCGGATCCGTGGACATTCGCCGCAAACGCGAAGGAAATCATCGTGGCCGGCGGGCCGGTCGGCATTGCGAATCTGACCATCCTGCCGAAATACCTTCCGCCGGAAGAGGCACGCCGTCAGGTGCCAAGGGACCTGCTGGGTCGTCATGCCCAGGTGTTCGGCGGCGCTCGCGATGTCCAGCCGCTGGCGATAGATGAACGTCGAGGCCGTTTGTTGTACGAAGCCAAACTGGCCGACAAGCAGGACGTGAACGACTGGGTGCTGGAAGGGCCCGGCGAGATTTCGTTCGAGGACGGATGGATGAAGATGCGATCGACCCGCCCGGATGCCAGAGGACCGCTGAACGGTCACATCGTGCACTGGTGCCCCAAGGAGTTTCCGGATCGATTCGTGGCCGAGTGGGATATCCAGTTATTGGACGACATGGGGCTGACGATCGTCTTCTTTGCCGCCAAAGGGGAAAACGGCGAAGATATCTTCGACACAAGTCTGCCGGAACGTGACGGCACGTTCGTGCACTACATTCGACGGTCCGTCAAGAGCTATCACATCTCCTACTACGCCAGCACGCCCAACTACGTAGGCCGGCCGACATCCAACCTGCGCAAGAACAATCGATTCTACTTTTTATCCAACGGCCAAGTCGCCATCCCTGCCGCATCCAAAGACGTACACCACATTCGCCTGATCAAGGACGGCGCGCACATCCAACTGCAATGCGACGGCAAGGTGTCAATCGACTTCACAGACCCCGGCGGCGAACGCTACGGGCCCGTGTACGGAGGCGGCAAGATCGGGCATCGCCAGATGCAATGGACGGTAGGACGGTATCGCAACTTCCGCGTGTGGGAACTGCGCCCCGAGTGATGAGCGGATGCTCGAGACGCGTCGCAGGTTTGACGTTACCGCATGATCTCGACCTGCTCGCGCGTGCGTGAAATCGAGTTCTCCGACACCGCGTCGACTGCATAGACGTGCGTTTCAGATTTCTTCCCACGTTGGATTGCGGCATTGCGGGTTGGGCTGCAGCAAGGGTGGATTTGGTGAACCTGTCACACGCTGCCGTCGGGGTGACACTGCCTTCTCTCGTACCCCATGTTGACTGATTTCTCTGCTCGCTACCGTTGGATAGCTTGCTAACCCCGCCGTATCCGGGAATAATTCCACTAACCCACGTTGGCTGGGAGTTAACACAATCACTCCACCCTCCCAATGGGGTTAATAATTAGTTCGCCCACTGGTCGGTTTACGATGTGATATGCCGAGAGTGCGTCTTCACTTCCGCCTACGTACGCTGCTTATCGCCATCGCGGTTATCGGCGTCGGTTTGGGCTTGACCGTTTCGTGGTGGACTCGTCCATACGCGCTGCACGGCAGCTATCCGAACGGCCAACGGGCCTGGGAGGAGTGGGAACGGCGGACGCTGAAATTGAACATTCAACACGTCTCGACGACGCGATGGTATCCCGACGGAAGTCTCGCGTACGAGTGCCACAATGCATTTTCACCGAACTGTTCGGAGACCTACTACTCACCCGATGGTTGCATGATTGATGATCCGCGAGAATGGTCAGGGAAGTACGTCCGCCTGATTCAGCCGGTCCCAGAAGGCGATCCGGATTCGCGCCGACCATACAACCAGTTTCTCTGTTGGTGGAATGGCTGGAATTACGCGGGTACAGGTTATCATATCATAGACCGTATCAGAGACCGTCTCCATCTTGGCCCGCGAAAAAGGGCGAACCAAACGCTGACCCCGAGAGGGAATGGCGGTCGGGTCTCAGAGTGAACTCAACGCGACTCGGCGCCATTCCCGCCGGATTAGCTCATACGTTTTTAAACGGGAGCAATGACGCGATCGCTACTTGCTCTTCAGTATCAGCTCGTCCAAACCGAACATGTAGGCTGGGACTGCCTTTTCGTTCGCACCTATGATCTCGACGGTGAGACTATTCTCGCCTTCGTTCAAGTCGAACGTGCCCAAGGGGATTGGATCGGTGGGAATCACCGCTGGGTTGTACAGGTTAATTGGATCGCCGGCCTTCTTGCCGTTTATGGATAACTGCACGATTCCGTAGTCACGTGCCTTGGTCAATACGACACTCACGTCGTACGTGCCTGCCTTCATTGCAGACACGGCCAATTCCAGCTTGGCCCCTGGCTTGGCACCCGTCCACCAAAGATGATTGTCGTTCGTCCACTTGCCGTCGAAGTGTGCCATGCCCTGCGTGGACACGTTTCCTTGTGGCTCGTTCAACACGGGAAAGCCGCCGGCCACCAGAGGCGGGTTGATGTAATACCCGTCGCGATCTGCGACAGGCGTCGGCCCATACGCGGCGGCTCCGCCGGGTGCCTGATACCAACATGCGACTGTGGCGTATTGTGTACCGCGTTCCTCGGTCCGGTAGTATTTCTCGATACACGCTTCGAACGACTTCTGGAACGGGACATTGTCCACGGTCTGCCATCGCAATACCGACTGATGGCCCTTGTTGCCTTGCGTCATCGTCTGGCAGTGGAAGGGGCGTTGGAATAGTCCCGGATGGCACCAGGCGTAGCCGAAGTAGTCCTCGGAGCCCGTCCCGAATGTCGACGGGTACTTCTCGCCATCCACGAAGAACTTCTCGTCGCCTTCGCCCCACCAACCGCCACGCGGGTTCCATACATGCAGCATCACACCGCAGAATCGTCCTCGGCCTTCGGTGATCAACATCGGCCAGTCTGGCCAGCGATCCTCGGGCAACGTGACAGTGTCGCGATGCCATTGGCAGTGGAAATGTCCCAGTCCATCAAACGGCCGTGAAAGCGGTGCGTGCACAATCTCGAATTCGAGTTCGCGATCCACCGTATCTTCGTTGACCAATTCGATCTTTGCCTTCTTCGCAAACGGCATATACCAGAACGCGTACCCGCCCTCTTCCGTCATGCCCGTGAGCAGCGATTTGTACATGTTCACGCCGGGCGCTGTCCCGAAGAAATCGCCCGCAGGACACCAGACTGCCGGCTTTTCGGCATCGTCGAATGTGATTTGCAGGACGGTCTTGCGCAGGGCGGACATCTCGTCCTCGCGATCCGTGAAGCTTGCGTTAGCGCGTATAGCGGTGATCGCTCGCGGACCAGTCAGTTCCAGAGCCGTCGAGACACCGGCAGGGACGCGAACCGTGCCACTTTCGACTTTCTGGCCGTGACGCGGACTTGCCGGATCCGTTCCCTGTGAACTCTCGAAGAAGTCGTTCACCATCTTCAGCGCGTCGGCATTTTCTCTTGCCAGCGTTACACTGAACGTGGGTACCTTGGTCCCCTTGGGATACGTCGTGTAGGTGAACTGGTAGTAGCGCCCCCATCCCTCGTCGGCAACGATCTTGCACGACTTCTGATACGGGATGGGATAGTAAAGGTTGTGGCCACGGCAGCCAAGATTGGCAAGGTCGTAGGACAGTAGCGGATAATTGAACGGGGCCGTGTCGCCGCTGAAGTAGTTCACAAACGGCAGATCGACTGCCGGTTCCTCTGCTCCGTCCAAGTAGATCTTGACGTGCCCCGCTTGGGCCAGGGCCGACCAGATCCTCCAGATACAGCCAGGTCCATCCATTTCGGCCATGACGACCTGGTCACCTTCTTGACGGATGAAGTTCGGGCCATCGTTATTGGCAGCCCAGTTCACATACTTCCCAGTCTCCGCGTCGTACGTGCTGCTCCGATCCCAACTGGCCCATTGGGCGCACGTTTCTCCCGCAGCCGGCAAGACCGCCACATGCTCAAGCTCAATCAGGCGATGGACGAGATCCCTGTAAGAAAACGTCTCTTGGGCCACCGCTGATTGTGAGAGCATCACGGTCGCAAACAAAATGGGCAACGCGTGGTAAATCACTCTTTGCATGGTGTCACTCCCTGTGTTGTCTGGTACCATCGAGAACTGCAATCACGATACAAGATAGAACCGTTGATATCAAACGCGTCGACGCAGCCGACATTCAAGTGGCAGTGATGACGCAGGCACGAGATCAGGAGGAAAACGCGATGCCATCGAAGAAGACACTTGCCCGAATTCCCGTTGAGGTCATTCCGAGACCGATTCGCGGGAGGGCGAAGCTCCTGCTGAGCCGTGTCTTTCCGTGGTTTCGGTTCGGCGGGAGCCTCGCCCTCCCGGTTTCGAATCTGCTTCTTGTCATTGTCCTCCATCTCGCAATGCACCACGGAGTGGGGCACCCGACATTGGCAGGTGAGTCAACAAACACGTCGTCGGACGGAATCGTGACCAAGAAGGTACTTGATGCCAACGAGTCGGGCGACAACCTGCTGAAGCCTGATGAGTGGCGACCCTGGCAGAGAGGGTTTCAGAAGGATGGGGATGTGTTCGTCTGCGATAACGGCGACGACACGAAGGCCCAGCGCGGTGCAACCCAGACGGTTACATTGAACCAGGCCGTCCCCGAACCGATCGTGGCCGTCGCATGGAGCAAGGCGGATGGCGTTACGGGATCGCCGGACAGCAACTACTCGCTTTACTTGGATCTGGTCTACACCGATGGGACGCCGCTGTGGGGACAAATCGCGCCGTTTCGCGTCGGCACGCATGATTGGCTGCGCCGCCAAGTTGTAGTGCTGCCAGAGAAGCCGGTACGCCATGTCAGTTTTCATATGCTGTTCCGCAGCCATGGCGGCAAAGCGTGTTTTCGCGATCCTTCGCTTCATGTCGTCCGCGCACCAAGTGGGGCGTGCATGTTTGACGGCGTGCCGGTGATCCAGAAGACGCCGCCAGTCAAAGGGTTTCAGGTTCGTGATGTCGCCGCTGGCTCAAACTTTATGCAATTGGAGCGAACAGCGCTGGGCCTGCGTTTGGATTGGAAGGCAGCGGAGCGCGACAGCGTCGCCTTTGTGGATGCTACTTTGGTGGATACGACCGGCAACGATCGCGCCGTGACATTGGTCTATGCGATTCCCGTGTCTTCGGATTCGCTTCGTTGGCTTCACGATCCGCGCAACGAGCGGATCGTAGAGCCGAGCCGCGAGTACACGAATGCAGCCGGTTTTCGTGTGGCGGGCGGGCGACTTTCGAGATATCCGCTCGGCGCTGTGGCCGACGAGAATCGTGGCACGGCGCTCGGTATCGACATGGCTCGGCCAGCCTTCTATCGGGTCGGCTACAACGCGGGCACAGGCGAGTTGTTCGTAGCCTACGACATTGGCCTGACGCCGGAGAAGCCCACGGCGCGCGTTCGATTCTGTCACTACACGTTTGACGCTGAATGGGGCTTCCGCGCCGCGTTAGGCCGTTACTACGAGGCCTTTCCGGATGCGTTTCGCTGTCGTACACCGAAACAGGGACTCTGGATGCCGTTTGCGCGAATCAGTCAAGTCGAGAATTGGCAGGATTTCGGCTTCAAATTCAAGGAAGGCACAAACGAAACCGCCTGGGACGACCAACACAGCATTACGACGTTTCGCTACACCGAACCGATGACGTGGTGGATGCGAATGCCGCTGGATATGCCTCGCACATTGGACGCGGCGGCGGCCGAGGCGAAACAGCTTGCTGACGAGAAAGGGAACTCGAAAGCGAAAGCTCTCTTGTCCAGTGGCTATCACAACCAGGACGGCAAGATGCCCGCTCGATTGCTCGATACGCCGTGGTGCAACGGTGCTGTGTGGAGCATGAACTCGATGCCCGGCATCGCCGGCGACGTGACGGACTTCAAGAACAAGTGGAATGCAGAATTAAAAAAACGGCTGTACGGGACGGACCGCACCAGCGACTTGGATGGCGAATATGTCGACTCGAGCGAAGGTTACGTCACCGACGAACTCGATTTCCGCCGCGACCATTTCGCCGCCACCGACACGCCGCTGACGTTTTCGCAGGAGGACCACAAACCGGCCATCTTCCGCGGGTTGATCGCCTTCGAGTACGTTCGTGGGATAGCGCGTGACGTACACCGCATGGACAAGCTGATGATGGCCAACAGCACGCCGATCCGGCTGTGTTGGCTGGCTCCGCAACTGGAGGTGATGGGTACGGAAACCAATTGGAATCCTGGCGGCGAGTGGCGTCCTATGTCCGACGCGGACCTTCTGTATCGACGTGCCATGTGCAAAGGCAAACCGTTCTGTTTCCTGATGAATACGCGATTCGAGGACTTTTCACACGAACTGGTCGAACGCTACATGAAACGATCGTTGGCGTACGGTATGTTCCCTGGGTTCTTTAGCCACAACGCGTCCCAGGGGCATTACTTTACGCGGCCCGAATTGTATAACCGCGATCGACCACTATTTAAGAAGTACGTTCCCTTGTGCAAGCTGGTCGCCGAAGCCGGTTGGGAGCCAATCACAATGGCCCACAGCAGCGACGACCAAGTGTACGTCGAACGCTTCGGCAAACGCTATCTGACCGTGTTCAACGACAGTGCCGAACGACGCACGGCCACAATCAAGGTTGACTTACCCGTCAGTGCCGCGAGGCGTG
>CAZUAH010000405.1:0-12698 GCA_964617665.1 uncultured Pirellulaceae bacterium
GACGCATGCAATCCGGACACCGCATCCCGCTCACTTGCCTACGGTTGGGGGAAACGTATGTCGTGCACATGCCGGGCGAACTGTGCATCGGCTATCAACTGGCGGCCCAGGCGATGCGTCCGGACGACTTCGTCTGCATGGCCGCCTACGGCGATCTCGGCCCCGGCTACATCTGCCAGAAGATCGCCTACAGTCAGGGAGGCTACGAGACAGGATGGGTATCGCGAGTGGCGCCGGACGTGGAGGAGACACTCACGGCTGCTGTGCGACGGCTGTTGTCGCCGAAAAGATAGCTTTCAGAGGAGATTGGCCATGACTAATGGATTGCGTCTTACGTTTACGCGGCTATTCATCGCGTGTTGTCTCGTCACGGCTCCGCCAGGATTCGACGAGGAACTCGCTGCACAACACAGCGAGGCGCGTTCGCATAGCGCCGATGTCGTGTTTCCGATTCGGGATGGTGAATTGTGGGGCGTGATCGACAAGGAAGGAACGGTCCTCGTCGAGCCAAGCTTCGACAGTGTCTCGTACGGCTCCACGCCATGTCAAGGCGGGGCGAACCAGACGGTCGGGCAGCATGGGGCGATGCTAATCTCCTCGGACGAGTGGTGCTACGTGAATTCGAAAGGCCGTCGCCGTATGAAACCGTTGATGGGGAACGCCTGGCGCGTATCCAATCTTGGCGAATCACTGTTCGCAACCGAGGAGGGTTGGGGACAGCGGGAGCCTTCAGGCGTGTTCGATCCGCTCAACAAATGGAATCCACCCGCAGGGGTCCTCCCCACGCGCCAATTGTCTGAGGGCTTGCTAGTTGTCGTCCGGAATGGACGGTTTGGGTATGCCGACCGCAACGGGACTATCGCTATCCCGACGCAATATGAAGCGGCCGGCTGTTTCTCGGAAAAACTGGCGCCTGTAATGATCGATGCCAAATGGGGCTACATCGCCAAGAATGGAGAGTTGCTGATCGAGCCGCAGTTCGAGGAGGCTCTTCACTTTGACCGCGGGATCGCGTTGGTCGCCCGGTCAGGTGGAAAAGAATGGTTCTTCATCAACAAAGACGGGCAGGAACTGCACGAGTGGCCACATCCGAACAGGACGGTCTTTTCAGAGGGATTGGGAAAGGCCTTCGTGCCAGAGAAGAAGCTTTTTGGATACTGCGACCACGAAGGGCGGTGGCGCATCCCGCCCTCCTTCAGAATGGGATTGCCGTTCCACGAAGGGTTGGCCAGCGTCGAAGGT
This sequence comes from uncultured Pirellulaceae bacterium, assembly GCA_964617665.1. Taxonomy (GTDB): domain Bacteria; phylum Planctomycetota; class Planctomycetia; order Pirellulales; family Pirellulaceae; genus JADHUC01. The sequence continues at coordinate 1,243 of CAZUAH010000405.1, forward strand.
GCGGATCCAAGTCAAAATGGCTACATCGACAGGACTGGTAAACTTCGGATTCGCATCCCGAACGCTAGATATATGAGCCATTTCCGTTACGGGTTGGCGTGGATCCGAACACCCGGCGGTGTACGGAATGGGGACTACATTCCGGGGAAGGAAGGCTACATCAAACCGGACGGCAATTGGGTGTGGCACAACAGAAAATAGTCACCCAACTTCAACTGTCGGCAACACCGATTCTTTCCATTCGTCGATCGAGCCATTGCTTGTTCATTTCTCCGATCTCGATTTCCGCGATGTTGAGCCAACCCGCGTCTTCGGGCGTGTGGTGGAATTCCAGTAGAATCCGTCGTGATTCGCCGGTGGATTGAATGAGGCATCTAAACGGGACGGGTCTCATTGTTCACGATGTTGTCGATTGTCCGTACACTGATTAGGGTTGTGGACATTGGACCTGCCCCATTTACATGCCCGGGCTACATCTGCCAGAGAATCGCGTATAGCCAGGGAGGCTACGAACGGAATTTGTATCGCGCGTGGCGCCGGACGCGGAGGAGACAGTCACGACAGCCATGCGACGGCTATTGGCCGTTGATGAGTAGCTTCATAGGTCAGGCTCTGACTGACGAATTGCAGTTTCTACTGTCCGAGTTGGATTCCGTCAGGCACAGCCTGACCTACCGAACTCAGTCTCGGCCCGCACGAAGCTTCTCGATAGGGATGATGGCCAGTTCGCACGAGTTGCGGTTGCCGCCGCGGCTGCCGTCGTTGGAATAGATCACGTACAGCTTTCCGTCGTATTCGGCGGCGTATGGGTACGAGAGGCGGCACTGGGGGTGTGATTCGATTCTTGGGACACTTGATCCGGGCACTGCGACGGCCGCGTCTCGGATACGGTAGATTCTACTAAAGACACTTTCGCGCGGGCGGCTCACGGCGATCGTCAACGGCGAACGCCGATTCGCTGAATCGGCTGTGGTAGTGCAGACCAAGTACCGTTGACCGGTCGATAGGATGCCCGCGTATGGCTTCGATGCGGCCATCGGCAGGTTGCTCTCGCGGATCTCGGTCCACGTCCGGCCGAAGTCCCTGCTGACCGACGCCAAGGCAATCGGTTTGCGGTAACGGGCGATGCAGATGATAGACGGGGCGGACGGTGTGTCCGCGTTCCCTTGGTCAGAACCGGCAGGCTGGAAGCCTACCCTACGTTCGACAATGACCGTCGATTCGCCCCACATTTCCATGTCTTCGGGTTTGGAGACGCGCACAATATCCCACCGCGTCAGATCGTCGCCATGGCTGACGGCAACGGCTGCTGGATCGTCGGGGCCGCCGATGGTGCCACCTACCGAGATGCCAGCCATGATCCAGTTGCCGTCGTCCATCCGCTGCGGCTCCTGCATGGGCCAGAAACCGTCCTTGGCAACGACGCCTTTGGTCCGCCATCGTCCCGACTGTTCGTCCAGAACATACGCCCGCGTGTGGATATCCCGCATGCGTCCATAGAATGCGCCATGAAAGGCCCACAGCTCGCCGTCGTGCGACAGGAACACGCCGTGGCTGATGGCCAAATCCGGCTCGTCGCCGTCGTCAATGGTAAACAGCGGTCCCCAGGTTCTGCCGCCGTCGGTGCTCTTTTGGCCACGGGCTTCTTCGGTGGCTGTGTTCTCGCTGCCTTTGTTGTGGCCGAACGATACATACAACGCTCCTTTGTGTCGGACAATGGCCGCCCCGTGCAGCCAATTGTAGCCGTCCACTTCAGGTTCACGCGCCTTGACCACGACGAATTCGACATCCTCCAACAGCGTCGCTTCTGCGTACTTGGGCACGGGTTTGGAGGAATCCCATAACAGGTATCGCCAGTCTTCGGGCAGTTGGTGTGTGGCGCTGACCGGAACGTACATTGCCTTAACTTCTTCGGCGGCCAGGGCTCGATCGTACAGGCTGATCTCGTCGACCGCGCCGAAGAGCATTTGGCGAAGACGTCCGCCGTCGTTGACGCCGCCAATGGTCAATGGGGCCGCTGTGTTGGGGATCGGTGATCCCAATTTCGCTTGTCCTTCCAGTACACCGTTCAAATACAGACTTGCCCGCCCGGCATCGACCGTCACGACGACGTGATACCACCGGCCGGGCATCGGCGTACTACGTGACTCTACGGTCTTCCACTGATCGTCGTGTCGCAGGTAGAAGCGGAAGCGGTTGTCTCGATCGAGCATCAGCCCCCATTCACGCTGGTTCGCCGAATAAACGTTCTTCGCCACGATCATCTGCTGTTCACTCGACAGGGCGTAGGCATTGACCCACGTAGTCACGGAGAATGTGGCGTCGGAGAAATCCAACGTTTCGTTGTCGGGAACGGTGATGTAATCGTGCGATCCGTCCAAACACAAAGACTGACCTCGCACTCCCTCGTTCTGATCCGTCTTGCCGTGGATCGAGCCATGGTGGCCTTTGCCCGAGATGTCTTCGAAGCGACCGCCGTCCGTCTTGTCAAACGTCCAATGCGCAACGAGGCCCTCCCGATTCGGTTCGGCTGCGGAAGCTGCATGCACGATTGACGCAAGTAGCACGACAAGAATGCAGGAAGCGCAGAGAGAATAGCGCATCAGGGAGACTCTTTTGCAGGGACTCGATAGGCAACCGGTCACGCACTCATCCAAACGCGGAAGATCATCTGGCTCCGCTTGCAGTTCTCCGCGATCAAAACGGGACTTCCTCGTCGCCTTCCCAAGATGCCTCCGACTCGGATCGATCGGAAGGTGCACCGTCGCTTTCGCCGGTCTTCTGCAGAATCTTGAATTCGGTTCCTTCGGCGTTAAGGAAGAACTTGACTTCGCTGTTCGCGTCTCGCTGCCACCGACGGCCACTCAGGCGGTACGTCACCTCCACTTCGTCGCCGACGCTCAACTCGTCCACCTGATCGCAGCCTTCGTGCACGAATTCCAGCGGAATGTAGTTGATAAACCGGCCCTTGTCTTGCTCCAAAACAACCAGCCGTTTTCGAAAGCCTTTCTGTCCGTACGTTTTGGTTTCTTCAATCAGGTGAACCGTACCCTGCACAGTCGCATCGCTCATTATCCCGAATCCTTCATGTGATGGCCTACTGGAACGCCGAGGCCCATTTTCGACGATCTTCGTAGGTTCTTTTGGCTTTTCAGCAATCAAACGGACATGATAGGACTTGTCGGTTGGCCTGCCAAGTCGCCAAGCACATTGCGACGTACTCCCCGCGCTATTCGTCCCCCAGGGCGGCAGGGCCGCCAGCCAAATGCGAGCTACCGCTCGGTTGGCAATGGCTCGCTGCCGTTGGTCGCTAACTTCATGAAGAAGTTAACAGTCTTTGGCGTTAGTGCAGATCGCGTTTCGAGGCTATGTCCAAGATTCTCAAAGCGTCCTGCTCCAGCAGAAAACCCTCCTGCTGCAGTTGCAGGACGGCTTCCGTCACTCGAGCAAGGTAGATTGCACGAGTCGGATAGCGTTCCGTGATCGCCGACCGTGGATCCTGCGATTTACGACGTTCCTCGGGGGTTCGTGCGAAGGCTAGATACGAGCCGTGCAACCCGGCCAGTAGATCCTCGGCGCCGTACTCGGCAGCGCGCAGGTTCCAGCCGGTGTATGTCCCCAGCGGTACCGTCACGTCGGGCAGGCGGATGCCTGCTAGTTCGTTCCCATCAGCATCGACCGCCGGGATCAGCGTTCGATACGGCTTTCCAACCTTGGGTGGTACATGATCGGCGATCCGCTCGCTGTCCCATCGCGGTCCTGGATCCAGACGCAGTGGCATGTAGTAGGCATCGGGCAGTTTGACACCGGGGATTTCTGGGAATTGCTCACGGAACGTAGCCAGATCGATCAGCGTGCCGTCGGCGATCTTCGGATACCGGCTCGGCGGCGGGGCGCCTTGGCCGCTGACCCAGCGATCCATGGCAACCAGCAACGCGCGCAGAATCGGCGGTCGGTCGTCGAGGATGTTTCGCGGGTTCTGACAGATCCCGCGAGTCGGCGGTCCCCCGCCAAGATGCTGTGCACCAGCGACCAGGTATATTCTCATGTGCGGATCCAGTTCGATGTCTTTCTTGCCTTCGACATCGGTGTGCAACAGCGATGCGGCACGCGACCAGTACTCGGTGGAGGTTTGCACGAAAAGCATTTTCGGCACGTGGCCACGAGCGCGCAGGCGAGACATCGACTCGGCCTTCTGCCCGGTAACCGGATCCGTTTGCTTTGCCGGTGTAAAGGGGAAAAACTCTGTCGGAAACAGATTGTAGTTGTGATAGGTGCCATAGACCGTTGCCATGCCGAAACGGTGGTTGAAAAGCCCTTTGCCCGATCCGGCAACGTGAATCAGAGCGCCATCGAACACCATGCGGCCGGCTTCGTCGGTATTGAATCCATCGTAGAAGAAATGGTGGATCAGCCGCCCAGATTGCGAAATGCCAAAGATGTATGCGTGTTCCACAGCCTCTGCCATAGGATTAGGCGTTCCCTCGCGGTCTTTGGCGGCCGAGCGAAGGAAAGAAATGCAGTCGCGCAGTCCAGCCAGCCCCAGCCCGGACACCCGGGGATTCTTTGCCGTGTAGACCAACTCGTACAACCAGCCTGGGCGAAAGCCCTCCTTCACGTACAACTGTTCAGGATCGGGAATCGCTTTGCCGTCTTCCCAGCGTGCAAACGCCCACGCGTCGTGAGGAATGGGCGTGGCTGGTTCCGATCGTCGGGGCCGCATGGATAGCGTGGCGCTCGTATTGTCGAGACTGACCGACGAATAGGCCTTCGACGTGCCCCACGGGCTCCAGTAGAACGGCCGACTGAATACCTTGTCCTTTTCGCTAATGCAAATCTCGACGTAGCTCTTGCCGGTGATAGGCTTATTGCCAGCGGTCGCCACCGGCAGGCCGGCTAGTAGCCGGCCGGTTCCGTCGGCCACAACGTCGCCGTTCCATCCTGTCCAAAGGATGGAATAACCCTGATGCATCAAGAAGCCATTTCCCGCATCAGCCAATGTCGAAGGATCATTGCCGCGCGTGCCGTTGAAAGTCCATATGGCCAGTTTATTGCCACGGTTGTGTACGTCGTACAACAGACGACGATTACCTCGTTCCGCATGCACCGGCTTCAACAGATAGAAGTCGCTCCAGAACTCGACTCTGCCACGAGCGTTGCGGGGCGCAAGTTTCAAGTCGGTGACTCGGGCGTTCGCGGCGGCGCGCGGGTCCACCTCGTAGTAGAGCCGACCAACGAGCTTCTCGTAGGGGCCGGTTCGGCCGAACGAATGCCCGTCGGCAAACGGTTCACGCCGTTCGATAGCAATTCGCACCAGTTCGGCACGAGCGGTGTTTTGGGCGACAGTTCCAATCAGTGCCGCGAGGCATGCCGCAGACGTTGTGATAATTCTCATTCTTCGCTTCCTCGTCGAAATTGCGAGCACGTTGCTGGAGCTGATTCTGGGTAGTGTATACTGTTGCCCGTCGTTTGAATGGACGGCCGAAGAATGTTATACCCTCACAAGACGGAATACGCACGTTATGAGACGATGAGGAGCATAAGAAACCATGAAACGGATGAGGCAAGGATACCGAAACATGCTGCGTCAATTGGGAATGGTGTTCTGCGGAGCCTATATCGCACTGACAGCCTCGGTCACAACCGGATCGGAACTATGGATCGGTGCGGCCACGGCTGACATTACGCCTGACGAACCGGTACCGCTGACGGGTTACAGGAGCGTACGTAAATCCAAGAGCATCCACAGCCGCTGCACGGCCAATGTGCTGGCCTTGGAAGCTCGCGACGGCGAGAAGGTGGTGGATCAGGCGATTATGGTGTCGTGCGACTTATGCGTCATCCGACCTGGGATTCAAGATGGATTTCGCGAATGCGTAGCCGATCGACTACCGGGCTTCGACATCAATAAGCTGTTTCTGGCCGCGACACATACCCACGCGGCGCCTGTGTTGTTGCAGAAGCGATACCAGAGCTACGGCGACGCCATGCAGCCAAAGGACTATGTGGCGTTCATGTTCGATCGAATGGCTGATGCGGTAGTGGCAGCTTGGGAAAGCCGGACTGCCGGTGCAGTAGCCTGGGGCCTGGGCCATGCAGTCGTAGGCTGCAACCGTCGAGCGGTCTATGACGACGGGTCGGCCAAGATGTACGGAGCGACGAATACCCCGAAGTTCCGCGGTATCGAGGGCTACGAGGATCACGCGGTCGACGTCTTGATCTTCTACGATCTGGAGAAGCGTCCGAAGGCGGCGGCTCTCACATTGGCATGCCCATCGCAATCGGTCGGCGGTAGTTCGCTGAGCGCGGACTTCTGGCACGATGTCCGCGTGCTGCTCCGAGAGCGTCACGGCGACGACCTATGTGTGCTGGGTTTCTGTGCTCCGGCCGGCGATCAGGCACCGAATCTGTTGTTCCGCAAGAAAGCCGAAGAGCGAATGAACAAGTTCCGCGGCCTGACGCGAACGCAGGAACTGGGTCGACGCATTGCCAACGCATTCGACGATGTAGCCGAGGTCGTGAAAAACGATATACGCACCGACGTGCGGTTCGTCCATCGAGTCAAACGATTCGACGTCCCAGGCCGCAAGGTGACCGATGCCGAGTATGCCCTGGCCAAAGGGCGGTACGATCAATTGGCCGCCAAGGAAAAGCTCGTCGGCCCCGACTACTGGAACATGAATTTCTACAAACTGACGGTCGATCGCTACCAAGCTCAACAGAAAGCCGATCCGCTGTATCCGGTGCAAATGCACGTCCTGCGATTGGGAGACGTGGCCGTCGCGACCAATCCATTCGAGTTATTTCTCGATTACGGCGTGCAGATTCAGGGACGCAGCGCGGCCCAACAGACGATCCTGATCCAATTGGCCAGCCCGTTGGATTTCGGCTACTACGTGCCAACGCCTCGGGCGTTGCGCGGCGGCGGCTACAGCGCGATTGTCGAACAAAGCCTGGTCGGCCCGGAAGGCGGCCAAGCGTTGGTCAATCGCACTGTCGAGGCGATCAAAGAACTCTGGAAGTAGTAGACCGGATTACCGTACGAGAATGGCCGCCTCGCCATTGCGAAGTGCAACTTGCGTTGTCTCTTCCCCCAAAGTCCCGTCGGCATTCAAGGGACGAAAGACGTTGGGAAGCTCGACGATCGAACGCGTCTTGTCGTCGTAGTTGCCTCCGGCAAACGGCCGAATCAGCACCAGCCCTTTGGTGTACTTTCGGGCAAAGACGGTCTCTGTGTAGACGGCCCCTTCGACGAGTTCCAAGCCATCGAACCACGCGGTGCCCGTAGCGCCAAAAATGCGGAAGTTGATTCGGCCTTCACCGTCGCCGCTAGTGGTAAACGTCTGGCGGTATCGCTTCCAGTCGGTCGTGCCTGTGACCGAGATTGCTGGTCCCGCACCCTTGGCATCGTCGAATTCGTATGGGTAGACCTGCGCTCCAGGCTTGCCGGCGACGTCGCGTGTCTTGATCCAGGCCGTCAGTGTGTAGTCGGTGTACGGTTTCAGTTTGACGTACTGCTTGTTGATATTGTTGATCTGCAGCGAATTGCTGACGACCATTGCCGAGTTCCGTCCGTCGTGATTTGCTGAGGAGGCAGTTTGGATCGGCTCGACCAGTTGCCATTCTGTCGGCTTGCCAAGGTCGTCGGAGAGTTCAAAGTTGCCGTTGGCTAGTAGATTGCGAGTATCTTCTACGCTCGACCGTTCGGTTTCGCGCATCAAGTAGTACTCGCCAACGGGCGTGCCTAAATCGTGCTCGATCGCTTTGAACCACTGTCTTGTTACGTGTTGATAAGGGTGGCCGCCGAAGCCGAAATACGAGAAGTCGCCGTGGGCCATCAAGTAGGTGGCGAGCCCGTAGATCCTGTCGCGATCGTTAGTCACGCCTTCGACCTTCGGTCCGAACTCGGCGAACTCCGGATGGAACATCGGGTTGTATTGAATCATCTGTATCTTGCCGCGACGGTCGTATGCGCGCATTTCGTCGATCCGTTTCTGCCAGCGGTCTTTCTGATGGGTGATCCGCTGCCAGTTTTCGGACTGAAATCCGTCGATCACCATTGGCTGCGCTCGCCAGCCGTTGGCAGTTATGAGCTTCTCGGGCAAACGAATTTTCATCTGGGCGAACAGCCACTGTAGGTCGCGTGTCCAACGGTCCGCTTCGCCGCCTTGGCGCGGATACTCGACCACGAGGCTGTTTCCTCCAGGCCCAGCAACGTCGGGCGGCACGGTATCGAAGTAGATGCCGTCGTAAGCGTCGGCCATTTCAGACGCGCAGACCTCTGCCATGTATCGTTGATAGGCTGGATTCCCTACGTTCATCACGTAGTCGTCGCGCGGCGGACCCCAGTAGTAGATGGGAATACGGGCCTGTTCTCTTTGGCGAGCCGTGGCGTCCGGATTGACCAGCGTCTTGAACTCTTCGTCGTCGACCTGGCCGTTTCCGTCGCGATCGTTCTTGGGATCCCAACCTGGGCAAAATCGTTTCTCCCTCGGATTCTCGGCGCGTTCCGCGCCTACGTGAAGTGTCACTTGCGTGTCTGCAGCAAAATGGCAAAAGCAGTCCTCGAAGTTGTATCCGTGCTGCAAACAGAATGCCATGAGATCGTCGGCTTTCTTTGACGGAATGACCATCGTGCAAACCAGCGCGTATCGCACGGCGATGATATCGCTGCGCCCCTGTTTGGCCTCTTTGCGAAAACACAGATCGATTTTGTCCTTCGCCCACTCCGGGCTCCCCGCGAAGTTCACAAACGTACGAACAGTGGATAAACACTTCGGCATCGCCTGGAAATCGAGCCTGAAGGATTGGACCGAAGACTCGCAGGCAAGTTCGCTGTCATTGCCCCAAACCCAGACTTTCCAGTAGTACGTGGTATCGTTGCCGAGCCGAGGGCCAGCGTATTCGACGATCGAAAGCGGACTCTTCTTCGTTATCTCCCACACGGGACAGTCAAAGCCATCAGCCGCTGTCACGGCGATCCGAAAAACGCTCTGCGACGGGACTTCCCAGTAGAATTCGGGGCAAGGGTCACAGACCGCCTGCGGATTCACCAGCCATTCGCAACGAAGGTTCTTGGGTGTTGCGGGCTCCCCTTGTGCCGGCAGAATGATGAGCAGCGTTAGAGTGAATACTGACATTCGATACCTCGATGCGCAAGAGTGGCGGGATGTCGAGCGAGTGGCCTTTGTCGGCAATGTCTCTACTTCTTCAGCCTCGCCGACAGCGCTTCCGCGTCTGGCCGTTTGGCAAAATAGGTCTTTGCTTCGAGAGCAATCTCCAGCATCCGCTTTGCCTGTTCGTTCTGACCCTGCTGAGCTGCTACGCAGGCTATGTAATAAGCCGCGTTGGGACTCAGATCGCCCGCCAGAGCCACTTGAGCGAACACGCGTTCCGCGTCTTCGCTTCGCCCCAGGCGATAGAGCACCCGACCCAATGTGGCTGCGGCCTCGGTCGAGCGCGGATTGTTCCGTAGATTGCTCTGCGCGTACTGCAGAGCGAGGTTCTTGCTCTCAGGGGCGTCTTGTTCGCACAGTGCCAGCGTCAAGCCGTTTGTGGCGCTGAAATCGTTCGGAACCTTGGCGATCACTGCCTCGAAGTGTCGCTGGGCTTGCTCGTACTCACGCATGCAAAGGGCCACATTTCCGCTGGCCGACAAAGCAGCGAGCGATTCGACGTCGAGCTTCCGCGCAGCTTCAGCCTGCTGTTTTGCGAGCGTGAGATTACCCGCTCCCACCGCCCAATGCGCCACTGCCAAACAAGTATTCAAATCATTCGGATTCGCTTTCGTGGCCAGCGCCATGTAACGAGCCGCGTCTTCTCGGTCGTCGATCTGCTCGTACAGTTGTCCCATCAGCGCTTCGGGCGTAAGCAGCTTGGCGTCGAGCGCGAGAGCGGCCTTGAAGTGTTTCAGGGCGTCGTCCGGCTTCCCCTGAAGGAAGACCGTCCGTCCCAGCCGTTGGGTGAGCAGTGCATCCTTCGGGGCAGCGCGTAAGACTGCTTCCAGAAAACGCTGGGCGGTGGGCCAATCGCCTCGCGTTTCCGCCACCGCCGCCAACCCGCGGTAGGCATGCGCTTGTAGCTGCTTCTTGCGCGCGCTCTCCGCCGGCATTGCTTCGACACGTCTCGCGCCACTGTTGAACAACATATACGCCTCGACCACACGGCGTTCGCGCAGATTCGCGTCGCCCAATGCGAGAAAAGCCTGGGGATCGTTTGGGTGTTGGAACACGGCCCGCTCCAGCCAAACTCGTGCCGCCGCCGAATCGTTGGCTGCGTTGAACATCTCGGCCATGAGCACCTCGGCCGGTGGTTCGTCAGGGTCCTGTTTGACGGCCTCTCGGAATACGGCCAACGCCCCATCGAAATCGCGGACGCGGAATCGGGCGACGGCTTTCTCGACACTCGCTTCTGCGTCCTTGGCTGCCGTCTTCGGTGCGTCAGATGGCTGCCCGCCAAGCGAATCGGCCGTAGCACACAAGCCGACGGCCAGAATCAAGATGAAGAAACTACGTGGAAGAGGAAAACGCATCGGCGAGTCTCCTGGCAAAGGAGGGCATAGACGGCCTCAACCGTCATCGAACGCTCTACAGCAGCACTGCTTTTCAGTGTAGGTTGCCCGCGCGAGATCTACCAGTGGCGGCAGCGATACCGGAATCTGCGCCGATCGTGTGTGGCACGGCCTACATAGCGGGCGGCTGGAAGTGAAAAATGATGAGCTGTTTCATCGTCAGCCGCTAGCATCGAACGGCTCGCCGCACGCGGCATGACATTTGCCAATGCGTACGCCGCGAGTCCGATCTGCTCGCCGACGCGTACCAGCATCATGACCGGCCAAAATCCCGCCGGGCACGGTATGACATCGCCTGCGGCGCACTTGGCGGACGTTCGCTTCGCTCCAATCGCAAGTGAGAACACGGTTCTCCACATCAGAAACGACCAACGTCAAGTCGGCAACGCGGCTGGATCCGTCCCTGCCGACTCTGGGCAAGATCCTCTAGGACGCCGGTTACTTGACCGCGCACTTCGGCAAGTGGCACCGGGGGCGGGAACCACATTCTCCGCTGCAACTTGGATTCGATGTGGACATTCCGCACTGGCACGGCCCTGGACCGGCGACCGCTTCATCATCACTGGCGGCATCGGCGCCGCCGAGTTGGATCGCCTGCACACCCGCTCCGCCGTGTTTGCCTATGTCGAGAGGTTGCTTGAGCGCATGCGACCGCACGCCCAACGCTTCATCCTCGCCGCCAGTTGCAACACGCCTATCACGGCAGGCCGGAACCAGCTGAAATGGTTCGCCGAGGCATGGCAACAGCACAGCGGCCTGTGATCACACCGCTCGGGGCGGACTTGCCACCATGTGCCGTCCTCGCGAGAATAACACTTCTTCGCCCTCAATGCAGGGTCGTTCACCAGCGATTTTCTGAGGCTTGTTCATTTTACCTTTCGTCATC
>CAZUAH010000406.1:0-12674 GCA_964617665.1 uncultured Pirellulaceae bacterium
GTTCTGCGACTTGGGAAGGCATGGCTTCCGAAGAAGGGACATGCACTGACGAACTGGCGGAAGTCGTGGCCGAATTGGCCAAGGGTGAGGTCGGTTTGATCATTTCGAGCCACGCCTATGTAAGCCCCGAAGGCCAGGCCAGCCCACGGCAAGTCGCGGTGTATGACGATAGGTTCGTCGATGGCCTGAGGCAGATGGCCGATGCCGCTCATAATTATGGAAGCAGTATTGTCTTGCAGCTTGCCCACGCTGGCGTCCAAGCGAACACGTCGTTGACGAAGACGGAGGCGTTTGGCCCATCGGCTGCCGTTGGCAGGAGCGGTGAGGCCGGTCGTGCTATGGCGGGCGACGAGATCGAAGCCACGATCGAGGCGTTCGTCGAGGCCGCTCGGCGGGCCAGAGACGCTGGATTCGACGGCGTGCAACTGCACGCGGCCCACGGCTATCTGTTGTCCCAGTTCCTGTCTCCGTATTTCAACAGGCGAACGGACCAGTACGGTGGAAGCACCCAGAACAGAGCTCGCATCGTCCTGAGCATCCTCGAACGGATCGGGGACTCGTTGGGCGACGCGTTTCCCGCTCTGATCAAGATGAATTCCGAGGATTTTCTTGAAGGCGGTTTGCAGGTTGAGGAAATGCTGCAGATAGCCGCGATGCTCGCCGAAGCGGGAATTGCCGGTATCGAAATGAGCGGCGGGACAATCGACCCGTCCGGCTATCAGATTCCCGTGCGCAGGAAGTCGCCTGTCACTGAAGACGAGGAAGTCTACTACCGTGACGCCGCTCGGCAGTTCAAAGAGACAATCGGCGTGCCACTGATCCTCGTCGGCGGCATTCGATCTTATGACGTAGCGAGGGAACTGATCGAGAATGGATCTGCAGACTACATCGCACTCAGCCGTCCCCTGATCCGAGAGCCCCATCTCGTCGCCCGATGGAAGTCAGGCGACGCGCGCAAATCCGAATGCGAATCGTGTAACGGATGTTTTGGGCCGATCTTCAAAGGCCGTGGAATCTACTGTGTCCGGACCAATCGGGAGGAAAGAAGATGATCTGGATCATACTTGGCGTGATCGTGGTGTTGGCCGCCGCTGTGGCGTATTGGCGGATTCGCAGGCGGCGTCGGACTCGGCTGATATCTTTCGTGGCATTGGTGAAGGAGCCGGTCACGTTCGATCCGGCTGTGCTCGCCAGCATGGGAGGAAGGGTCTGGAACGCTGACCTGGGTGACGGCACAGCGGAAGGAGCCGACGGCTTCGTGGTCGGAGTTGGTATTACCAGTACGATCATGCACGATGGCCGAATGTTCCTCGTCAACAGTTTCCCCGTCCCCTACACTGAGGATGTCGAGGCGGCGGCGCAGGGTATTGCGGATACACGCATTCGCTCCTTGTTCCTCGAGCATCAAGCCTGGTTCTCCTTCGATGCCATGGGAGTCGACGGCACGACGTCCGAGGAAGAAATCCTCGATTGGTACCGGCGTCTGGGGAAGCTGTTCGCAGAGTTCTTGGACGAGAATTGCCTGCTGGTCTTTCTGCCGGACACTGAATGCGGATATCCAATCAACGAGGACACAGAAACGGCACTACGGTCCCAGGATCCCGTCAGGGCCTTAGAAGAATCGTTGACTGTGCCGATCCTCGAAGTCTCGTCCGACGATCCGTTGATGAAGCAAGCCGTCGAGAAGGCCCACGAAACCTGGCCCGAATTTGTCGCCGCCTTTGAAAAGAGGGCCGGGGAGAATTTCTCGGTCAAGGCACCGGTCACCTATGGGGACAATACGGAGTTCATTTGGATCTCTGTCACCGCATTGGAGGGTGACAAGATCTACGGGATGCTAGGCAACGATCCCGCCGACTTGGGCCCACTCAAACTCGGCTCGAAGGTCTCGGTGCCCGTCGCAGACCTCAACGATTGGTGCTACATGGACTCTCAAGAGAATATGATCGGAGGATTCACCATCGAAGCCGTCCAAAAGGCGTCCCGGCGTCGATCGTGACGGCGGTAACGACTCCTTCGTTCATAGGAAGCCTACCAGGGCGCACCTATCGAATCCTCTGCGAGCCGAGCTACAATTGATGCTCAACAACTACTAGAGTCCCCTCTCCCTCTGGGAGAGGGCGATTCGCCCCAGATGCTATACCTCTCGTTCCCAAGCTCCGGCTTGGGAACGCGTTTTTGGAGGCTCTGCTTTCCACCATGCGAAGCGAGCCTTTGCGTTTTGCGGTTCCCAAGCGGGAGCTTGGGAACCAGGAACAACTACTTCTGGAGTTCACCTGTCATCATGAAAAGAAGCCTCCTCGCCACTATCATCGTCTGCCTCACAATTGGTCTCGCCTCATTCGGTCGAGCGGCTGAACGCCCCAACGTGGTTTGGATCGTGTCCGAAGACAACTCGGTGCACTACCTTCGGCACTTTTTCCCTGGCGGTGCGGAGGCACCCAACATCGAGGCGCTCGCGAGACACGGGCTCACTTTCAATCACGCTTTCTCAAACGGGCCCGTCTGTTCGGTAGCGCGCACAACGTTGGCCACTGGCTGCTACGGTCCGCGCATCGGGACTCAATTTCATCGCAAGTACCAAATGGCTCCCATGCCCGAAGGGCTGCGAATGTTTCCCGCGTACCTTCGCGAGGCGGGCTACTACACGACCAACAATGCGAAGAAGGACTACAACGCTGTAGAGGGCACTGGAGTCTGGGACGAATCGTCCGGGAAAGCGTCCTGGCGCAATCGTCCAGATGAGTCGCAGCCCTTCTTTCACATGCAGTCGCATGGTCAATCGCACGAGAGTTCCCTGCACTTCAAGCAGGCAACTTATGAAGGCGAAGAGACCGCCACTGATCCCGATTCGGTGAAACTGGCAGACTACTTTCCGGACACGCCGCTGTTCCGTTACACCCACGCCCGATATCACGACCGCATGGCAGTCATCGACGGTATCGTTGGCGATACGGTTGCCAAGCTGAGAGAAGATGGCCTCTTGGAGGACACGTTCATTTTCTACTTCGGCGACCATGGCGGCGTGCTCCCGCGAAGTAAAGGCTATGCCTACGAGTCCGGACTGCACGTGCCGCTGGTCGTGCGCATCCCGGAGAACTTCAAACGCCTCGTCGACACCGAAGTCGGCAGCCGGATCGGCGGTTTTGTGAGCTTCATCGACTTTGGCCCCACCACGCTTCAACTTGCCGGAGTCGAGGTTCCCAGCCAGGTCGATGGCAGGCCTTTCCTCGGAAACGGCGTTTCGATGAACGAGGTCAACTCGCGCGACGAGTCTTTCGGCTATGCCGACCGCTTTGACGAAAAGTACGACCTGATCCGTTCGCTCCGAAAAGGCAAGTATCATTACATCCGCAACTACCAACCGTACTTGCCCGACGGTCTGCAGAACAACTACCGCTACAAGATGCTCGCATACGAAGAATGGCGCGAGCTTTTCAAAGCTGGCAAACTCAGCGGATCGCAACTTCAGTTCTTCCAGCCCAAGCCGGTCGAGGCCCTGTTCAACGTCGAGGCCGATCCTCACGAAGTCAACAATCTGGCCGACGATCCCGAACACGCCGAAGTGCTCGCCCGGCTGCGCTCGCGTCTACAACAGATCGTGAAGGGCTTGCCCGATTTGAGCTTCTACCCAGAGAGCTATCTTGTAGCGAACGCCATGGAGAATCCTGTCGAATTCGGTCAGAGCCACACAGCCGAAATCGCCGAGTTGGTCGATACGGCCGACCTCGCTTTGTTTCACCCCGCAAAGAATAGGCCGAGAATCGAGGCAGCGCTCAGGTCCGATAATCCCATGTTCCGCTACTGGGGAGTAATGGTTTGCAGTTCGTTCGGCAAGAAAGCTGCCGACTTCGCTATCTGCATCGAACCGCTCTTGAAGGACGATTGTGAAATCGTACGCGTTCGAGCGGCCGAATTCCTGGGCATCATCGGAAAGCAGAACCCCCAACCGATCCTCACCGAGATCGTCAACACAACGCAAGATCCGATCCTCGGCACGGAAGCTCTTAACTCCATCGTTTTCTTCCGCGACTTTTTCCAAGACCGCTACCCCGTCGAACGCTCGGACTTCCATCCCGTCAGCAAAGGAGCCGACATCGACGACCGCCTGAACTACATCAACGGCGTGCCCTATCCACCCAGACCACCCAAAGCAAGAAAGGGTAGAAGGAAGAAGAATTGAGAACCGCACGATTTTTGTCCATGAATCAGGTCGCAAGAAACCGTTGTGTCGTGGCCGCCGTACGGTTCGGCTGTGTTGTCATCCTCGCGCTTCATCCATGTCTGCTTCCGGTTCGCGCGGCCGACATGCCGCTGTGGACTCAATTCGAAATGAACCGCCAGGACGCTGGTGGCCGGTATCTGTGGACGGATGCGAAGAATTGGACGCGTGACGTCCCCCGAGCGGATCTGTGCGTCGAAATCGGCGATGACCATTCCGGGCAAGCCCTACACTGCGTGATCCCAACTGGCTGCGACGCAGTTTGTCTTGGCTTTGAGCTTGCCGAGCACGCAAGAACGCAAGGTACGACGCTCCGTCTGGAGAAAGGTGCTCGATTGACCGTCGCCGGATCGGCCATCTTGTCCAAGGACCGAGAAAGTTGGTTCTACGTGGACGGAACGCTGCGTTGTACAAACAAGCAGACGGATCTCCGCGTAGGTGGCCCCTGGGGGCGGCCCGATTTGAAAGAGCCGGCAAGCTGTCATTTGCTGGTGGGGCCTACCGGTGTTGTGGAGGCGTGGTTCATCGGAATCAACACAAGTTACCGAGCCGAGTCAATCCCATCCTCTCCGTGGGGACCACGCTTTTTCGCCCGCTCGACCGGTTCGGAGATCGTCGTCGACGGAGGCAAGCTGGTCGCCCGGCAGGGTCTGCGCATGTCCACCTGCGACACCGCACGTCCCGGTGCCCTACGGTTGCGGGGCAAAGCCACGTTCACCAACGAAAGGGAATCAGAACACGGCGTGGACATCTGGTGCGGCACCTGGGAGATCGACGGCGGGCAAGCGAAGATCCGCGTTGGCGATATCGAGTTCTGGGGCAATAAGTTTCAGGGCGCGGTCAACACAAAGACCAATGCCGTCTTGGGCTCGGGGCTTTCCGTCCTGAAGTTGACCGGCGACGGCGTCAGCACGATCCACGCTCGCACTGTCGATTTCGTCGATGCGGCCATCCTGGACGTCACGGAACTGAAAGTCCCCGCCGGTACCTACAAGATCATCGACGGGACATCGCTCGGCAGGACCAATCTCCAACTCCGCTCGGGAATCGACACCAACCGATGGAGCTTTCGATTTGACAAGAGCCAGGGAGACCTACTACTGACATTTGCGCAGTGAAAGGGCACCGTCCGATCACACGATCCGGAATGATGACGAACGAACTCAAGGAAGTAACGATCTACACCGATGGAGGCTGTCTCGGCAATCCAGGACGCGGCGGTTATGGTGTCGTGTTGTTGTATGGCGAACACCGCAAGGAGCTATCGGCGGGCTACCGTCTGACCACGAACAACCGCATGGAAATGATGGCGGCAATCGTGGGACTGGAGACTCTGAAGTTCCCGTGTCGCGTCACGCTGTACACGGATTCGGAGTATCTGATCTACGGGGCGGCTTGCGCCGATCGCTGGCGAAGGGGCGGTTGGCGGTTGAATCCGCCCAAGACCAAGAAAGCTGCCAATCGCGATTCGTGGAAGCGGCTGCTTCAAGCCCGTGAACCGCATGAGGTCGAATTCCATTGGGTCAAGGGCCACGCCAATGTGACAGAGAACGAACGTTGTGACGCGTTGGCGACGCGGGCAGCCGATCATGGCGACCTTCAAGTGGATGAGGTCTACGAAAAGGAAAACCCCGCAAAACGCCCCGTCCTGGAAGCAGACTACCGACCGCCGCCTGGAACGCCCCAGAAAATCACTCAAGAGGGGCAGCTCTGCCGTAAGTGTGGCTGCCCCGTGGAGAAGCGGATTCCTCGCAAGAGACCCAAGGCGGGGCAAACTTACTACTTCGAGTACTATTTGTGGTGTCCTCGATGCGACGCGATGTATATGGTGGAAGGCGCGAAACGGCGAGTTGAGTAGAGGCCGTTCTAGAGCTTTGCATCTAGTGACTCAGCGCGGAATGACCGGTCCTCGCCATACGCTGCCGCCGAAGGTGGTGACGTACATGACGGATTCGTCTGATGGGTCGAACACAACGCGTTGAATGTTCGAGAACGGCAAGTCGCGGAATGCTTCCCACGTTCGGCCATTGTCTCGCGTGAGCCACAGTCCGGCGCCTGGTGCGCCTTCGGTGAGCGTCATGTAGATCCATCCGTCATGTTTCGGGTGGAAGTAACCGCCGAACGTCTGACGGCCTTCGCGACCGATTCGCTGCCAGGCCTTGCCGCCGTCCTCGGTACGATACAGGCCGCCGGAATCGTCGCTCCACTCCGTGTCGCAGACGCCCAACAGGATCAAATCACTGTCTTTGGGATGGACCGTGAAGTCCTTGGGATACAGAAACTGCTGATTGGCATTGACTTTCTGCCAGGTCTCCGCTCCGTCCTTGGACCGATACAGTCCTACGCCTTCGGCGATCAACGGCCTGCGATACGCAGTACGTTTTGCGCAGACGATGGCGAACAGCGTTCCGTCCTTGTGCAAAAACACGCGGTACACACGCATGTTCTTCGGATGGCCCAGACCGTCCTTCTTTGGTGTCCATGTGGCTCCGTCGTCAGTGGATTTGTAGACGCCCTCCATGAAGACGCCTGCGTACAGTGTTCGCGCGTCTTTTGGACTTTTGGGGTCGAGCACGATCGAAGTCACCGGTCGCAGCGGGATACCTTGGGCCTCGGGTTTCCACGCGGCGCCGAAGTCCCTCGATATGCACACGCCTCCGGGACCGTTGTGTCCGTGACGTTCCGAAATGATGTTGTCGTTGGGGATGTCGTGTACGTTGGAAAACGCTCCCCAGATCTTGCCGGGGATGTCCGGGTCGAACGCCATTTCATAACAAGTATTCCGCCACGGAGCCCACGAGCGTTTGTCCCACCAGATCCACGTCTTGCCGCTGTCGACCGACCTTGCCAAGCCGATGTCTGTGTAGGCGATGTAATGACGATTCGGCTGGACCGGGTCGAAGTAGTAGTGCCACGTGGTAGTGACGACCAGTCCGTTGTTCACCCACGCACATCCTGGCTTGGGTTCCTGGCCGGGGGCCGGGTATGTGTGGCCGTTGAACCACGTATCGCCGCCGTTGTGGGTGATGTAGCACTGACTTCGCACAAGAATCACACGGTCCGGGTCGGAACCGCATATCGCCGCTCCGAACGGCGCATCGCCGCCTTTCCAACATTTCCCGGTGGATGCGGTCACGTAGTTTGGTGCGACGTTGTAGCGATCGAAACGCGGGTCCATGAAGTACGTGTCACGCCAAGTTTCGCCGCCGTCGTCGGAGCGATACACCGTGTCGTGGTGTGGCGGGTGAAAGCCAGTACTGGTGTTCGTGGCGTAGACGGTCAGTGGGTTGGTGTCCGTGGTAAGAAGCTGCTCGTATTGCGAGATGGAGCCGTAGGCCCACTGGTCCCCTTTTTGCGTTTCTGTGTTGATACCGCGGCCCATAGCCCACTGCCACGTTTCCCCGCGATCGCGAGACCGGTAGATGCCGCCCTTAAACTTGCCGTTTGCGTCTTTGCTGGACACGGCGCAATAGAGCATGATCAGGTTGCCCGACGTATTCGAACCACCCGCGAACCCTTGAATCCCCTTCCACGGCAACGCGTCGGACTTCTCGGCCCACGTCGCCCCTCCGTCGTCGGATCGCCAGATGCCTTGATCCGTGGCGGCGAACAAGACGCGACCATTGTTGGTTCGGTCGAAATGAAAACCAATTGACTGGCCATTCGGGCCATCGCACACGGTCCACGTATTTCCCGCATCGAGCGACAACCAACATTGCTCCCGCCGCGTGCCCACCAGGATGATGTCGGGATCGCACGGATTGATCGCGATCTCGCCGTACAGCGAATCGTTGAGATCGCCGATGGGCTCAAAAGTCCTGCCACAATCGCGACTGATTCGGAGTCGGCCGCCAGAGGATGCGTAGATGACATTGGGATCGGATGGGTGGAAGCCAGGCCGGCACCGCGTATCGGTGCGAAGCTGCGCTTGATTGATCATTCGCCAATTGCGGCCACCATCCTCCGAGATGTAAGCGGCGCTCATGTCGCAATTCAGCATCATCAGATCGGGATTGGCCGGAGAGATCGCGGGCGAGAACATACCGCCCCCGCCCGACAAGCCTACAGGCTCCCAAGGGACTTGATCGGCGGCGGTCTCCGCTTGCGCATATTGGGTCTCGGAGCACACCAAGAAGCACACAAGCACGATCGTGCTTAGACGCCCGGCAGACGCCGGCGGTGGTCGGAAGAACATGGCATTTCCTCGTTCAGAGCTGCGGCTTGACTACGATCGCTTTTCGCACGGGAACCGACTCGTCGGAGTTCTCCCGTTCCCAAGTGTTCGTGCCTGGGCACATGAGTTCGCACGCGCCGCAGCCAGGGCATTTGTCTTTGTGGACAACGGGCAATGCAACGTATTCCTCCGGATCCCAGTCGATTGAGATGGCCTGGAATGGACACACCTTCTCACACAAATCGCATTCCCCGTCATCCCAGAGCAGGCAAAGTTCCGCCTCGAGTTTTGCCAAGCCGATCGGAGCTTTGTTCTTCTCCTCCAAACACAGTAGCGCAATCGCGCCACTCGGACAGACCTGAGTACACCGGTGGCAATCCTCTCGGCAGTACTCGTCGTCGAACGAGACCTTCGGAGCCAGGAATCCGGCGATCCCTTCGCTTCCCAGGTCGGGTAGGATGATTCCTGACGGGCACGCGCGGATACAATTGCCGCAGCGAATGCACGAACCATTGAACCGCCCTTCGTCGAGCGATCCCGGCGGTCGGAGTAAGGGCGAGCGAGTGTCTGCGGATCGCGGCGAAGCTGCGGGCGCGAATCGGCCCCCGAGTCCCAGGCAAACAGCACCGATTGCGGCCGAGAAAACCGATCGACGTGACAGCAGTCCTTTCTTGTCAGTGGAAGGCTGGACTGTCGATGGTGTCTTTCGACGAAAAAGACGTTGCGGCATTGCGAGAAGATCTTGCGTCGCTCCCGCTGGACACAGCCGCGTACACCAAGCACTGGGCAGCAACAGGCTGACGCTGAGCGCGATGCCCAACATGACCGCCGACACTTGTCCAGCCAGGCTCAGTGGATCGTGGCACAGCGTGAACACTCCGTGGAAAATTGCCAACGGGTCCAACCAAAGAAAGAACGGATAGCCGAATAACGCGCCGCCAAAGGTCACCAAAGCCACCCAACGACCGATGGGCGGTAGCTTGGCGACGGGCAGAGAAAATGAGGATGCTTTCCGTTTTCGTGCTGTGTCACCCGAGCGAGGAACGGACGGTCCAATCTGAAAGACAGGGTCTTTTCCCTTGTTTCGCCTTAACCGCCCCGTGTACTCGGTGAGCAAACCAACTGGGCATGCATATTTGCAGAAGCATCGCCGATGGGCCAGCACGAGTATCAGCATCGGCAAGCCGATCAACGTTGCCAGGCCAAGCGACCGTGTGGCAGCTACCGAACAGATCAAGACAAAGGGACTTAGCGAGGGAAAGACCAGCGACGTCCACTCCCAAGGGAGGATGGGAAGCACAAGAATCACGGCGCCCACGAGAGCGCAACACCGCACGAGCAGTCGCAATGTTCGACGCTTCTTACCTTTCTCTTGCGTCTCGTTCACTCCGTACTATCCCAAATATGCATCTTGTTCCTTCAGCACCTTTTGCAGCGTGGGCACTTCGATGTCCCTTGGCCGGCACCTGTCGCGCACGGCCAGTGCTGCGGCACAGCCGGCAGCATGGCCGGTGACAAAACACGTGGGGATGATCCGCAGGTAGTCGGCTAGCCGGGGGTCGCCGGAGACGCAACGGCCCGTCGCCAAGACGTTGTCAATCTCTTGAGGAACCAGCACACCGTACGGAATCTGCCACTCGCCGATGCGATCGCTGACCTTCCGCCAATCGCCGCCCACGCCGATCGAGTTCGAAAACCTCTTGCCCGTCATGACATCATCGAACATCAGCTTGTCTGTGCCTGCCAGCATCCGCGACATGCGAACGCCCAACTGCGGTGCGGTTTCGACCAAGTGCACTTGCTCGTAGCCCGGCGTCTGCCGGATCTGCTGGACTTCTTTCCAGATTTGCCGGCGATGGCCCACTTCCATCTTGGTCAAGTCGGCCACGTCCAAAGCGTCTCCGTCGGGTCCATGCATGTTGACCCAGTTGACACCTTCGATTGGCGTTGGCGCGCCCAGGCGACGGGGCCGTCGGGCGCCTTTGGCCTTGGCCTGATCGACCTTGTCCAGGCCGCCGATGCGACAGACCAAGCCGATGTGGAATCGGATACGCTCGTGCGCGGCACCGGCGGCAGCAAACACGTCGCCGTCGCCGCTTGCATCGACCGTTTGCTCGGCCAGTATGGCTTGGCGACCCGACTTGCTTTCGAAGACAGCTCCCCTGACGGTCGAGCCGTCCATGATGGCGTCGACGCCCCAGCAGTGCAGAAACATATGCACGCTGGCTTCCACTAGCATTTCGACCATGACGTACTTGACCGCTTCGGCGTCGACCGTAGGATCGACGCCCTTGGTGCGATTCATCACGCCGCGGTCCAGTTTCTCGAGCCGCCGCATGATCTCCTCGCCAATTCCTTGCGTGACTTGCTTGTTGGTTTTGTCATGCACGCCTGCGACGATCAAGACCAATCCGCCCGTCCATTGGCCACCGAAGTGTCCGTAACGTTCGACCAGCGTGACTTCCGCTCCGGTCCGCTTGGCGGCCAAAGCCGCGACTACGCCAGCCGGGCCAGCCCCGACAACCAGCACTTCCGTCTTGTGCAGCACGGGCAATTCGCGCTGGGGTTGGATCACTTGTCCGTCGACTATCACGGCGGACGGAGTGTCGCTGTCCGCGACACGCACACTGGGTGTCGCGAGTTTTCGAACGGCCGGTTGCCCCTGTGCCTCCTCGTTCGATAGGATGCCGCCGAATCCAGCGGCCAGTCCGGATGCGCCTGCGGCTCGAATCAGATCTCTTCGGGTGATCTTGTCTTTCATCGTTGCCTCCGCTTTTTCAAGTCGTCTCGAACAGCGTCGTAACCGGATTGTAAGTAACAGGATGGCGCGCGTCGAGGATCATTTGCCTCTCATTGCTCATCGAACGAATCCAATCGAGAATACTGCATGGGATGATATGACCTCTTGCGAAAGGACGGAGGGCACTGACATGAAAGACTGCGACCTGCTCGTTACGGGCGGGACCCTGGTCGACTCGGTTCAAGGCGTTCACGACGATGATGCCTTGGGCGTAGTGGGCAATCGCATCGTGGAGGTTGGTCGAAGCGAAAACCTGGCAGCCAAGTATCAACCCCAACGCACTTTGGATGCATCGGGCACGATCGTTCTTCCAGGTTTGATTAACTCGCATACGCATGCCTCGGCCACCCTGTTTCGGGGCTATGCCGCTGATGTAGCTGGTCAGGGCTTCCTGGATCGGATGTGGCGGATCGAATCGCTGCTGACCGCCGAGGACGTCTATGTCGGCGCGCTGGCCGGATGTTTGGAAATGATCAAGAACGGGGTCACTGGTTTTGCCAACCACTTTTCGCATATGGACGAAGTCGCTCGAGCAACCGAGCAAGCAGGGATGCGGGCTGGGCTTTCCAGGACTTTGTTGGACAAATGCGACGAACAGGGCGCTGAACAAGAGATCGACGAAGGAGTGGCCTTTGCCGAACGCTGGAGCGGCCGTTGTCCTCGCATCCAGCCGATGCTCGGTCCGCATGCTGCATACACGTGCTCGGACAAGCTTCTTTGCCGGGCCGCCGACGAGGCACGACGAAGTGGCCTGACGCTGCATTTGCATCTGGCTGAGAATCGCTACGAGCAGCAGGTCATCGAGAAGCGTGCGGGCACCAGCACGGTGCAGCATTTGGAGCGTTTAGGCTTCTTCGATGACAATCGAGTGCTGGGCGCACACTCGCTATTGCTGGACGAGGAGGATTTGCGCGTGTTGAGCAAGCACGATTTCCACGCGGCCGTGTGCGCCACAGGAAAGATGAACCGCGGTCACGGTATCGCAGACATACCGAGGATGGT
This sequence comes from uncultured Pirellulaceae bacterium, assembly GCA_964617665.1. Taxonomy (GTDB): domain Bacteria; phylum Planctomycetota; class Planctomycetia; order Pirellulales; family Pirellulaceae; genus JADHUC01. Next base: position 12,199 of record CAZUAH010000406.1, read on the forward strand.
CGACGCCAGGATTAACGTATGCCTAGGCACCGACGGCAGCGCCAGTGACAACCTGGACGTGCTGTTGGCAATGAAGACCACGCACATCGCTCAAAACTACCTCCACCAACAGGTATGCATGCTTCCGCCTGAAAACACGCTTGGCATGGCGACCCTGGGCGGAGCAACGGCGCTGGAATGGGACGTCGGTCGCTTGGCAGCCGGGCAGCTTGCGGATTTCATTCTGCTAGACACCAACCGACCGCATATGAGGCCACTGATCACAGCCCCCAGGTCCAACGTCGTTTTCAACGTCGTCTATTACGCCACCGGCGCGGATGTGAACACCGTGGTCATTGACGGTCAGATCGTCATGGAGGATCGGACCGTGTTAACATTGGACGAGCAAGAGGTGCTGGCCCGACTTCAAACGCACGCACAGCAACTGTGGGAAAAGGCAGAAGGCTAGCCCGGCTTCGTAGCATGGGCCCCTGGCC
>CAZUAH010000407.1:0-12659 GCA_964617665.1 uncultured Pirellulaceae bacterium
CTTGCTCCACCTCGCTACCAGCTCATCCCGCCGGACTGGCCAACGACGGATATGCGAACGACACGGACAGATACTGGGCCACGGATGTGCAAAGGCAGGCCGACCCAGAGCCTTGGTGGCAGGTGGACCTCGAAGAGCAGACGACCGTAGGTCGCGTGGTCGTGGTTGGTTACTACGGGGACGAGAGGCATTATGGATTCACGGTCGAGACGTCGCTCGACGGGAAGCAATGGGAGACGGTCGCCGACCAACGCGACAACAAGAAACCTGCCACGCAAGCCGGCTACACGTGCCGCTTCACGCCTCGGTCGGTACGCTATATCCGAGTGACCCAGACGCACAACTCGGCCAACACCGGCCGACATCTCGTGGAAGTGATGGCTTACGAGCAATAGGTGACCGGTTCCGATCTCCTGCGCGAAAGGAGGAAGAAACTGGCTATGGTTGCGAAACCTATCGTATCCCCGTAGGAAGAAGGACAGCCATCGAAAACAAGAGCAAGGCATTCTGGCCGAGTGGCTGCGAAAGCTCGCCAAGCCGGTGGGCGTGATGGCCTGCAATGACGACCGGGGCCGCAAAGTGCTCCAGGCGTGTGCCATAGCCGGAGTGCAAGTGCCCGAGGAACTGGCCGTGGTCGGCGTGGACAACGATGAGCTGGTCTGCGAACTGTCCGATCCGCCGCTTTCCAGTGTGGCATTGGACCTGGAACGCACCGGCTATAGAGCGGCGGCGGTTTTGGACGGGCTGATGGCGGGGCGGTTCAAGCAATACTGTGAGCTGCCCGTCGAGCCGTTGTGGATCGTCGCTCGGCGTGCGACCGACGTAGTGGCCCAAGAGGATCGGCAGATTGCTGCTGCGTTGGCCTTCATACGCGACAATGCCCAGCAACCGATCAGCGTGGCTGATGTAGTCCGGCAAACCGATCTCTCGCGGCGGACGCTGGAACGCCGATTCCTTGGAGCTGTTGGTCGGACGGTTCTGAGTGAAATCACGCGGTGTCGCCTCGAGCGGGCCAGACGATTTCTGTTGGAGACCGATCTGCGTGTCGATGGTGTAGCACGGGCATCAGGCTTTGGAAACCTCAAGCCGATGACCCGTGCTTTTCGCGACCAAGAAGGCTGTTCGCCAACGGAGTTTCGACGACGGCAGATCGGGGACGGTAGTTGAGGCGATCGATTGCCACAACTAGACGGACCGGATTTCGTGGATTCTTGTCAGAATCTTGCGTGCAGATGGTATATAGGCATATGGGGACGCACATGAGCGGTCATCAAGGTTCTGAAAACGATGGGTTTGTACGGGAGCTCACGGAATCGCAGACTGCGCTGCGTTCGTACATCTGGAAGTTGGCAGGCAGCTACCATGACACGGAAGACATTTTGCAGAAGACCAATATGGTCATCTGGGACAAGCGGATGGAATGGGACCCGGCTACGGTGTTTTTGAAATGGGCCTATCGCATTGCGTATTTCCAGGCAAGGGCCTATTTGCGGGATCGCCGACGAGATGACAATCGCCTCGTTTTTGACCAGGACGTCCTGGAAGTATTGGCCAGCGATTCGCCGCATTTCCAGTCCATGGGAGATTTGCAGGAGGCCTTGGACGTCTGCCTGCGCAAGATGGACAAGAGAAGACGCGAATTGCTGCTGAAGCGTTATCAGGGGGATTACTCGGTGGAGGATTTGGCGGGGGAGCACAACCGGACACCGAATTCTCTATCACAGCTGCTAAGGAGATTGCGAATCAAACTGGCGGATTGCATCCAAGAACAGCGCCGCGCCAATCTGACGCTAGTAGAGGGATAGGCCATGAACAAACGAACGCACCATTTTGACGACTTGGTATGGAAATACCTTGATGAGTCGATCGGTGACGAAGAGTTTGCCGATCTGCAGCAGTTGTTGCGGGATCAGGAGCCATTGCGCAGGCGTTATCAGTTGTTGGTCGAAGTGCACCATGGATTACGCCTCGGCCCAGGGGACGCGGATGTCGTGCACTCGCCCGTTCAGCGTTCATCGTCGCGAGTTTTCAGGAAGTCTGCGCTGTTCTGGCTGGGTACGGCAGCGGCAGTCTTGGTTGCCGTCTTCTCGGCTTTGAGTCTTTCAGGCACCTCGTTGGATGTCACTTTGGTATCGCAACGCGGTGCAAGTTGGCGGGGAGTTCAGCCCCAGCCTGGAGAGAAACTGTCTACGCGCATGATGCATCTGAATCGAGGAGCCATCGCCTTGCGATTTCCGGCAGGAACCTCGGCCATTATTGAAGGTCCCGCTTGGTTTCAACTATTGGATAATGAAACCATTGAGCTATCCATGGGCACCATGAGCGTACACCATCAGGGCGATCCCGGGCGTTTCAAGGTGCTCACGCCCGTAGGACAGTTCACCGACTTGGGAACCAAGTTTGGTGTTTGCGTCGGGGATGGCGCACTCGATTCGGTGGTTATGACCGAGGTGTATGAAGGGCAAGTGTGCTTTGAGGGCACCGGCACGAGCGAGTCTTCCCTTCACCTTGAACAAGGCGATGCTTACGCGATTGTGGGAGATCACGGAAGACAGGAGCTTTCCCGAGAGTTTCGAGGCATGGATGTCAAGGTGAGTGCTACTTTCGACCTAACAGATGATGGTAGCAGCCTGCAGTCCGTACGGAATCTTGCCTTGGGCAAGCCTGTTTACAGTCCAGCCTATTACAACACGCCCAGAGACGGCGATGTCTTCCCTCCCACCACGCTGACGGATGGCAGGCTGGCGGATACCGGGTCTCCGGGAGACTGGTCCTTTTGGCTGGCCCCTGACGGGGAAAACGGTTCGTTTACGTTGGACTTGGAGGCCGCGCAAACCGTCTCCCGCATCGAATTGCAGAACACGAGAAATCGCCATTGGGATGACCGCGGTGTCGAGAACTTCAGGATCGACGTCTCGGTTGACGGACAGAGCTTCACGCCGTTGTTGGAAGGGCGGCTGGAACGTGTCGCTTCGCGTCGTCGCCAAGCCTTTCGTTTTGAGGCGTTCGAATTTGCTCCGACATCGGCCCGCTTTATCCGTTTGACGGTGCTATCGCACTATCGAAACGATCATCGATCTTTTGGGAAGCAGCACCATAGCGGCGGGTTGAACGAGATCCGTGTATTTGAGTAGACGCGCGGCAATTGGGCTCGAGATCATCTAGCAGGCCCAACAACGCTGCCAAACCCCGTTTCGTTGTGCCGAGTTTCCAGTGTGTGCCTGGGACCTGAACGGCTGTGTCAACAATCCGTAAATACTCCAAAGAAGAAGCAATCCAACATGTGTAACCGTCATTCTCATCGTTCGTGCCATGGTTGTCATCATGCAGTTGATCGCCGGGGTTTTCTCAGGGGTTTCGGCGCGGCTGCAGTCGCGACTGTAGGAGGTCTCTCGTCGCTTTCGGTGGCTGGGGCCGGCGATCAGCCCGGTCCGTCACGTGGCGGCAAGCCGAAGGTGCGATTGGTCTTCTGCGAGACGACCAACGACAGGCCGATCTGGCCGAACATCGGGTACGACTTTGATGCCCGCCGCCGGCAAGTGATCGACGTGCTGACTAAGGGCTGTCCGGACGTGCAGTTCTTGCCGACCAAGGTCATGGACAAACCCGCGGACGCCGCCGACGTCATTCGCGGCGACGGCGAGGTGGACGGCTATATCCTTTGCGTGCAGGGCTTGGGCTGGCGGAACGACATTGTCAAGATGTCGGCAACAGGAAAGCCCACGCTGATCGTGGACAACTTGTTCGGCGGATCGGGCCTGTTCCTCGCTCGTCTGCAACAAATCATGGCATCCGGCAAGCCCGTCGATTGGGTCAGTTCGTCGGACGACCAGGATATCGTTGCCTCGGCGAGCCACTTCACGTTGCTGAAGCAAGGCAAGACACCTGCCGATGTCGCGGCCGCATTCCGCACCACGCGACGAAAGAACACGCCGAACACCCACGACTGGACCTGCGAAGACGACCCAATTCCCGAACCGGATTTTGGCGAGGCGCTCAAACGGTTGAGCGAAACAAAGATTCTAGTCGCCGGAAGAGCGGTGCAGAGGGCGTTCCAAGATGCCGCGAAAGATGTGCTGGGCGTGACATTTACCCAGATTGGGTTTCCGGAAATCGCCGACGCCTATAACAAAGCCGACCGCGAAGCGGCCAAGGCCACGGCTCAACAGTGGATAGGCAATTCCGAGGAGGCGGGCGACGCGGCTCAAAAAGACATCGAGAACTCGGCGGCCATGTACGCTGCCATGAAACGGTTGCTGGCCAAACACGGCGCCGCCGGCATCAGCATGAACTGCCTCGGCGGGTTCTACGGGGGACACCTCAAAGCCTACCCGTGCATCGGCTTCAGCCAACTGAACAACGGCGGACTGGTCGGAGGGTGCGAGGGCGACCAATTGTCCGCTTTGACGATGGCCACTATGAGTGCACTGGTGGGGCGTCCCGGCTACATTTCCGACCCAGTGATCGATACGTCCAAGAACCAGATCATCTACGCCCACTGCACCGCGACAACCAAGCCGTTCGGCCCGGAGGGGGCGTCGAATCCCTACCGCATCAAGACGCATTCCGAAGACCGCAACGGTGCGGCCCTGCAGTCGCTGCTGCCCGCAGGCTACATGACCACGACTCTGAGGATCAACCCCGTCGCTCGCCAGGTTCTCATGCACCAGGCCAAATCCGTCGGCAATAACCCCAGTGACATGGCCTGCCGGACCAAGCTGGAGGCAGTGGTCAGGGGCGACATCGAGAAGCTGACCGAGAACTGGGGCGCCAGCCGGAGCTGGCACCGCGTAACGTTCTACGGCGATCTGGAGCCGCAGGTCGTGGAGTTGTGCGACCGGCTGAAGCTGGAGTTGACTCGGGAAGCCTAACAATGCCTCGGGCGCAGTAGGTTCATAGTGAACTCCTCGAACCCGATCACCGCGTTAAGGAACCTAAACACATCGATCCCGGACGGGAGCCCCGACGTCACGCGGCCCCGTCAACTCTTACCGAAGTAACCTGAACATAGGAGAGAGATTATGAGAGATCACAAACACCATTCTTGCTGTGGCTGCTGTTCCCCGAAGCTGAGTCGCCGTTCCTTCGTCGCTGCTGCGGGAGCTTCGGCGTTTGCGGTTCAGATGGGTGCGTTGGAGATGGCTGCCGCCGCTTTCGGCGCTCCGCCCAAACCGGCAGGAAAAGCAGTAGTCCGCGTTGTTTTCGTTCGGCCAAAAGACCAAGCCAAGTACTGGATGAGTTGGCCGGGCAACGACTACAACGCGGATGAAAAGCAGGCCGAGTTCACTCAGCAACTGACCAAGATTGCCGAGGATCTGGGTGTGCAGTTGGATGTAGACCCCGCGCCGTTGGAAGACGCTGCCAGTGTGGATGCGGCTCTGGAGCGGCTGAAGAAATCGCCGCCCGACGGCATTATGGTCATCCAGATGCACCTTTCCTATTGGCGACCGGCCACGAATCCGTTTCTCGAAAAGCGGGGCGATATCCCGGCGATCGTTTTCAGCCGGATGGGGACCTCGTTTACCGGGCACCCTCAGCCTGCACGTAAGATGCCGAAGACGTTTGTCGCTTCCACGACCGGGCTCGATTGGCTGGGAACCGGCGTGCGAATGCTCAAGACGATTCACGACATGAGGCAATCGCGGCTGTGCATCCTCAGGAATGACAAAGCTTTCGATCAGAAGCTGGAACCGATCGGAACCACGCTTCATTACATCCCCCTGACACGATGGCCTGAAGAGTTGAAGAAGGTCGAAGAAAGCGACGAGGTTCGCGCCATTGCCGACTACTACGCAAAGGCCGCGAAGAAGATCGTCGAGCCGAAGCCGGGCGATTTGATCAACGCCGCGAAGAACTATATCGTCGCCCGTCGGATCATGGAGGCGGAAAAGTGCGACGGCATCTCGCTGAACTGTCTCGGGCTGGTTCGGACTCGTGATATCCCCTGCGCGCCGTGCCTGGCCTGGACAAAACTTAACGACGAGGGCAGCGTCGGTGCCTGCGAAACCGATACCAACGCAGCCGTTGGGTTGAGACTGTGCAGCTACCTGTTCGGGCGCCCCGGCTTTATTCAAGATCCGGTGGTGAACACGATCGACAATACGCTGATCGGCGCCCACTGTTCCTGCCCCTTGAAGCTTGACGGATTCGACAAGGAACCCGCGCCCTTCATTCTCCGCAATCACCACGAATCGGAGACGGGCGTTTCGCCCCAGGTGCTCTGGCGGATCGGGCAGGATGTTACCGTGATCGACTTCAACGGGCCCGGAAAGATCATCTGCGGCACCGGACGCGTCGTTCGCAACATCGACACGCCGACCGAAGGCGGCTGCCGCACGTCGGTCGAGTTGAAGATGGACAATGTGCCCGACTGCCTCGACACAAAGGGGTTCCATCAACTGTTCCTCTACGGCAAACTCGACCGCCAACTGAAAGCCTTCGGCAAACTGGCCGGAATCGAGGTGGAACCGATTGTCTGAGGCAATAACCACCCACACGATTCCAAGGCCTGTTCCACGAACTTGCTCTACAAACAAGTGTGACGGAACGGTTAAAGGCAACAGGAAAGGTTGTATTATGACCCGACAACACTCGCAACACACGCAACGCGGATATCACAGATCGGTAGCACTAGGCGCTGTCGTTTTGATGTTCATGAGTTGGTCCGTCCTATCGGCTGCGGAACCTGCACAACGGCCCAACGTCGTGATCGTCATTACCGATTCCATGACCGGCAAAACAATGGAGCCGGAGTCCGGGTGCATTACGCCCAATTTGGACACGCTTGCGGCCGAAGGCGTACGTCTTCACCGTTATTACACGACGCAACCCGCGTGCTGCGCGGCCCGGGCTTCGATCATGACCGGTACGTATCCCTCGACTCACGGCATTTGGGATTTTGTTCACGGCCCCATGGGCAAGCGGGTGAAGCTCAACGAAGACCTGACCTTCTGGTCCCAAAGTCTCACGGAAGCCGGCTATGCTACCGGCTACATCGGCAAGTGGCATGTTGAGCAAGGTGGTAATCCGACGTCATACGGGTTTCAGGAGCGTTGGCCCGCGAGAATCAGCAGGGGAAAGATCATTCCCGGGACGGAGGTCACGTACAGTAGGCCAGGATATGGGAAACCATTGCTGGCAGCGGTCGAGCAGGCGCGAAGCGAGCCTCCGACAATCGCGGCCTTCGACAAGACAATCGAGTATATTCGCCGCCAGGAACAACAGGACGCGCCATTCTGCTGCGTCTGCTCATTCTACCATCCGCATCTTCCCGCCAGACCCCCCAAACGCTTCTATGATATGTACGACGTCGACAAGATCCCCCTCAGCCCGAGTCTCCGCGACAACCTGGAGGGGAAATCGGACTTCACGAAACGCTTGCACAGCGTGTTGGAAGATCTCTCCGACGACGACTGGAGACAGATCATCACCTGTTACAACGCCACGGTGACTTTCATCGACAGTGAAATAGGGCGTCTCGTCAATGCCATGAAGGATGCCGGCGTGTATGAGAACACGATCCTCATCGTGACTACCGATCACGGCTCTATGTACGCAGGGCATGGCCTCTTGAGCCACAACGGAGGAACGCCCTACGAGGAGGTCTACAACATCCCCTTCGTCATAAGAGGTCCCGGGGTCAAGGCTCGAGGCGAGGACCGCACCTCGGTTGCCAGCCTCGTGGATCTGGGGCCCACGCTCGTCGATCTGTGCGGAGCAGAGGATCTCCAGGATGCGCAGGGGCGCTCGATGCGGCCCATTCTCGAAGGGCGCGCGAAAGCGGAAGACTGGCAGGATGCCTATGCGGAACACGATTCCACAGTCTGGATGTATACACAACGCATAGTATGGCATGGCCCGTGGAAATACATCTATGCCCCTGGCGGAGTGGACGAACTCTACAATCTCGATAAGGATCCGCACGAGGAACACAACTTGGCCAGTGACCCTCAATACCGCTCCACGTTAGAGGATATGGTCAAGCGGATGTGGAGGAAGATATACGACATAGGCGACAAGGTAATGACTCTCCACGGAAACGAAGTCTTGGATATTGCGCCGGTAGGGCCCCTATCCCACCACGACGCAGCACATGTGAAAAGGGCTGTGGTGTCTCCGATGCCCGCGAAATAGGCGATTTTCGAGCCAATCCTGCCCGAATCGCGGTTAAGTTCGCTGGCACCGACAGCGAGTCATCCTGTAACCCGGCTTTCAGATGTCCTCATGGCATTCAGTATGGCAGTTTCCCGACTGGAGAGAAAAAGATGCACAGACGACATGAACAACGGTTGTCGGATCGAGCCCTCACAATGAATCGGCGAAAGTTCGGCAAAGGCATTATGGCGGCCGCGGCAGCGACTCAATGCGGTCTCTTTGAGTTCGCGTCCACCTTGTTCGCCGACGATACTGCCGACGACATACCGAAGGCGAACGTGCATGTCGTCGTCGTTCGCCCCAAGGAGCACAAGGCCGATATCACCTGGCCCGGTGGACAGGTCGACATCGAGGCGATGCAAAACACGTTCACGAAGACCCTGAGCGACGCGGCAGGGGAACTGGGAGTGCGTTTGGACGTTCGCGCTGAACCGATGGCGACGCCCCAGGAAATGAATGCATACCTGAAGGAGATCAAAGACAATCCTCCGGACGGCATCATGGTGTTGGCCATGGAGCTGAAAATGTTTCGTGGGATCATCAATCCGCTGGTGACGAACCGGGGCGACATCCCAACTATTGTGTACAGCAATATGAGTAGCTTCACCGCTCACCAGCAGACGATACGCGGTTTACCCAAAGCCATACTCGCTGCCACCCACGACGTGGAATGGCTCAGAACGGGCCTGCGCATGTTCCATACCATGGTCCGAATGAAGCACACTCGGATCGCGCTGGTGCACGACCGCTACAAGGACAAGACTCCGACGTCTATCTGGCAATGGGGTCCGAACTTTCACCATTTCCCCGAGCAGAAATGGGTCGACATCATCGAGGGTCTTGACGACTCCGAAGAAATGCGGGCGATGGCCGACTACTACTCCAAGCACGCACAACAGGTCGTCGAGCCCAGCAAGGAGGATGTCTTGGGCGCCGCCAAAGTGTACGTTGCTCTCCGGAAAATCATGCAACTCCAGAAGTGTCAGGGGATCACTTGTAATTGCCTTCCCTTCGCCAGCCGGACCGGCGACACCGCTTGCCTGCCGTACTCGTGCATGCAAGACGAAGGCATTGTCGGCTGTTGCGAGGCGGATCTGGGCGGCGCAACGATCATGTTGCTCTCGCACTTGCTGCTGGAACGTCCGGCGTTTATTCAAGACCCGTCACCGAACACGGTCAACAACACGCTGATTGCCTCGCACTGCTCGATGGGACGCAAGATCAAAGGACTCCGCGATCCCTACGAGGCTCCCTATCTGCTTCGAGACTATCACGTCCGGTCCGGGGTCGCCGTGCAGGTCATCTGGCCGGTCGACTCGCCGGTTACCGTGATCGAGCAGTTGCGAGACTCCATGCTGATCGGCACGGGTAGCGTAGTCAGCAATATCCCCAATCCACCCTCGAAGCAATGGGGAGGTTGTCGTACGTCGATTGAGATCAAAATGGACGATCCCGGAGATGCGCGTGATATCAGAGGTTTTCATCAAATGGTCGTCTCCGGCAACCATGAGCGGCTCCTGAGGCAGTACGCCAAGCTCGTAGGCATGAACGTTGCGTCTATTTTGGAGAGCCCACGGGCGGAGGTCCAGACTGCCGCTTGCTGTCCTTGCCGGTGCCACGAGCAGCACGGTTAGCTGGACATCGTCACCTTGGTGTAACAGTCTGGTCCAAAAAGCCGCATAATCGCAATTCCGCTGCCTGCAACGGTATCGCCTTACACGAACTGAACAAGCCAGCCATGGAGGATGAATTATGAAAGCGGCACTTATAGTCAACCCAATACGCCTGAGTTTGACCGCGGTCGGCCTGTTAGCGGCGGGAGTTACTTCCTTGGCTGCTAACCAAAGTGATTGGCATCGAATAGACAAGGAAGAACTTCCTTCCTCTATCTCCGCTGATTTTGCGGTGGGCAACAATATCACCGTAGCGGCTTTCGATTCCAAGCGAGGCACAATTGCCATATATACGACCGGCAGCGAATCGATCAAGCAGAGAGCTGTGATCACCTCAGCGCCCGCACAGGAAGATACTGTGTTCAACGCCGGAAATGAAGAAGTAATAACCGTCACGCTGAGCACCAAGAACAATGATTTGTTGTTTGGTGTTTCCTTTCTTCCCAAGAGCAATGCCATGGCCTTTAGACCGGGCAAGATGAAGACCCTGCATCTCCAGAATACGGATATTCGATATGGAATCGTACCATCATTGATAGGTATTGATCTTGTGTACGATCCTGTCGCATACGAAGACCGAAAGGAGCTGCACATACCGGCATTGAACATGTTTGCCGGTCTAGTTAGCGGCAATGACGCCATGTTGGTGGGCGTATGGGACAAGGGTAATCAGACAGTGAAACTGGGGCTGAGCAGCAGGGACGACGAAAGACTGATCAGCGATTTCTCGATCAACATGGGTGAACGGCCTTTCTATCTTGCCTGTATTGAGCATCAGAGCATATGGCATGCGGAAGAGCTTCAGGATACCTATCTCGAAACAGACACGGAAATCGACTGGAAACGTCCGTTCGATGCAAGATGGATCGGACGAACACACCTCAAGGGAATGGGAGCAAATTACCCTTACTATTTTCAGAGTGATCGCCGGAGGATATCGGGGCGCTATGTCGGTGGGTGGCATATCATGCCGTTCTGGTTTCAGGGGAACAAGACTATGCTGCACTTTGCAAAGAATCTTCCGCCCGTGGGTGAAGCACTGATCTACTACCTGGACCGTTGCGAAAACGACGCAGAGGTATTGTCGCCATTCGGCATAATGGAACAGGCGTTGGGGGCGGAAAGGGCTATGCTGATATTGGACCGGAGGGGCGTGCCGCCTGCCCAGCTGCTGGATCATGGTCATGCCGTTTGCGCAATGCTGAACATAACACTTGGCGTGCGCACTCCCTACTACACTGACGATATCGTCGTTGACGAAGGCCGCTTGTATTATGACGACATTGTCACCTTTATCGATTTGATACGGCGGCGAATACACGCCTTCCTGGCATACTCAAAGGAGATGAAGAGCTTCTTAGACGAACAGGCTCGAATCAATCCCGGCTTCGCAGAGGCTCTGAGACCACTGTATGAAATCCTTGCCGAAATGGATGACCAGGAGAGACATATTCCTAAGACATCATTGGACGAGGTGAGGGAGTGGACGAAGGAGCTCAGGAGGATACGAGAAAGCGACCCCGTAGACGTGAAGAGATTCAAAAGATTGGACAACATGTGTCGTCGCGTGGCTGGACCACAGGACGGCCTGGCGATGAAGCTGTCCTGGGGGGCCATACGTATTATGGAGCAATCGGCTGAGTTCGCGGTGGCTTCTCCTGAACACTGCAAACTGGCGGAACAGATTATCGCCAAGACAAGATTGACCTTGAGGAATGGCACATGGTGGGAACCGTCCCGGCTTCTTTGGCCGCCAGACGTCGCTGCACCAGCCGTACCGGAAAAGGAGTTTCAGGGAGATTCAATGCCAGATTAGAGATCGGGAGTTCTGATGAAGGGCAGGTTGATCTCGAACGATTAGGGCAAGTCCCGGGGGATGGCCTGCCAGTGGTTCGGAACGGTCTCGGTTTTTGCGCAGCCGTTGGTGGACGGAGATGGGCCTGTCCCCTTGGGCCGTCGACGCGGTAGTTGGTTCGGCGTGTTGGAATGTGTTTTGGTACTCGGCTCACAACAGGAGGCGGATAACATGAAGAATAGCCGCGCAGCGATAGCAATATTGGCCGTAGCGATTGCGGTCACAGCTGTGCTGATCGTGATTGTCAGGAACAGGTCTAGGATGGCTGAAACATCCGGTCAGCCCGGGGACGCACGCACGGGGCAGCTTGCCCCGGTGGTTTCTTCCGATATTGAGATGGTTCTTATTCCTGCCGGGAAATTCACAATGGGTAGTGAGGGAGACATAGACACTAAGCCGGCGCACAAGGTGTCAGTCGATGCCTTCTACATGGACGAGCATGAGGTAACGCAGGAAGTCTATGAGAAGATCATGGGGGAGAATCCGTCAAGAATGGTGGGCGAAAAGGATCCCGTCGAACAGTTGACTTGGCTTACTGCCACAAAGTTTTGCAATGCACGGTCAGAGAGGGACGGGCTGGCTCCCTGTTATGACATGGAGACTCGGACGTGCAACTTCGATGCGGACGGCTATCGCTTGCCAACGGAAGCGGAGTGGGAATATGCGTGCCGGGCCGGGACGGTCACGGACTACTATTTCGGTGTGGATCCCGGTAGGCTCGGGAGAAATGGTTGGTTTAAAGACAATTCTTATGACAGCCACCATCCGGTGAAGATGAAGGCGCCCAACGCGTTCGGCCTCTACGACATGGCAGGGAATGTAGAGGAATGGTGTAATGACTGGTACGGGGTGAAATACTATCAGGACAGTCCCGAGTCAAATCCCAAGGGGCCGGATACTGGGGAGAAGAAGGTTTTGCGCGGCGGGTCCGGCGGCGCACTCTGCGAGCGCGTGGCCATGAAGTAGCGGCTCGGATT
>CAZUAH010000408.1:0-12636 GCA_964617665.1 uncultured Pirellulaceae bacterium
GCCGTTCCGGCTTCCAGAACGAGAACGGTGGGTAGTTGGCAACGAAGTAGTTGCCCGCCTGCGTCTTGTCTTGGTCAGCCTGGATTGCCTCGGTAGTACTATCCATATCTCTCGCCAACTACGTTCGATGAACCAACTGTCGTTAGAGCGGAAGGAGGGTGGATAACGAGGCAGGGAATCGGCGCCGTAAGTCGTTGCTTGATAACCTGTTAAGGTCTTGGGGACGGTCGTGTCCCGCTTGTCAATTCCCCGCCACACAACTGTACAACCGCAGGAAATCTTCCGAGGTCACCGGATGAGGGTTGAAGTTGGCGGTCCATTGCCCGGCGGCCTCCTCGGCCAGTGCCGGAAGATTGGGATCGTTGATGTCCAATTCTGCAAACGATCCAGGGAGCCGCGCTAGTGCTCGATATTCCTCCAGATATTCTGCCAGCACCTGAACAGAACGGTCCGGATCACGGTCCTGTGCGACTCGGCCCGTGTCGACCGCCAACTTGTGGTAGATGTCACGGGATTCTTGGTCGGCACCGTTCAGTCTGACCACCGCCGGGAGCATCAGACCAACGGCTTGGCCATGAATTACGCCAAAATTCGACGTCAGCGGGTTGGCTGCCGCATGGGCTGCCCCGAGCATGCTGTTCTCGATTGCTGCTCCGGCCAGCGCCGCACCAAGCAGAACCTGGCCGCGCGACTCAAGATTGTTGGGATTCGAGAAGACGCCAGGAAGACCGCAGGTACACAGTCGGAATGCCTCGCGGGACAGCATTTGGGATAGCGGGCTTCGTTTGTTCGTCACCGCCGTCTCGACCGCATGAGCCAACGCGTCCATGCCGGTTGCCGCCGCCACCGACTCGGGCTGTGTCAGCGTCAGTTCGGGATCGAGAATAGCTACTTTCGCGGCAGCCTTCGGATCTCCGCACGCCATTTTTACATGCGTATCTTTTTGCGCAATCAACGCAAACGACTGACATTCGCTGCCGGTACCGGCCGTAGTTGGTACGGCGATCAATGGGAGCATGGGCTTTGTTGCTTTGCCAACGCCCCAATAGTCCTCCATCTTGCCGCCACCGGTGAGGATGAAATTGCATCCTTTCGCCGCATCGAGGCTGCTGCCGCCGCCGAGGCCGACAAGGAAGTCGATGTTATGTTTTCGTGCGCAGGACACGCAGTCTTCGACTATCCGAGTCGTGGGGTTTTCCACAACCGCGTCGAATATGGTCACCGAAAGGCCCTTTGCCATCAGCGAGGTCTCGGCCCGTTCGATGTGTCCAGCACGAACGATGCCGGGATCGGTCACAAGAAGCACGCGCTTCCCGCCAAACTGAGCCGTCAGAGTCCCCAAACGCTCAAGACTGCCGTGGCCGTAGACGATTCGCGTCGGCGAGGCGAATTCGAATTTGATATTGGCTAGTGAATTCATGGTGGGACACTCGCAGCTTCTACATTGGGCGGTATTCTAGACGGGGCTGAGCACGCGGGCAAGTTATCCCAAAGCTTCCTTGTGACCGCACTAAATGCCGGTTATGATTGGAGATAGGTAATCCCTCAGCGAGTTTTTAGACTATGAGCGACAAGTACACGCAAGCTGAACTGGAAGCATATCTGGACGAGTCGCTGGACGCCGATGTAATGGCGGATATCGAGCGCGAGATCCGCAGTCATCCGGAACTGCTTGACCGGCTGAAGCAAATCAACGCTCGCCGCGATTCAGGCTTCCACACGTTGGCCGAAATCTGGCGGCGCAGCCAGATCGGGATCCCCTCGCGAGAAGAGCTTGGCAGCTATCTGCTTGGTGTACTGCCCGACGAGCACGCGGCTTACATTCGATTTCGCGTCGAGACGCTCAAATGTCGCTTTACGATCGCCAATCTGCGCGACCTGGAAGCTCGGCAGCAGGAGAGCGATAGCCAGATCGCTGCGCGTCAGCGCAAGTACTTTCGATCCAGCGTGCATCACCTGAAAGACTGATCTGAGAGCAGTCCGCTACTCCAATCCATCCGACAGCAGCCAGTCCACGGCCAGGGCGTACTCGTCAGCCCCCGACTGTGATCCAACAAGGACCAAATCGCGTTCGTCGCTCTCCTCCTCATCAAGTGGCGGGTCAACGATTGCTGCATCGATCGCATCCGTCGCAACAAAGTCGATCAGCGGAGTAGATTCGGGGTCGCTTCGGGCAAGTGTCGAATGGCTCTCGCCATCGGCTGCCCCAATGCCAGGAATCGGGGCCGTTTCGGGATTGAGTGGCTCAGGCGATGCGGGGACCGTCTCCACGATTACGGGTTCCGTGGCAATGTCGGGGGCTGGTTCGGCGAGGGCAACCACGGGCGTGGCGACCGCTATCGAAACGGCGCCACTCGCTTCGCCTTCTGCAATCACGTCGACAACTGGCGGGGCTGTGGGTTGCTCGATTACCGGAGGAGTGACATTGATTGGTGTCGTCGCCGGAGCGACTTCGATGGGCACCACCACAGTCGGCTCGGCGGCCTCGCCCTCTGCCTCAATGCTGCAGGAGGTGGAGTCTTCCGAGCAGCTTTCGCCGCCAGTGTTGTCAGTCAGAAGTTGCCAATCCAACGCGGCGGGGTCGACTGTGATACGGATCAGTCGGGCGTCTCCTTCGCTTCCCATGAACTCGACCGCTCCATCGTCAGCGGAAATCGTCGTTTGGTAACGGTTTCCGTTTGTGGCCGTCGCGGTCAATGTGACTTGGCTCAAGTCCTGGGACACTTGCACTTGAACGTCCGTGTAGCCGGCCCAGCCCGTCTCGATGGTATACCAGTGTTGTTCGCCACTTGTGCCGTCTTCGCCTTCCCCCGCCCCAGCGGCAACGCCGCCAGGTGTCACCGCGGCCAGGATGGAGTCATCGGGCGACCTCGATGATCGGTCGGGCGCTGTGGCCAGGAAGTCAGCAATCCGCATGTGCACCGCTTCGCGCACGATCGGCACGTCAACTGTCACGTTGCCTCCGGAATCAACCTGCACTTCCTCCTTGATCGCCGCAAGGAACGGCGGATCGGCCTCCAATGTGTACAAGCCAGGAATGGCAGGAGCCTGGAAGGAGCCATCTGTTCCCGTGTGTGGCGAATCATCCCCTGGGGCGCCTTGCCCATCGGCGAGAGTCAGACTCAGTTGCAGGCCTCGGACAGGTGCTTGAGAACCCGCGGCTATCACCCGTCCGCTGATGGTAGATTCAACGACATTTATCGTCACGGTTGCCTGATGCGTCAGACCGCTGCCGTCGGGCCTGTCGTTGATGGTATAGGTAACGGTCTCTGTTCCCGTGAGGTCGGATGCCGGGGTGTATTCGATAGCTTGGCCGTCGGTGGAAACGGAGATTACGCTGCCCTGATCAGCGGAAACCAGTGTCACGTCGGTGACTGTCAACGTCTCTCCGGCGTCGGGCAGATCGGAATCGTTCGCCAAGACGTTCAGACGGTTGTCGTCCGAGTTCTTTGTGACATTCAATTCGTCGTCGTTCGCTATGGGGGGATCGTTCTGGCCATCGATCGTCACCGTGACGGTAGCAGTGGATTGCCCGCCACCGGCTTCTGCAACAGTGTAAGTGAACGTATCCGTGCCGAAGAAATTGGGCGCCGGCGTGTACGAAACGTTCGATCCGTCGGCTGCTCTGGTGACGTTTCCACCAGTGAGCGGTTGCGTGACACTTACGACGGTCAACTGCCCGCCGTCTGCGGCCGAGTCGTTCGCCAACACGTCGATCGCGGTAGCCGGCGAATCCTCGTCGACGGTGGCTTCATCGTCTCCGGCGGTTGGCCTCGTTCCCTCCTCGACAGTCACAGTGACTATTGCGTTGGCAGTGCCGCCGTTGCCGTCACTGATGGTGTAGTTGATCGTCTCCTGGCCCGCGAAGCCAGGTTTGGGCGTGTATTCGAGGTGCGTGCCGTTCGGTGCGATCGTCACAGTCCCATCTTGGCTGGGAGCGACTACGGCCGACACCCGCAATGACTCGTTTTGGTCAGGAGCGAAGATGTCGTTGTTCAGCACGTCCAAGAAAACACTCTGGCTGCCCTGGGCGACGGTGTACGTGTCATCCACTGCGGTGGGATCGTCGTTTTGCGGTTGCACTTGTACCGTTACCGTAGCCGTGCTGGTCGACTGGCCGTTGCTGATGGTGTAGGTGAACTCCTCTTCACCGAAGAAGTTAGCCTTCGGCGCGTAGTCCAATCGTTGCCCATTCACTATGCTCACATCGCCGCCGTCGCTGGTGGCGCCTACCGAGATAATGGTTATCGCCCCGCCTTGTGGATTCTCATCCTCGCCACCTGGGTTGTTGATGACGTCCAGCACATTGTCCGATGAATCCTCGTCCACGTTGAATAGGTCGTCGTGGGCGATCAGACCTTCGCCAATGACCAACGATGTTCCCAAAATGACGACCTCATCCGGCAGAACCGCGCCTTCGCTTACGTATACCGCAATAGGGAGGAGTTCATCGTCTGAAGGAGTAGCGAAGAACTCCGCCGTGCCCTCTTCCGTCGCCGTCATTGGAATGCTCAACTGCACCATATTCGCGGGGCCAAACGGTGGGAAAAGCGACGGGAAATTGGGATCCGGCGACGCGGCGGACCCGACGTCAGTGATCTCGCCCGGCGTCCCGAAATCTCCTGACGGGAGCCACGTGTACTCGTCTGCGAAGATGATTTCGTCAGGCCCGGCCGCATTCGGTGTCACCAGTGATGCGTCATAGCTGATGTTCAAGTAGTTTGAAAAGACTCCTCCTTCCGCCATGGGAGGCTGCCGGATGTCTTTAACGAGGACGCGCAGCAGGTAGTCAGCCCCCTTCTGAATCCTTTGGATAGGATTGCCCTGTGCATCTGTCGTCAGCAAGGTCACACGGACCTTCGGTTCTATTGCCTCGATGTTGACGTCTTGGATTGTCTCGTTGCCAGCCAGATCAGTGGTCTTGATCTGAAAGTTGTGCGTTCCCGCTTGCTGCGGCGTCCAGGTCAGAACGCCCGTGGACGATGAAATAGTCGCGCCCGTCGGCGGTGAGATGAGCGAATACGTGGCGCCATTGTCGTCGGTATTCGCGTCGTAGACCAGTTCGACCCCTTTGGTCCCTTTGTCCGGTGGTGTTGTTGTGAAAGTCGGCTCTATCGTGTCGACAGTGATCTGCAAAGCGGCCGACCGATCGCTCGTCACTCCACCCAACGTCTGCCGAGCCGTCAGCGTGCGCACGCCCTCACCTAGGGCGTCCGTTGTAATTTCTACGTCGCTGTTCGCTTGACCAGTGCCTACCACAGTATCGCCGTCCAGCACTTCCACTGTGGCGTTGTGGGCTGCGTTCGACACATTTACCACGACCTCGGTAATGTTGGTGACATTGTCATCTGGGATGTTCGAATCGGAACTCGGCAGCAGGTCAATTGATGGTGCACCGAGAACCACGTCGATTGTCACGACCTGTTGATCCCACGTGTCGGCCGTATTGGATCCGTTCAGCGCGCGCACGGCGACCAGTACCTCAAATTCGCCAACGAAACCATCCGGCGGCGTCACGGTAACCAGACCCGTATCGTTATCGACATCAAGCTGGTAGTTGACATTGCCTGTTGCCGCCGCGTCGTAGAACACGGGATCGCCTTCGACATCGACTGCGGACAATGGAATCTCCACCGGCGTGCTGGGAGTCGTGACAAATTCGCCGATGTCTTCCAGAAAAGGACCGCCGTTCGCGCCGCCATTTTCCGGTGTGTCGGCCGCCACGATCACGTCGAACGACATCGTTGTCTGGTTATTGGCTGTATCCTCGGCAGTTACCGTGATGGTGAACTCCTGGCCCACGGCAGCCTGGTCTGCCTTGAGCATGACAACGGCATTCTCTGTGTCGGTAAAGATCTCCGTCGGTTCCTTTGTGCCGGCAAAAGCCGCCAACACGCCGATCTGCTTTGCGAACTCAGGACTGTTGAAACCGCCCATGTCGACGACCGGTTCCGCCTCGATGGCTGTGAGCACATCGGAGCCTTCCACCAATTGCCCAGCCACCGAATGATTGAAATCAAGAAATCTGGACGGGGCGAGGGTCACGAAATACTGTGCGTCGTTGGTGTCGTCTCCAGCCTTGGCATAGGACAGGATGCCGTCCCGGTTGTGTTGGAGGTCGACGTGGAACTGATCATCGAAATTACCCAGAGTCGAACCGCCGCCCTGCGTCGGTGTCTGGCCGCCGCCTTGCAGAACGAAGCCATGCTCGAGCCGATGGTAGTAGCTGTCGTCGTAGTGCCCCGATTCCGTCAATTGGGCGAGCCGCTCGGTAGGACGCGGGGCACGTTGTTCAAACAGTTCGAATACCAATTCGCCCATGTTCAACGTGTAGCCACCCGCTTGGCTCACGATATTGACGCGCATGCTCCGATTGCCCTCAAGAACCTCTCCCGTTACCAGGGACGTGGCATTTCCGTTCACGTCGGTGACGGTCACCGTGTAGTCCAACGGGTCGCCATTTGGATCGTAACCGTCAAGCGGGACGTGGAGAGGCGAGCCAGAGAGGACTTGGACCAACTCGCCGATCGGCTTCACCCACGGGTCGTCTGATTGCGGGATGGCGATGCCTGATTCCGCCGAGATCTGATCGAGCGTCAACTTGCCGGTTACCTGATTCACACCGCCGCTTCCGTCAGGAAACTCCCACACAGGGATACTTGTGAGGTCCGGTCTTATCGCATTGCGCGTACCATCCGCGTCGAAAAGGTCGATGTCCTGTAGAAACTGTGCACCATCCTCAAACAGCTCTTTTTGGTCGACGCAGTTGTGGCACCACCCAGCTCCGTACAATTTCACGTCGTTCAGAGTGAGGAGTTCGGCGAACCCTACCAAATCGTTGGCTAACAACGTTCGTGATTCCAGCGCCTCGAATAGCAGGTTCGAACGGCGGACACGACGGCGCGATGCTCTGCGCTGGTCACGCCTGGAACGGTTTGAACGACGGGGCCCTCTCACGGAACGGGATCGGGAGTGTCTCTTGGTCATGGCAATTACTGGTATCGAAAACGGGAGTCGCTCGGATTGTCGCAAATATACTGGTTAACGTATCTCTCCAGATCGAACCGAAATCCTGTCCAGATTGACTCTTTTCCCCAGTCTCTTCAGTTGTGAACGGCTAATCTGATTCGCTGGGCCGCATGACTGTAATGACCATCATGACCGGAATTGTATGCGCAAGCCGAAAGCGTTCCAACGAACACAGGATGACCAGACGAGGGGGGAGAAGCACCAAAGGTTAGACAGTTGGCGGCGGGAAAAGTTCCGGCATGGACATTGGAGGGTACTCGTCTATATAGGGGTAACCATTCCGCTCTCTGTTGAAGTTACCCCCGCGCTGCAGAAAGTTCGTGGGGTAAGCTTCCAGCTTGCCGTAAGGAACCGACCATTTCGCGCATCGCGGATCTGTATCGAAACGTCACGTTCCGTTAGATCTGATGAAAGCAGAGAAACCGCTGTATGCCCTTGATATGGCAGGCTGGAAGCTCGCCCTACGACGGAGAACATGCAACATAGGGTCTAGACCGTCTGGCAGCAATCGCTGGAAAACGCGTAGATCCTGGCTCGCGTGCCTCGCCCATGCGTACGGGACAGCAGAGTACGCGCCTCTGACCAATCGACCTTTTCACAAACAGCATGCTGTGCCACACTTGCGCCAACTTGATTCAACGTGTGATACATGGAGGTACCAGATGGCCATTCTTCTGCGATACACGGCCCGCGTGCTAGCATTTAGCCTGTTTGTCATGTTGGTGACAATGTCCCAAGGCGACGCCCAGCCAGCTGAGCCTCAGGATGACGGCAACACGGCTGCCGTCGGCGATGCCAGCGGCGGAAATGCCGAAAACGAAGGGCCCAACGTTGATGATTCGACAACGGACAGCGCCGGCAGCCATCACTGGCTCCCTGACGTTGGAGAGTTGTTTCCAGAGGGTTTCCGGGAGCAGAAACACTTCGTCTTGTACGATTACCAGTGGGTCTGCTTGCTGGTGCTGATATTCCTGGGTTTCCTCGCCGATCGATTGGTCCGATGGATACTCCACAGCTTGACGAAAACTTGGTTCAAGCTTGTACGTGACAAACAGGTCGAGACGGCCGAATGGAAACTGTGGAAGCCGTTAGGGCTGCTGACGCAAGCCCTGGTTTGGTATGGCGGTACAGAGGTGTTGGGCCTCCCGCAAGTTGTCCAAACGGTCCTGCTGTACGGCCTCCAGGTGTTCACCATCGTGGCCGCCATTTGGACGGCCTTCATGGTCATCGACATCATTTCGGCGTTCATGGCCAAGAAGGCACTGAGCAGCGACACGAAATTCGATGATCTATTGATTCCGCTTATATCCAAATCGCTCAAAGTGTTCGTCGTATGTATCGGTGCTATCACGTGTGCACAGACCTTCAACCTGCCCATCGCTGGACTGCTTGGAGGGCTGGGGATTGGAGGCGCTGCAATTGCCTTTGCATCCAAAGATGCGATTTCCAATCTATTCGGTTCCGTGACCGTGCTGACGGACCGACCTTTCGAAATCGGTGATTGGATCAAGACCGAGGGCGTCGAAGGCACGGTGGAATCCGTAGGCTTTCGAAGTTCTCGAGTTCGTACCTTCTACAATTCACTGGTGACCTTGCCAAACAGCCGCTTGACCACGGCGGTGGTGGACAACATGGGCCGGCGCACGTATCGGCGCATCACCGCGACGTTGGGTGTCCAGTACGATACGACCCCGGAACAGATCGATGCCTTCTGTGAAGGAGGTCGGGAGTTGATCCGCCGTCATCCGTACACACGCAAAGATTACTACCATGTGTACCTGAACGGCTTCAGTGACAGTTCGTTGGACGTAATGCTCTACTGCTTTGTCAAGTGTCCCGACTGGTCAGTGGAACTGCGAGAAAAGCACCGCTTGTTCGTCGACATCATCAAGCTTGCCGAGGGGCTTGGCGTCTCGTTCGCTTTCGCCACGCGCACGCTTCACATGTATCAGGAACAGCATACCGCCGCCGCCGACGTGGCGGCCAATTTGTCACAACCCGATCTGGCCGGCCAGCGTCTGGCTGCAACGCTCGCTGGCCCACTACTGGCCACCGACGAGAGACTCGGTGGCGTAGAATTCCGCGGCCCAACGCCAGTGGAACAAGAGGATGGTTGGAACGGTCTGTTGTCGGGAGAGCCCGGATCAGCCGACGAGTGAGCAGGGCAGGCCAGCCGAAGTTGGGTGATGACTTCCTGGTATTGTTGCCCGTGTGCGCTCATCCAGCTTTTCTTGCGGGAGGGCGACGCTCCTGCGGAGCCGCGGTTCGCGCGGCCCCTCTCTAGCTTTTTTTCGCGTCGTCATGGAAAATAGGCCTCGTAGACGGCGCCCACTTCACCATTCCGAGATGGAGGAAAATAGCCATGACCGTAACGCGTCGATCGTTCCTTGCTTCATCCGCCGTAGCCAGTGTCGCTTTGACCGCGCCGGCCGTTCATGGCGCCGACAAGAACAAGAAATACAGAACCGCCCTGATCGGAAGCGGTTGGTGGGGGATGAACATCCTGCGAACCGGAATCGAAGCCGGCGAGTCGGACGTGGTGGCCCTGTGCGACGTGGACCGCAGACATCTGGATGAGTCGGCCACGGAAGTGGAACAGCTTACCGGCAAGGCACCCAAGAAGTACAAGGACTACCGGGAATTGCTGGAGAAGGAAAAGCCGGAAATTGTGATCGTCGGAACGCCCGACCACTGGCACCCGCTGATCACCATCGCCGCCGTGAACGCCGGCGCGCACGTCTACGTGGAAAAGCCGATCTGCCACACGATCAAAGAAGGCCGGGCGATGGTCAATGCGGCTCGCGCGAACGAACGCGTGGTTCAGGTAGGCACGCACCGTCGCGCATCACCGCACAACATCTGGGGCATGAACTTCATGAAGGAAGGCAAGCTCGGCAAGATCGCAATGGTCCGAGCGTTTGTCCACTCAGGCGGCGGACTGGGCCAACCAACGCCGAACGAAGAACCGCCCGAGGAACTGGATTGGGATATGTGGTGCGGCCCAGCGCCGCTTCGGCCGTATAGCCGCGCGATCCACCCACGCGGGTTCCGGCAGTTCCTGGACTACGCCAACGGAACGCTGGGCGACTGGGGAATCCACTGGATGGACCAGATCCTTTGGTGGTCCGAGGAGATGTATCCACGGAACGTGTCGTCCATGGGCGGCCGTTTCATCCGACAGGACAGCACCGATGCGCCGGACACCCAAGTCGTCCAGTTCGACTTCGACTCGTTCACCGCCGTATGGGAACATCGTCGGTACGCCGCCAACAACGCCGAGAAGCACCCGTTGGGCGTCTACTTCTACGGAACCGAAGGCACGTTGCACATCGGCTGGCGCGACGACGGCACGACATTCTATCCGCGCAACAAGAACCAGCCGCCAATCAACGAACCGCCACAGTTGCACAAGCCAGACGAACAGAACATCCCTGAGCTGTGGGCCGATTTCCTGAAGTGCATCAAGAGTGGCGAGCACCCAATATGCGACATCGAGATCGGCCACCGCTCGACCAACATGAGCCTCCTAGGCATGCTCTCGCTGAAACTAGGCCGCAGCATCAAGTGGGACGGCGAGGAAGAGGTCATCCCCGACGACCCCGAGGCCAATAAGCTGCTCCGTCGCGATTACCGAGCACCGTGGAAGTACCCGGAGGTTTGACACCTGGATCGTTTTCTCTCCGTGTTGTTACGCGTCGCGCCGGTGAGAAGCCATCTGCGAGCATGCTGCCAGACGCCGGCGCTTCGGCTCCAACCAGCCAGAAGACAGGACGCCCAATGGCACAGCAATGGTTTGTGAAGACGTCAAAAGGCCAAGCCGGACCGTTTTCGTCCGACAAGCTGCGGCAACTTGTCGCTGCCGGGAAGATCAAGCCGACTTCCGCTATCAGCCCCGATGGCAAGAAGTGGGTGAAGGCCGAAAACATCAAGGGCCTGTCGTTTCCGACGGCCGATGAAGATCCACTTGACCTTGGTGGCGCTACATTCGGATTTCCCGAAAAGTCGACTCTGCCGTTTGTCGAAAAGCGCGAAGCCGAGTACATCAGCCGGTTCGGACCCTACTCGCAAGTCTATCATGAGCTGATGCCGATCGCCCCACACATCGATGTGTACGTTCATCCGCCGCACGGTGACCGGGACTTTACAACGTTGATCACAAGCGGAATGAGTGACAATCCGATGCCAATTCCGCCGGGACCATGTTCCCCGCGAGCGGAACTCGTGCTTTACGTTGCTGAGGCGACGGAAGAATACGTCGACCTACTCCGGTTCCTTGCGCAATTGCCCTACAAGCAAGACATTTGGTTCGCGTATGGATCAACGATGACCAACGGGCAACCGCCGCAACCGATCTTCGATGGCTCGGTGCTCGACTGCTATGTCTTCATTCCCCCGATCATCGAAACTGACCACGACATCTGTGAATCGGTTTCGATTGAGGATGCGCCGCTTCAAGTTCTTTGGGCCGTGCCGATCACGACCGCCGAGAGGCAGTTAATCATGGATCCGTTCTATGGATTGCTCGACAAGCACGACCACCCCCTGGTCGTTGACCAATCGCGCAAATGCTATGTCAAGCGAAAGAAGTGGTTTGGGAAGTAGCTTCGGGCGCCGGGACATCGGGTAAGGACACCCATTGCTAGACGCTCAATCGCCTTGCGTGATTTGCACCGGTTGCGAGGCCATGGGGATGCCGTTCTGCTGCAGGGCCGTTAGGAGCTTCTCCAGCACTTCAGAACGAACGACAGTTCGCTTACGGACGTCTTCGATCCGGTAACGGCCTTCGACCAGTACACCGGCCATGAGATGGCCTTGGCTGTCATCCCACAGCGAGCGGACGACGATGCTGGCCGACTCCGGAATCACTGCGGGTACGCTGTAGATCGCTTCGATGGCCACTTTGCGGGTCAGGTCGATGTCGGCGTCGTAGCCTACCTGGAAACGGATCCTCACGCGGACCGGCTTCTCTTCAGATGAGAAATTGGTGATGACCGAGTTCGACAACAGCGAGTTGGGATAGTTGACCACCACGCCATCGGTATTGCGGATTCGGGTCCGCCGCATGCCGATGTCGAGGACGTCGCCCCATCCGCCCCAGTGGCGGCCAATGCTCTCGATCTTCACGCGGTCGCCCACACGGATCGGTCGATCGGCGATGAGGAAGACGCCGGAAAGGACGTCGGCCAGAAGCTCCTTCGCCGCGAGCCCAACGGCGATCCCGACGATACCGGCTCCGGCCAACAGCGGTGTGATTTCGATGTTGTTGATCCGCAATGCCAGAAGCGCAGCCACGAACAACGCGATCAACCAGAGGAACTGTTTGATGAAATCAACGAGCCGATCATCCAGATCGTTGGACGTCTGGGTTGCTAACCGCTCCATCCTATGAAGCACGAGCCAACGGATGAGAAGATACACGACCAGCACGGCCCCCACGGCAATCGCCGATTGACTCAACTGGTCCAACTCGTTCCACAGATTGATAATCGTTTCCACGTGGTACGCTCGAATGGAAGCGGGTTGTTCGGGGCCTGCAACACAACCGTCGGCAGCGTCAGCGGGCTGAACGGCCAGTGTACAATCGTTGCCACAATACTTTGGGCGAAA